>CAYSKG010000031.1:0-14494 GCA_964431725.1 uncultured Candidatus Bathyarchaeia archaeon | reverse complement strand
ACGCATTCAATTCTCTCTCCATAATTCTTCCAGCGGCGCTTGGCAGAACAGCTGTAAAGCCAACTATTGAGGCGTGGCTTCTGTGGGCTGCCGCAAATGCGTCATTAACAAATAAATCCGCCAGCGGCGCAAGATTAGTTACGAGCTCGGATTTTGCATGCTCCTCAGGCGGCGCCTTCTTCCTTTCGTTAGGAAACTTTCTAACGTTATCTAGGACAAGTATTTCCCCGCTCTTGAGCTCCTTTATGGCTTTCTTCGCCTTCTCACCATAAATGTCGTCCACAAACTTCACTGGTTTTCCGAGGATTCTACCTAGAATCTGGGCATGCTGCTCGAGTGGAATAAAGTCTGGTTCGCCAGGTCTACCTTGATGAGCTAAAATAACAACCTTAGCACCCTTTTCGGAAAGCTCCTTTATGGTTGTTTCACCGTGAGCCCTAATTCTCGTGTCATCTAAAACTTTTTTTGTTTGAGGGTCAACAGGTGAGTTGAAGTCCACTCTTACTAGAACCACTTTGTCTTTAACATCGAAATCATCTAAAGTTAGGAATCTCGGCATATTATTATTCAATCCTCCCGATAACTTTAAAAAATAGAAATTGTGGATTGTTTTAGCTAATGCTCCCGGATTCTTAGAATCCCGCTTTTTTACCTATATATTCAGCTACTTCCGCCAGCCGGCAGGAGTAGCCCCATTCATTATCATACCATGCTAAAACCTTCACTAGGTTCCCACTTACAACCATCGTAGAGAGACCATCAACTATCGCTGAGTGAGAATCATGATTAATGTCTATTGAAACTATCGGCTCCTCAATGTAGGCAAGTATATCCTTGAGTTCGCCTTCAGCCGCCTTCTTGAATGCCTCATTAACCTCCTCCTTAGTGACATCCTTCGACAACAGCGCGGTTAAGTCCACTATTGAAACATTTGGAACCGGCACTCTCAAGGCTAAACCGTTCATTTTTCCCTCAAGCTTTGGATAAACAAGCGTTGCGGCTACGGCGGCTCCCGTGGTCGTTGGAACTATTGAGAGAGCAGCTGCCCTCGCTCTACGTGGATCCCTGTGTACTAGGTCTAATAGGCGCTGATCATTAGTGTAGGCATGGGCAGTGGTCATTATTGCCTTTTCTATGCCAAAGGCTTCATCCAAAACCTTGGCTACGGGCGCCACACAGTTCGTTGTGCACGAAGCATTAGAGATTATCGAATGTTTTTCAGGATCATATTCATCGAGATTGCATCCCTTAACAACGGTTATATCCGGGTTTTTGGCTGGAGCAGAGATTAAAACCTTTTTTGCACCAGCGGTTAGATGTTTTGAGGCATTCTCTCGATCCCTAAATCTTCCGGTTGACTCTATAACCAAGTAGACATCAAGGTCTTTCCATGGAAGCTTAGCTGGATCCGGTTGGGATATAACTTTTATCTCCTTTCCATTTACAATTAGCTTTCCTTCCCCCACTTCAACAGTTCCCGGAAATCTCCCGTGAACTGAATCATACTTCAGTAGGTGCGCTAGCATCTTTGGATCTGCTAGGTCGTTTACGGCAACAAATTCTAGGTCTACACCTCTCTCAATAGCAGCCCTGAAGAACAATCTGCCGATTCTTCCAAAACCATTAATTGCTACACGTACAGCCATATAAATCACCTTTTAAATTCAATAATTCTTAAACTCTCTGTCCATATTTATTTATTACTTTTTTCTAGAGAATATGAAGGAAAAGTTAAATTTGTGAAATTAAATGTTTTAGAGAGGATGGGAAATCGCCATCCGATATGGAGTTATGGCCTACACCAACTTTAATATTCTTCTGCGCCGGGAGATTCGTGAAGGGAATTGTAGGTTTTATGCCGAGGAACATCTTAAGAGATTTATTGATGATATGCTTGAAAAACATAGGGAGTGTATTAAGCATATCATCGTGAAAGATGTCTAAAGACTGGCAGTGCCACTTTTCACTCTTTCTCTCGCAACAACTACAATTTTATTGAATCATATACTCTTAGGACGAAGTACTCGTTTAATTTTTTAGAGGCTACCTTAATCTTTTAAGAACTTTGGGATAATTCTCTAATTTGCTTGGATTATATGATATGTATGACTTCTACGCCGAGATTTTCTAGGAGACTGGCTATAAAACGTCTGTGGCAATATTTGACATTCTTCTCTCTACACATTAACACAACAGTTTCTTTTCTGATTAAGTTAAGTAGAACTTTAAATCCGTCCTTAAATTTTTGGGTTTCCATATATTTCTTATAACCGCCCTTAACGAACCCGCCTAAATTTTCACCTAGGAAAACATATTTTAATCCATTCTTTTCCAGTATGTTCTTTAAGTTTTCTTTTTCAAATTCAGGATACTTACTTTTCGGAAAACGTCTAACATCTACTAAAAGTGTAATGCCATATTTTCTTAAAATGTTGATAAGATCAGATATATCCCTTTTTGCGTACCCTATAGTGTAAACTTTCACCAAGGAAAATCAACCTACCTAAAAAATAAATTTACGTAATTACGTTATGAATTTTAAGGAATATCAAATATAGTCGTCTTTATAAGGAGTCTTCTCTCAAAAGCGAAGAATTTATCTTTACTAACCATAGATTTTTCATTGTTACTCGGAGGAAAAAACTTGAAGATTGTAAGTGGACCTAGCTCCTTAAACTTAGCTCAAAAGATAAGTAAAATTTTAAATGCTCCCTTGGTTAAAGTTAGAACCAAACGTTTTCCAGATGGGGAGTTCTACTTTAAGTTTGAGGAAAACATTACCGGAGAAAACCTGCTAATTGTGCAGAGCTTATATCCACCTCAAGATGCACATGCTATGGAGCTTTTCATAATCCTTCATACCGCAAGAGATCTAGGTGCAGAAACAATAAAGGTTTTTGCACCTTATTTGGCTTATAGCCGACAGGATGAACGATATTTAGAGGGTGAGTGCTTAAGCGCAGCTATGATAGCTGAGGTTCTTGAAAAGCTAGGTGCAGACACAGTCTACACGATTGATGTCCACAATGAGAATGTTCTGAGAATGTACCATATTCCAATCTATAATCTTACAGCTTCTGGGGAATTGGCGAGATACTTTGCCAAAAAGAGATTAGAAGATCCACTTGTTATTTCGCCGGATGAAGAAGAATTGGCTATAAGGAGGGTTAAGCATGCCGCTGAAGTACTTGATGCAGACTGGGATTCCCTAGAAAAGAAGAGAGACCGCTATACTGGTGAAATAATCACTTATGCAAAAGACTTAGATGTTAAGGGAAGAGACGCTGTGATAATAGATGACATAATAAGTACAGGTAAAACTATAGCGAATGCTGCAAAAATACTTAGGGATCAAGGAGCTAAAAGAATTTTCGTTGGAGTTTCACATGCCCTACTTTTGGGGGATTCTGTTAAAATTATAAGAGATAGTGGCGTAAAGGAAATTGTGGGGACAGACAGCGTTATGAATGATTACGCGAAAGTCTCAGTTGCACCTATACTGGTAAACGCATTAAAGGGAATTATAGAGCAAGCATAATTCTAGAGTAAAACCTCCATAAAAATTTGAAACACTAATGAGATTAAGCTAAGGAAAGGGAAGATAACTGCTAAAAATTGGTTTATAGAGGTCAGCTTATCTTTATTATTTTTCCAACTTGGTAGGGGTTTCTCTCCTGTTCATGTAGCGGTCTTTCATCCAAAACGCAACAGGCAGCTATCTTCCTCTTCGCAGCCTCCATCGCTAAGATACTACATATATTTTCTGGACCCCCATTAATGCACACTAGATTTACATCTCTCTTCTCAAGTATTTCTCTAATTTTCTTTGTGATTTCCTCCATGTTGGAAGAATCCGATATAGGTATAAGATTAAATTGTGGAAGGGGTTCCCCTTCCCTGTTCAGTCTCAATGAAAGATCGTTAATTTTTTCCTTAGGATTTTTGGTGAAAGTTATCAGGTTTATAGTGGTTGGATGAAGATTTTTAATTAGAGTGTATAAGTGATTTGGGTATCGTCCTTCGGGAGTAACGATTTTGAATTTCATTGCAACCCATTCAAGAAATAATCGTCTAAGAAATGAAACGTTTTCATGAATGTGATTCTCTTTCATGCTGAGATAAACTAAACGGCTCTTTAAGTGAATAGAATATTCCTTGGCACCCTTTTCCTTTATAAATGATATTTCGTTGTCTATAGTGAAGCCTTCACCTTCAATTTCGCCAGATATGTAACGGAACCGCACAGTTTTCTTAGAGACGCCATCTATTTCTTCTGAGCTGAAGCGTAGATTTCTTATCACATTTTGGAGAGCCGTACTTTGAGCCCTAAGACGTTTTTCAAGGAAGTCAAGGAAGAAGTTTATTGTTGCCGCTGGAATTTTTATCGGCATCGTGAAAACCCATGTCCCATCCGCCAGCTTTTTTCCTTGATCCCTAATATTCCATTTCCGCCTTAGAGATGGAGTAACTAGAGCTGATGCCTTTATAGCAGGAAGAATGGATGCAATAATAGATGTACCCACAGTAAAGACCAGAGCAAGTAATCCCCACCCAATCGAAGCTTTTTGCTTAATCATTAAATTAGTAGCGAAGTGAGATAATAGCTGATAGCTACTCAATCCAGCAAAGTAACCTATGCCCCCACTAAGAATTCCTAGGATAAAGGCTTCACATATAAAAATCACCATTATATGAGTAGGGTTTACTCCCTGTACCGCCATAGAAAAGATCTCATTTCTCCGCTCTCGGACACTGCCAATAAAATGAAGAGCGACACTTAAAATAACTATAGCTTGCAGAGGAAGAATTGAGGATATGCCTCTACTTTGAAGGCTCTGTCCGACTCTAATGTAGAATATTCCCGTGCGCTGAGCAACCCATACATCAAGTTCTTGACTGAAAACTATGAGTTTAGCAAAACTTAATGGATCTTCACTTTTCTTTAACACCACATCTATACGGCTGATCATAGTGTTGGGAAAAGTTAAAGCCGTGTGGAAGGTTGTTATAACAACCATATCACTTGTGCAGCTTACCGCCACTCTGCCAAACATGCTATTTGTCAGCCTTTGAGGAAGAATAGAATAACCATCAAGATCCACCAAGCTTTCAATTTTTTCATCATCCAATATTCCTACAATCTTAAAAGTGGAATTATAGAGAGAAACGTTATCTCCAACCTTAACTCCTAATTTATCCGCAGCTTTCTCGCTTAATAATATGGCATTTGTCATATCATCCCTAAGGAAGGAACCGGAAATAATTGCATCCTGGATTTTTGTGATATTCTCTTCTAGAGATGGGTAGATTCCCAAAATTCCAAAAATAGGAATTTTTGCTCCGCTTGGCGCTATTAAATTCGTTTGTGGAGTAAGCTGAGGAATACTCTCAACTTTTGGAATAATCATTTGAACTTCTGGTCTTTGAGATAACCATTCTAGAAGGGAGAGAGATAAGGGTAATCTGGGAAACTCTAATGAACCAAATTTTCTTATTAAAATTCCTTCAGTAGGTGCGGTTCTTCCATATTGAGGGAGAACTAAAACTCCAAATTTTATGGAAATTGAGGTTAAAACGATAAGAGCGAAGGTTAAAACGGATAAATTTATAATGGATAAGATTGAACGTAATTTCCTGCGTTTCAGATTTCTCTTAGCTAAAGAAAATATTGACCAAATTAATGCTCTTATTGAGGGTTGTTGGGCAAACAATCTGGTTCTTTTTGCATTCGTTTTAAAGGATAATGGAATAATTAGCTGTAGAAAGATTAATGATAGACCTGACGCGATGCTTATGGGTATAATGCCAACAATCCTGCAACCTGGAAAAAGAAGATAGAAAAGCACCAAAAATATGGTGAAAATTATGAGATTGAGAATGAAGCGTTTGCGTGGATCTTCTAGGAGGAAAAGACCTAGAGTAATCGTCATAATTACAAGGAAAATTGAGCCCAATATAGCTGTTAGGCTGGCGGTATTAAAGAGATTATTGATTTCTTCGCTAATATTTATGATAGTTATATAGGCTTCTTTGAGGCATGAGTAGGTTGCAGAATAGTCTCCGATTTTATAAAAATCTCTTGCAGTATGAACTAAAATATTTGCTCTAGCTAAATCATTTTTCTCCACATTTACATAAAAACCAGTTTTGAACGCTTCTGAAATCAAATTCTCTGTAGAATTAAGGAGATTCTCTACGTTTGTAAAGCTTTTAAGTAGAGAATATTTGCTTAGATCCTCCTGGAGCAGCTCCCCCTGAGTTAAGTTATAGAAAACACCATTATTATCCATTATAAAGCTCTGATTACGCCAACCCCTAACCCAAACTAGAGCCTTGACTTCAATACTTACTGGAGTATTAGCGGGAACTATTATTTCTCTAGGATCTAAACCGAGAATCTTTCTATACCAAATTTTTTCAGTCCATGGTGGATTCCCCCAGGATGGAAAACCACTTCCATATTTAGTGAGACTGTGCGAAAAAGATAGGGGTTCATTACTGGTAGCATTAATAACTGTAAATGAGAAAAAGTAGATGTCTTTTGGGGCATTAAGAAAATAGATGTCGCCTGTTGCATAAATTGTGGCTCCAGGTAAAAGATTAAAGACGAAAGTCACTGTAACACCCTCTTGGAGATAAATTGAAAACATTGATGGAACATAGTCGCGACCTAAAGTGGAGGGGTCATCTTTAAATGCTAAAATATAATACCAACCTTCGCTAGGAACGGAGAAACTGCAGTGCCCATTGATGTCAGTTGATCGTATGATTTTATTTTCCTCATTGAAAAGAATAACTATTGCTTCAGCTAAGGGCATATCGCTATATGCTTCTTTCACGTAGATATTCAGATAAATGCCTTTTGTAGCGTTAGAGGGAATGCTGTAGGTAACCGCAATAAAAATTATAAGAGAAAACGAAATTAGACGGTTTCTCATGTTTAATCTGCCTAGGACATTTTACTTCAATAATAGAGCTTAATGCTGAGATATTTAAATGTCATTCGAAAATCGGAGAACATGCCCATCCTTTTAGTTTCAAATCACGCTATGAATAAGCTAAAAAGCTTAAAAGCAAACAGGATGAACATTAGAGCTAAAACCATTTTTCTTTAGACCGATTGCGCATATGAAGAGCTATATCGGTTAGCCGTTGTTGTCCAATACCAGTCAGCTTCCAAAGGCGGGCTTTACTCTGTCTTGTAACAATCTTCTCAATTTTCAGTAAACGCAGGTGATGAAGAACTGATGAAGAACTTACACCTATTTTTTCTGCAAGCCTCTTCGTATCTAAGGGACCCTCCTCCAATGTGGCGATTATCTTTGATCTTACGGATAGACCTCGTTTCACGTTCCTCTTATGTATTAAAAAGGCTTTAGGGTGATAACCCTCCTTGAACATGTTAAATACCCAAAGAATAGTTTAAGAGTAAATAAAACTTAAAGTCTTTGTTCTTTATTAAGAACCATTTAGAAACTCTGCTAAATTGGATTGTTTTATATTCTTTCCGCTTTCAAATAATGAGTTTATTTCTTTCTCAATTAAAGTTAAACGTTGAACATAATATTCTGACATGTTATATTTTTTTACAAGATGCCAAGCGTCTTCTAGATACTTTTCTATGCCGCCTCTATGAACCGTTAAGGTTAATTCGCCCCCACATTCTGGACATGTTCCTTTAAGCGGAACTCTTCTAAAGCGTCTGTTACATTTCTTGCATCTGAAACTCTGGGTTGCAAAAGCCCTTAAATTTCCGGAAATATCACGAATGAAGTGCGTATTTAAAACTATTTCCGCGACAATACGCGCATCTACAGCCTTAATTTTTCCTGCCAAGTCTAATTGAGCTGCCAATTTGTCAGTCATACGTCTTAAAGTCTTATATATACTTTCTCGGTTTCCAGCCTCAATGTTTGAGGTGGGCACAGTAAACATGAAGCCTTGGAGACGAGCTTCGCTATTGAATCTATGCTTAACAACATCTATTAAGTCAATTAATTCTCTAGCTGAGCTACCTTTCAATGTTTCCTTATAGAAGGCTAGCGGATATCTATCTGATACGTCAAATTCATGCGCTTGTCTTTGAACTTCCTCAGGAAGTATTGCGCGAATGATAAAGAGTGGGGAATCCATCATTCCACCTATTTGATCTGGAAGATACTCTCTTGAGAAGTTTAGAAAGGCGTCCAAAGCAAGCATTATGCTATCTTCGTCACCGTCGCAATCTCTTCTTTTAGCTGAGTGCCAAAAGGGATGGGCGAAACAAACATTGAACTTTGTAAAGCCTATTATTCTACCCAGAACACCAGCACAAGTATGTGGCGCTAAGCCTATTACGAGCTTACCTATTAAATCTTGGGGTTTATTAATGTTATAGAATGGTTTGAGTCCATAAAATTTCTGAAGAAGTTCATCTACAAATTTTGCTACAGACATAAAATGTTCAACGCTTTTCCAAGGAATTATAATGTCCTGAATCTTTAGCTCGCATATTTGCTCCGAATTCACCAATGGGTTACCTAAATAATCATGAGTATAACCTAACTCTCTAAGCTTCTCTACAGAAACTCCTATTTCAGAGGGTTTAAAATGAGTTAGAGGAGCGTTAGTTGCATCAAACCTTATAGTGCCATCTTTATAGACTGAAAGATTGTATTTTGCTCTTAATATTCCTTTTTCTATAGGCTCAGGAGTACGTGTTCTATTTGTTAAACCTTTAACTCCTTTAATGTGTTGGGGAGTGAAGCTGATTTTACGGCATGCTTCATCAATTAAATCTCTTATGGAAATTGCTTGGATACAGAAATTTTTTGTTTTAATTTTACAGACGGGACATTCTTCCGTATTTAATTCTCTACCACATCTTGGACAAATAGATCTTAGCACCGTTTCCATTCCACATGATGGACATGTTCCTTTAAACGTTACTGTTCGGCAATTTGGGCAAATTCGGCTAACTATCTCAACTCTAATAATTCCCTTCTTATAGGCTTTCATTAAATCTCTTTGAGCGCCACCGCTTAAACCAACTGGAAAAAGAACTTGAACGGGAGGTTTCATTTCACGTTTCTTAGCTTTTTCAGGGCGACCGACTCTAGCGCCTATAAAGGATGGAGCTTTATCTCTGATAATTAAACCGCTGAGCCTAGACAGATTTTTTAAAGTGGAAAGCTCCTCGAGCAAATCTGTTTGAGGATTATCTACTCCAAGAGTGATAGCAAACGCATGAGCATCAGAATTCTCTATAAGAATACCATCCTCACCAAGTCTATGTGGAATACATATCTCCTCAAGGTATTCTTTGATCTCTTCACTAAAGGCTCCCACTATCTTGGTTATTAATTTCCCCTCGCGAACAATCTTCGAGTTCAGTAACCACTTCCTCAGTTTCCTAAGCGCTTCAACTGAAATACTAGACCAAAAGTATGTGTAAGACGGATGGAGCGGAATATTGAGTGATCGGCTTAATGTTATGGCCTCTTGAACACCGGGTTTATTATTAAATGGATCATTCAAATAAGACCTTAAAGAGGCTTCTTGAACCCCAGTTTTCAAAGCAACCTTCTTAACCTCTCCGTTGAAATCTTCAAGAATTACTTTTCTAAGTTCCTCACGCCAGAATTCCTCCGTATATCCGGATGGTAAAAGAGATTTATTATTATAAAGGAAATCGCCAAAGCTTATGAGGATATCCCCTAAAAACAGAATTTTTTCCGTCTCCCTCTTAACTAAATTGATGTTCTCATAAGAGACTTTAATGACCGCCCCATCTTTCAATTTAACTATTGGCGGCTCTATATAGTCTACAGGCATGACTATACCTGATTTTCCCGGAGTTTCAATTTTAAGCTGTGTACCACCAGCTAGAAAATTATTTAGGGTTATCATTGTTAATGGGTGGAGTCCAACCGCCGCTAATCCAGTATTTCTTGACCTACCATAACGAAGCCTAAAACCACCTTTTCTAGACGGAAAACATAATATGGGTCTTCCAGCTGGAACCTCCCCCATAAAACCCGATGAGGACCTCCTTTTCGCAATCTCTTTAATTTCCTTAAGCCACTCCCAACCTTGTATACCTACATCCTCAACCACAGCTAAAACTTTCGCCGCTCTCCCCACAATTCCATCATTCACAACTCTAAGTGCTCCACCACGCACTCTATTAGTTTCAATACGGGGAAGATTTCGATGTGAGGAAACTTCAACCGGATCAGAGGGGGTGCCGGTAACTTCAACTGGTAAACGTTCTAGGGCTAATCTCAACTGTTGATCTGAGACGCTGTATTGAAAGCGCCCAACTTCACGTTCATAAAGTCTCAGTTCTTCAATGAACCTCTCTATTTCTTCTCTGGTGGGTTTATACTTATCCAATTTTAGTAGACGGCGAACAAAATCTGCAATAACGGGTGTTAGAGCCGTCTCTGTGCCGCCAGCTGAACGTATTGGTCCAGCTAGGTATATTGCAAGATATCTAGATCCATCCATATTTGTTTTTATCGCCACTTTTGCTATACCTTCAGAGTAAACTGCCGCTGTGACCCCTTCAGTTAATATTGCCAAAGCAGTTCTTATTGCCAAGTCAGCAGCTCTTTCTTCATTTAAATGTCCAAATTTTCCATAAACAATTTCTTCAGCTATTTTAAAGGCAATTTTCTCTCTAGACATGCTTTTAGAAAGCTCTCTTATCCTTCTAGCGATTCCAGGTAATCTGATGAAGCCCTCAACTAGGCTGGCTAGGTCGTTCGCCATCTCTATTTCTGGATAAGGTTTAGGATCTAGTTTTTTCGCTCTAGCCTTCTTTGCGATTTCATAAATTTCCTTTAAGGACTGATTTAGATTATGGAAGTACTCTTGATATTCTCTACTTATTCTACCATTAACATTATTGTTATTAGCCACTTCCATATTGATCGACACTATTCAATGTGAATTCGACATAAAATTACAGCGTTCCATTTCTTTATTGGTCGACCCATAATCCTTTCATAAGTTCTTCGAGCTATTTCCTTTCTTTTTTCAACGCATGCTCTACATCTTTTATGTCTCATATCAGAGGGGCCGTCACACTGACCGCAATTAAGTAATAAAGACTCTCCTAAACCCCTTAGATTTGTCCAGGCATATTCTCGTTCATCATATTCGGGTTCAAAATCCGGCCATATATCGTATAGGTCATCTCGCTCCAAAATTTTCTTAAGCGACTTAAAATATTGCTCAAACGCCGTCAAGATAACTTCATCTCCTTAAAGTCTACTTTTAGCTCCCTCCCTTATACCTTCTATAATTTCAGCTAGTTTACTTTTAACTTCTTCCTCACTACTATCTTCAATTATGGAGCCAGTAACAATTATGTCGGCGCCAGCTCTTACAGCTTTTTCAGCTTGCTCCCTACTTCTTATACCTCCACCTACAATTAAAATAATATCCACGGCTTTTCTAACCATTTTAATCATCTCTACTGGAACAGGCTGGCTTACACCCGATCCAGCTTCTAAATAAACAAACCTCATTCCCAGAAATTGAGCGGCTAATGCATGAGCGACTGCTAATTCAGGTTTATTATATGGAATTGGCCAGGCTTTACCAATAACTCCTGCGGATCCACCTTCTCCAACTATGATGTAGCCTAATGGAATTGCTTCTAAACCTAGCTTTTTGATTAAGGGTGCTGCAAGAACTTGTGCGCCAGCTATAAAGTATGGGTCAGCTGAATTCAGTAAGGACATAAACCATATTGCATCTGCATGTTCGCTTATACCAGTTATATTGTTTGGGAATAATATTACTGGGATTTTCACAGAGCTCTTAACAGCCTTAGTTATGTTATCTAAAAGATTTGATGAAACTAGCGTTGTGCCGCCGATCATTATAGCCGAGGAACCACAGGATTCGCTTTTGTTTGATGTTAAAATTGCAGTTTTAGGGGTGATTTTCTCTGGGTCAATAAGCGTTATATGGATTGCCCCTTCATTTTGAATCCTTCTTAGCAAGTATTCTTCAACTTTACCAACCATTCTCGCTTCCCTCTTAAAAATTTAGGAGGAATAAAATTCATCTATAAACTGACAGTAAACATCTATTTCTTTAAAGAAGGGTTTAACTAGCATCTCCTTTTTATAGCCACAATTTACGTTGCCGCATTGAACTATCGCTTTTTTCCAATTTTCACTTTCCTCTATTATTTTAACCCTAATAGACTGTTGACTACATTTTGGACATAAGAAAACTTTTGGTAATTTCTTTTTAGGTATTTTAATTACTTTTCTTCGCCTTCTACCCATATTGGACCCACGTACCAAAGTAAAGTGTAGTAATTAATTGCTCTTAAAAGTTTAGGATAAAATTTTTGGTGTCATGTGATTTATGAAGCATCACATCCCGATCACACATTCATCACACTTCTTGCAGTATATGCGACATCACAAATCACATTACATAACTACTTTTAATCTAAAATCTTAAATAATTGTTGTATACAAAAACGTATTCATTTAGGAGGAAATTGTTTATGAAAGATCCAAGTATAAAAGAACAGGTTCAAAGATGGCTACTAAGCCTAAATAGGGATCCAATTTTCAAAATATTACTTAAAAATAGTCATTTAACCAAAGTACAGGCAGAAACGTTTTTAATAGATATTTTAGCCGAAAAAATAAGTGATAAAAAAATAGTATATGAAGATAAAGCAAAGTTAAGACTCATAAAGTCTGGTGTAAGTCGAGGATCCTTCAACAGAACCTTAGCGCAGGCAAGAAGAAATATAATTAAATCCATTTACACTGTTATTCTTTTGGGATACTTGGGCATTTTTGAGGATCCACGTCTAAATTTATACATAGAAATCTCAAATAAAATAAAAGCCTACAGCGAAAAATATCGAGAAATATGGGAAAGTGGAAAAATAAGTAGAGAACAAATTAGAATAATAAAAGCACTCCAAGAGGAAATAGAGAAGGGATTATTAGATCTTTCCAAGCCTAGAGCCATGTCTAAATCACGTGATATGTGACATCACAAATCACCAACATGACATCACATAATTTCCTAAAAACAATGCAACGGAAATAAAAAATAAATTTCATAAAAAAGGAGTTTTTCAGGAAAAACGCTTTAAAACATGAAAATATTTTTAAGTAATTATTGTGATTATAATGTGATGTTGATAAATCACGTGATATGTGACATCATGAGTGTGATATCATGGAATATCTATTTTTAATCATAATTTACGCAGTTCTCTTCAGCATTACTTCCCTATTCCTCCTTATTTATTTTAAGCGATTAAGAGCTAGCTCCTTTGAGTATAAAAAGGCAAAGAGGATAATTGATGACATAATTTTGAGTTTTAATAGAGATCTTCAGAAGCAGGATGAAAAAATTCAGGAAATAAATAGAAAGTATGAGCTAATTTCTCCTAGAAAAATAGACGAAATAGAAACTATAGTAAATGATATCAAAAGCAAATTAAAGGAATTAGCGGGTTATAAGGAAACTCTCTCAGCTAATTATGAGGAACTAAAAAGCAAAATTGATGAATTGACCATAAAGTATGATGAAATCTTGAGAAGATTGAACAATATTGAAAAATTTAGTGTAGAAAGATCTAGGTCTAAAGATAGAGTAAAAATTTCAAGGGGGAGCTCTCCTATTATTGTTGGGAGAGATGAGGCATTGGCCTCTCTCACAGAAACTGAGTTAAGAGTTTTGAGAATTTTGGCAAGAGGGGGAGAAAAAACTGTTTCTGAAATAAGAAGTGAAATTAATCTAACAAGAGAGCATACAGCGCGCTTAATGAAAAGTCTATATATGCGTGGATACGTTGACAGAAGAGACGATAAAATTCCATATGTTTACCGCTTAAATAAAGAGATGGAAGAAATTTTGAAAAGAGAAGAAGCACAAGAAAGATAATTTTTAGAAGGATCTTACAAGTTCTCTTACTTCTTCAGATGCAAGTTTAAATGATACACGATTAGCTCTCTTTATTTTCATAAGTATTCCTTTATCAGCAAGTCTTGAGAGATACGTAGAAACTGCGCTTAAACTTATAGGCTCACCAGTTTCTCGTTCATATGCTTCTTGGACCTCTCTAGCTGAGAACCAAGCTATAGGAAAATTCTTTTTCACAACCAAAAGAACCTTCTCAATCTTCGAAATATCATGTGGATATTGAATGGGTTCTCCTACAGGTATACCGCCAAGCAATTCAACTATATCAAGAATTTTTAGGGCTTTATCTCTGGTAACTCTACCTTCAAAACTTATTACATAACGATTTCCAGCCTCATCGTAAACTTCTACTTTCATCTTTCTTACAGGCAATAGAAATTTCACCTGTTAACTTAATTAACAATTATCATTTAACAAGTTATAAATTATTCGGTTAAGTGTGAAGAGAAGAGAAGGAAGAAAAATCATCAATTTTTGAAAATAATTATTTTTTCCTATTTTTTAAATTAACAAAATTAAAATTACACTTATTTTTTCATTT
>CAYSKG010000030.1:0-14667 GCA_964431725.1 uncultured Candidatus Bathyarchaeia archaeon | reverse complement strand
GGATAGGCTCCCCCTCTAATGGAAGAACCACAAAGGTTTGTTCAAAAATAGGCCAGTAATCCGCAAGGTAACGAACATTACCTGGATCCACCTGGTTGGAATAAACAATCAGCAGGTCTAATTCTTTCCTCCTCATTATGCTTTTAACTCGGAGAATTCTTTCTTTAAATTCACTATCAGATATGCGCTCCAAATCTAATCCGCCACCCTTTCAAGCCTTTCAAGTGATAAAAATTCTGAGGGATTATTTAAGTATTGGTACATTACTGTCCTTAATTTGGCATAATGTTGAATTCTCAAAATTAAACCCCCTCTTTAATAGAAAAATGAACCTAGTGAACTATGTGTGAAAAAGAACAAAAGATTAATTGATTAAAGAAGGAAGGAAATGCGCTGGGCTATGATCGTTTACTTATCCTGTAATAATTATTTTCTTTGTGAGGTTTAGTATTCCTATTTGATCCCCAGTTTCTCTAGCTTTCTCTAGCTCATCTTTTTTGGCGTATATGAGAAGCGCCTTCTTCATCAGGTTTCCAAAGATTTCTTTACTGAGTTTTATGGCTTCCGTTGGATCCATCCTATAAGTGAATTGATCCTCAGCAAACCACCCGTCGTATCCGATGTCTATCGCCGCATACAAATAGTCCACGAAACACCATATATCTCCGGTTCCGAAAACCCTGTCTTCATCGTTGCTTTTGTATTTTGCGGTGTTTATGTGAAATCCGATTACTGGAACATCCATTTTGTGAAGCGCGTACACGGTGAATGCGGGCTCCACCCCATACATTCTTTCATGCCCAAAATCTATGGTTACACCCATAACCTTTGAGCCTAATTCCTCGTTAACTTTATAGGCTATCCAGCCTGAAAGGTGGGTTGTTGGAATAATCATGTTCCCCTCCTTCGGTTCCTTAAGCTTTGCTTCAACACCAAACTTTAACCCTAACTCCCTACAGCGCTTAGCCACTTTAAGACATGCATCTAGAAACCACTCAAATTTACGTCCATAATTAGACTCGAAATTATAGTCCCATCCATCTTGGCCAGGCCAGAAGCTCAAGCTTGGGCTACCAACCTCTTTAGCTATATCAGCCGCCTGCAAGAGCACTTCCAAGGCTTTTTCTCTAATCTCTCTCTTGGGATTCGTCACGCTTCCAAGTTTCCATCTTGGATCAGTGAACATGTTGACATTCATATTTGAAACTTGAATGTTCAATTTATCCATGGCTTCTTTAACTAAAGATATTTGTTCATCAGAAGCCTTAAGGTTCTCATCTAAAAACAATGCGTCATGAAATTCTACACCTTTCACTCCAGCCTTAGCAACCCTCTCGAGCTGAGCTACAATGTCTGAATCTAAATCCGGAAAGTAACCTTCTGTAGCGAATCTGTCCTTAAAGTCGCCAGCAGCCCAGTGACCCGCCGAAAACTTTATGTCAAAATCCTCGAAGAATCTGTCAAGCAGTTCGCCTTCAAGATACCCCTTATATTCTGATTCGAGCTTAGCTAGATTAGATTCATTAATTCTCAATTAAACCACCTCAAAGAATAATTCTGTTCTCATCTCTTATATTATTATTTTTCCCAGATGAAAAGAGATTCTCACTTTCTGAAGCGTTTAAGAGTTGGCTAAATTCGCTATCCTTATAATAATTTTTAATTCTCTCGTGAGGGGTTCAGCTAATACTAGATATGTTAATAGGATACTTTCCGTATTTCCACATGACTTCAGCGATTGCCCGTAAGCTGGGTTCCAGGACGTCATCTAGTTCTCTGTAGGGTATGTCCTCAGTCACAGTTAACATAAAGTTGTCTCCGGAGGCAACGGTTCCCAAGATTTCTTTGGTAAAGTTCTTCACAGCTTCGACACCTTTCAAACAAACCGTTTCCGGAAAATTCATGGATATGATTATATCGTCCCCCTAAGCTTGTCTAGCTTCAGATAAACGGGAGACCCCCATCGGTGGGGGTGTGAAGGCTTCAACCCCTAGGATGAAATCTTCCATATCATTAGCTGGCCAATGTTTCCAGACAGCCTCCGACTGGAATAAGCCGAAAAACGGATGGTCGCCTCCACAGCGTACACAAGGTCTATATGGAAAGAATCTCCTATCTTTAATGAAGGCAACAAAGGGCTAGGCCTATTTTTTAAACCAATTCTCCCAATGTATACATTCCAATCTTTAATTTCCGGGGTGTAGCTTGCATAACGGTGTATGCTCCTCCGTCGGCAGAGGCCATTTAAACACTATTTTTTCACCTTTTTCATTCATGAATACAAATGCTGCCTCGGGATCTAAGACATTATCAGGTCTGGATCCTATGCCATTTATAAGTATGTATTCTAAGACTTGCCAAAAGTTTGGGTTTCCTCCCTTCGCATTCTTGTCCCCCGGCCACGCAACAAGCTGTCTTGTGGCGACTCCATCGGGGTAGATTGTGTAATACTCGTCAGCCTCAGTATTTCCATGAAATACTTCGTATTTAATGTTACAACATACGTAATGCCATTTAACCCTGGCTCTCGCATCCCCTCTTTCCAGAATTTCAGCATGTGAATACCTACACTTTTTATCCATGATCGGTTCATAGCAATGGTGATCATCCGGAGAGTTTACTTCAAGCCATTCGGGGGTGAACCATACGTTATCACCCAAGTCAATACATGCAACGTATTGAGCGCCACGCCAGAAAAGGAAACGCCAAGAAGTCTCTGGTTGAACAATTATAGAGGGGCCGCTTACTCTGGAAAATTCTAGGGTTTTCCACTCTGCAATCATGATTTTTTAATGTCGAAGAATCTAATAAATTTTAATTTCCTGGTAAGAAACCTTTCAAGCGGAGACTTCCGCCCAGCATCGTCATATAGCAATTATGGCTTTCTTCAAATTTTTAATATTCTATCCGAGTGAAGACGGAATATGATGAAAAGGTTTTCCTAGTAAAAGTAAGGAAAAAATGAAGACTAGGTGGAACAAAAAAGACTATTATCGAAATTCTTGAGGGCTTCGCTGATTAAATCAAGATTTGCTTCGATATTTATTGTTCCATCTCCAGCCATGGATATAGTTCTTTAAGCTTACGCATTGCTTCCCGAACTTTCTCTTCAGGATACTCGTAGGGTGGAAGCTTTCCGCCCAAATAATCGTCGAAGGCTTGCATGTCGAAATGTCCATGCCCGCATAGAAGGAAGAGTATTGTTTTCTCCTCTCCAGTCTCCTTACATCTCAGCGCTTCATCTATAACTGCTTTTATTGCGTGACTTGGTTCTGGAGCAGGCACAAACCCCTCCGTCTTAGTGAATTGATGAGCTGCATTAAATACGTCAACTTGATTATAAGCCGCCGTCTTAACGATTCCCTCCTTGCTTAGCAAGCATAGGGTTGGCGCCTTTCCATGATATCTTAAGCCGCCGGCGTGTATCGGCGGCGGGATAAACATGTGTCCTAATGTGTACATTTTGAGCATTGGTGTTAAGCGGGCAGCATCGCCATGATCGTAGGTGTAGAAGCCTTTAGTTATGGTTGGGCATGCTGTTGGCTCGACAGCTAGGAATTGAATGTCCTTTGGAGCTTTACCTGAGACTCTGTCATAGTAGAATGGCCAGAAGAGACCAGAAAAGCTGCTTCCACCACCTATACAGCCGATAACTATATCTGGATAGTCATCTATACTTTCTAGCTGCTTTTTCGCTTCTAATCCTACAACGGTTTGATGTAATAAAACATGATTCAAGACGCTTCCAAGCGAATACTTCACATTTTCATGGGTCACAGCATCTTCTATTGCCTCACTTATGGCTATTCCCAGACTTCCCGGATTATTTGGGTCCTCCTTAAGTATTCTTCTCCCACTCTCCGTTTTATCGCTTGGGCTGGGATAAACTTCCGCGCCCCATAGCTCCATCAAAACCCGCCTGTAAGGCTTCTGGTTATAGCTGACTTTAACCATGTAAACGGTTGACTTCAATCCAAAGATCATGCAGCCGAAAGCTAAGGCTGAACCCCACTGTCCAGCTCCAGTTTCAGTGGTTAACCGTTCAATTCCTTCCTTCATTGCATAATAGGCTTGAGCAACAGCTGTGTTAGGCTTGTGACTTCCAGGGGGACTAACCCCCTCATATTTATAGTAGATCTTGGCGGGGGTTTTTAGAGCTTTTTCAAGCCCCTCAGCCCTGTATAGAGGTGTTGGCCTCCAAAGCATGTATGCCTCCCGAACCTCATTTGGTATATTTATCCAGCGTTTTTGACTAACTTCTTGCATGATGCACTCTTTTGAGAAAAGCACCATCAGCTCTTCAGGTTTTATTGGTTCTTTCGTAGCGGGATTAATTGGTGGTGGCAATGGTTTTGGTAGATCCGGTAAAATGTTATACCATTGTTTAGGTACTTCATCTTCATTTAGAAGGATTTTTCTTGGCATAGGTTTCTCTCCTCGAATGTAAAATATTGCTCTTAAAGGCAATATTTAAATCTTTTGCGTACAAAAATATGCACAAAAATCTTTTAGAAAAAGAAAAAGGAAATTAGATAAAATGATTTTTAAGCTTCAAATATTTTCTTGATTTTCAGCCGCCACTCAGGCATTTTGTTTGGTGACTGAGGATACTTGTCATATGCCTCTTTCACAAGCTTTGATTTTTTCGTCATACTGTATAATTTCCTCAAAAGAGATATCCTCTTAAGGCCCCTGAAGATTCTCCTTGTGGTATCAGTTATGTTTAGTCGCACATCTCCTTCTAGACTGGCTTTAAGAACATCCTCCTCTTTTATCAACTTATATTTCATTCCGTAGTTGATATCATCATTAGTTAGACTCTGTAGGAAAATGCGGAAAACATCCAATCCAGCCTGCTTAGCACCATAGTCCCTCATGTACCGAATATTTATAGGCCACAGATTATCTACTGTCGGCATATCTTCTGCTAGTGCCTCCACTATCACTTCACCAGCTATCTTACCAGCCATCATCGAAGGGCCCATTCCACCGCCGTGTATAGGGTTTACATGACATGCTGCATCACCTATAACAACTATTCCGTTGCCAACAAATGAGTCTAGAGGGCGTCTTGTAGGCACCACTCCACCGCCGCCGTGAATGATTGTTGATTCTTTAAAAATGGGTTTACTGAGAACGAACCTGTAAAGCTGATTTTTTGGGTTTGGAAAATCGCCGATTGCTGCAACACCTAACCCAACGTTAACTCCAGTTTCTTTTTTGGGGAAAATCCAGTAATATCCTCCTGGTGCAATCTTCAAATCTAAATATATTTGACAGAAATCCGGCTCATCTATCTCCTTTTTTAAAAGACGTATTTCCCTATAGCATACAACTTCATCCCTTCTGTTAATTGAGGATTCTATTCCTATTTCCGGCGGTAGCTTTCTCCTGAGCACAGCTACATGACCGCTAGCGTCCACAGTAACCTTACCATATAGCTCTATTTTTGAACCGTTTTTCAGTTTTCTAGCCTTAATCCCCTTGACAAAACCATTATCTACTATTGGTTCTAGGGCTTGCGTCAAGTCTAAAAGTGTTGCTCCAGCATTAATAGCCTCTCTCAGCAGTCTTTGACCAAAAGCATGTCTATTTACTATAAAGCCATGTAATCCCTCACCAGTTAGGCGAAAAACAGTTTCCAAATCTGGCGAATAAATTTTTATGCCAACTATCCTTCTTTCAAGTTCATCTCCACTCGGATAAGGTAAGCCAAGATTATCAAAATGATGCTTGCCAATAGCATCACCGCATACTTTGTTACCTATAGATTCCGCATCTTTATAATCAACTAAGCAGACAGAGAGACCTGCCTTCGATGCGGTTTTAGCAGCCATGCAACCTCCGGTTCCAGCTCCAACAACAATAACATCGAATTTCATGCTTCCATCATCCGCATCTTTCCATATAATTTTAACTTAATAAATTAGTTAAAGTTTGTTTTTAATCTTCGTTTATCTAGAGGAAATTTTTATCACTAATCTTTCACATATTTATTTGTGACAATATATGTCAATTAAGGAAATCTTAGTTAATTTAGCCTATAAAAGGGCTCCCGGTCCACTTCCAGCATTCAGCATTCTAGATCTCATAAGATTTTTTAGGATTCTAGCTATCTCCGGGCGTATAGGACGGGGAAAAATAGCCAAAAAGCTTGATTTGGGTGAGGGAACCATAAGAACAATTATAAAACGCTTAACTAAAGAGGGATTGATCACTAAAACAAGAAGCGGGTGTTCCCTTACGGAGAAGGGTAAAAAATTTTGGGATAAAATTAAAGAGGTTTTTCCTGAAATTGTTGAAATAAAGGGTAACGAGCTAGCCTTGGCTCCTTATAGTGTGGCAGTATTAGTTCGGGGTTACGCGGATAAAGTTAGAAGTGGTATAGAGCAGCGTGACGCAGCAGTCGTCAGCGGCGCAAAAGGTGCAGTAACAATAGTCTTTAGAAATAATAGGTTAGCTATTCCCGGTGTTAGCTTAGATTTAAAAAAGGATTACCCATTAGCCTTCAGAGAGATCATGCATTTAATGAAGCCAAGAGAGGAGGACGTCATAATAATTAGTAGTGCTGACACACTTAAGTACGCTGAGTATGGTGCACTGGCGGCAGCCCTATCAATAATTTAGTATGTGATCTTTTCTCCTCCGGTGAAGATTCGTTCTAAAACAGCGTTAAGGTCAATAAATCCCCAATAATCTTTAGCTGATATAGGTATGAGGGGGAAGTTTAAGCCGAGCTGATATATTGTTTTACTCAGTCTATGGCTTAACAATCGTTTTGTCCCCTCCAGTTTCTCATTTATCGCATTTTCCAGACTAGACCTATCCTCAGCCCATTCTAAGATCGTTTTTACATCTTCCCGAGGAATTAGATCGCATTTAGATAATACATGTACCTGTGGAAGAAGAAAACGCATGTAAACAGCCACTGAAAGAAACATGTTTGAAACATAATTAAGCGGATTTGATGAAAAAACTGAATCAAATAAGTAAATTATTGCTCTAGGATCCTTGCTAATCTCATTGGCTATGTAGGGTCCACTCACCCTGAAAGCAAACAGCTCCATTTGTCCCGGTGTGTCAATAAGTAAAATATCTGGGTTAACCTCCTCAATTTCCTTACGTAGGTTCTCCACCTCGCTTGCAATAAGATCGGCAGCCATGATTAAGGCTCCATTTGGTCCAAGTTCATATTTATCCATTATTTCATCAATAGTTACATAATCCCTCACGTCTATATCTGGAGTATAAGGTAGCTTAATTACGCCTGGATCCAAGTTTAGTGTTGCAACATTTTGCTCATTTATTCTAAGCCACTCGCTGAAGGAGGCTGTTAACAAGGATTTACCTGAACCGGCAGTTCCAATTATAAACGCTATATAAACCATACTCAATTAGCCTCAGGATGCCACTTATGTCTGTACTGGTTGAATTCTTCCCCCTTTTTCGCGTATGAGCTCCGAGATCTCTATAATCGCTCTTTCAATTCTCTGTTTAGCAATACTTTGGCTGTCAGAAGTTGTTGAAAGATGCAGCTCTATACGATGAGTTTTCTCAGACATTTTCGGATGCGACTTTATATAGACATAAGGATTCCTATGCATAACATGATCAATAATTGGCGCCAAATCAGATTCAGCGATGCCTCTAATCTTTAGGCTTGCCTCATAGAAGGTTAGATTCCCCGCTACTTCACGTAGAAGAGGAACCACGGATTTCTCAAATATCGCCATCATCTCCTGAGGGACGCCGGGAAGCATAACCAAGTTTACGTCTCCCCATTTGAGAAGAACCCCTGGAGCCGTTCCAACAGGGTTAGGCAACGGTTTTGCCCCCTCAGGTAATCTAGCCATCTTAACCCTATATTGGGTCATCTCAAATTTTTCTATTCGCCCCTCTGCCTGATATTGTCTATATTTCTTCTTTATCATTTCTAGGGCTTCTCTATTTTCTTTAAGCTCTTGACCAACGGCCTTTGCAACGCCTTCAAGAGTTTTGTCATCAAATGTTGGTCCCAAACCACCAGTTGTTATGATAAATACAGGTTTACGCTGAATAGACTCCCTGATGGCTGATGCTATTTCATCAACATCATCTCCAACAACCGTTATCCTTCTAACTAAGAGGCCTAAAGTTGTTATTCTCTTTGCAAGCCAATGAGCGTTAGTGTTTAAAGTCTTACCAATTAGGAGCTCATTTCCTATACAGATCAATTCTACTTGAGCTGGAGCTATTGACAATTTAATCATCCCCCGACAGTAAAGTTACCTCCGCAAATTTAAAGGATTACATACTTCAGTTAAAGAGAAAGAGCAATATTAAAATACGTTTCTTAATGCGAACACCATGTTCCTCATAGTTGCAATTATAGTCATCACCGCAATTAGATAGAACACTATGAACAGTAGATATCTGTAAGGTTTTTCCACGGATAACCATTCTGGAATATTTAATTTCAAAAAGGGTATTAGAAACGGTGTTTTCTCCGAATATTTCTCATATTCACTTCTATAGATTTCAAGCAGACTCTTTTCTTCCAAGCTTGCTAGAATTAGATAGCCAAATAGAAGCGTTATCCACGCTATAAGCGATATTGGTCTAAGAGATCTAATGGATAATCCGAGAGCCAGAAGAATAATCCCCAAGTACTGTGGGTGTCTAACAATCTTATATATTCCATGAGTGAGTAACCCCTCATTTCTTTTTAGGCTAATTAGCCACATAACAAACGCTATTATAAAAATAATTGAACCAGAAACCAAAAGAATTGAATCTACGACTCCCCATCTAAATAGAGATGGAAAAAGAAAATTATTATCAGTTTTAATAGCATACGTAAGCCAATATAGGCTTTCGTCTCTATGGAATGGATCTGGTATATACTTTAGAATGGACCATGGCCAGAATAATACGGCGTAGATGCCAAGTGGGAGAAACATTATGAAAAATAATGGGTTGAAGATTATTGCCGCTGAAGGCATAACATTAAGTAAAGCCAATAATGTTGCCACAATTCTCTTTAAAAGAACGGAACCTCTCAATCTAATTCGCCCTTAGTTTTTGTTTTTATTCTGAAATTAAGTGTGAACCTTAAGATTAATCTAATCTTTAGAACAGTCACCTATCTTATTTTGAAGAATCTCTTTTATTAACCTGAACTTCTAAAAACACTATAAAGAAGAAAAAGTTAAACTATTCTTTTTCAAACTTGTCAGGTGTTACATAATTCCCAAAGCGTTCTCTAGCCTCAATTAATCTTTTAGTTTGCTGATCTAATATTTCAAAAAGCTCCCCCGGAGCATTGGAAACCTTTTTCTTCCAAAATTCTCTCACCCGCTCAATTTTATGTAGATTTTCCGGAATGCGGAGAGTGAATTGCTTCATGTATTTCTCTCTTGAATATTCCTTATTTAGCACCTGCCTGAAGAGTTTGGCTAGGTCATCATATCTGGGTATTAAACCTGTTGGAGTTTTTATGGCGTCTACATCATTATGGACGCGGAGCTCCACCCATTTTATCCATACATGTTTATCACGGGTACTATTCAAAAATTTTCCATTTTCTAGGTCACGTAGGAAATAATTTGCCCCGAAAATTAAAGGTTGCCTTCTAAGTTTTCTACCGAACTCCAAGTAATTTTTGAGATACTGGCTAAGTGGAATGGAAACGAAATCTTGGATACTCATCACATTTATTTCATATTTGCCTTTCTCTTCAACAATAGCAAATGTTGTTTCCGTCTCTAACGAAGCGCCGTAAGCAATAACACCATGCTCCCAGCTGAAGGCTTGCTGGATAGGAACATAAGCCCTATAGTCACGACCGCCATAAATTATAGCGCCCAATTCAACTCCCAATGGATTATCAATCTCTGGGTCACAATTTGGAAGCGCACTAATAGAAATAGTGTAACGGGCGTTCTCGCTGGCTGGCGGTATCTTTTTTCCGTCAGGTCCTATCTTACCCTCATACCATTTTCCCGAAAAGTTTATTCCTTCCTCCGGAAGTTTACAGTGCATACCCAGCCACCAAGGCTTGGCATCTTTGACTAAAACATTAGAAAATATTATCTCGTTTGGGCTGGTGAGTACCTGATAAAGTAGGGGTGAGTCAACAGGGTTAATGTCTTTAAGTATTCCAAAGACTCCTGCTTCGGCATTTACAGCACGACAGATCCCGTCGATATTGCGTACATAGGCAATGTCGTCGCTGAGTATTGTTTCTCCAGGAAGCATAGCTGTAGATGTTTTACCGCAGGCGCTTGGAAAAGCTCCTGCTATGTAGGTTTTCCGTCCTCCTGGACCATGCACGCCCATTATCATGAAGTGTTCGGCGAGCCATCCCTCTCTATGGGCTTTTCTAATCGCTAGGCGGAGCGCCAGCTTCTTAAATCCCACTGAGTTGCCAGCATATTGAGTATTAACACTATAAACAGTATTTGTGATATAATCAATGTAAATTCGTTTTTTGTGATGTTCTACGCTTATCATTCTCTCATCCAGCTTACCGGAGGAATGTAGGGTTTTGAAGAACTCGGTTTCCGGGCTTATTTTAAGGAATGTCTCGTATCCCTTTCGATAAAGTAGGCTTACTGAGTGAGCTACATACCAAGAGTCTGTGCATTCCATGCAGGGTATCGTAAATATGGAATTGGGAGGACCTAATATTAGGAAACGTACAATCATTGTGCGATTAACCATCGAATTTTTAAGTAAGCCTAGAACCTCTTTTAATCCTTCATCGCGGTCGATCTGATTTAGAGCCGAACCCAATTTATCTCCTTTAGGAACAAGGAATTTGGTTGCTTCTCTATCCCTTCCCTGATCATAATAACCGTCGAAATGGAAGGTGTGACCTGGAGTAGCCAGCGCAGCGCTTTCCTCTCCGCTTGCAATAGCCATATGCTTAATATAGGCTATTTCATCGGGTGTATCGCTACATATGAAAATTTCTTTTGGATTGCAGAGTTCTGCAGCTTCAGCTATGAATTGATGTACTTTGAGATTTGGTATTGCAAGTAGTTTTTTGTAATTGTTTTGATCCATCCTTGATTTTAATATTTCAAGATAGTCGCTCATTTTCTGCATTTCATCCACCCGTTTTTCCAGTTTCCCGGGTAGCTTAGTTTCTAAAGTTTGTTCTACCCGTTTGTCCGGGGATACCTTACTAGAATGGTGGAAAAACCTATATAAATTTTACTTAAATCGATAAATAATTACGAAAAACGTAAAACATAATCAAAAATATTTATCTAAAAATCGATCGGCGTCACTCTAGGCGCCTTATCGCCAAGTATCTTATCCACAACTATTTGAGCGACCTTTGCTCCGCTCACTAACATTCCTCCGAAGATTGGACCCATACGTGGAGTCTGATCTATTGTCGCCACAGCCATTCCCGCAACGAAGAGACCTGGGCACACTTCTCTTGTACCCTTAACTGTTAGATGTTCAGCGTTTGATGCCCACATGGATCTTTCACCCCTAATATCAATATTTAGCTCTGGAATTTTTCTGGACGCAACTGAAAGAACCTCCGCGTCATGTCCAGTGCAATCTAGAACCGCTTTAGCTTTTATTCCAAGCGGATCCACATGTAATCCTGACATTATTACAGATGTCCACTGAACTACTACACCAGTTATTCTGAGCGGCGATTCTCTATAAATTAAATCATCCACAGTTACACCTAAAATTATCTTTGCACCAGCATCTATAGCCTTAGATGCCAGCTTAGCTATCATCTCAGCCGCATCAACGATAAAAAGCTTATCGTCTAGCCGCTCCAGTCTACAGCCTACATCCTTCAGAATCCTGTCCGCTGGCGATTCAACAACTATCTTATGGAATTGCATCCCACCGCCGCCTATTCCTCCTCCAAAGGAGAGTCTTCTCTCAAAAACAACCGTTTTTAATCCGGCTTTAGCTATATACATTGCTGCAACCAAACCGGATGGTCCAGCGCCGACTACGATGGCGTCGGTCTCGGCTATATTTATCCAGTCCTCCATAGTTTTTTGAATTATGGCTCGAGTTATCACTTCTTCTTCAACTTCTTTAATTTCTATAGGCATATTCACCAACCTCTTCAAATCATTTCCTAGCTGCTGTTAGGGAAGGATTAAATATTTTGAAATTGTCTAAATTTAAGTCTTGCTCTATTGAAAACTAAATCTAAAAATTTCATTTGAAAACTTCTTTCTGTACTCGTAAACATAGCTCACAGAATTTTTGCGCCATTTTCTCTTGACTAATCTTTCCGGAGGCTATTTCGCTGGCTATATCGCTTGCAGCCGACTTTATTATTGGCAGAACATTCTTAAATTGCGCTAAACTTTTATGTCCGCGTTTGGAGTGTAAGTACTGACTTATGGCTGCTTGGGTTGTTCCGAGTTTTTCAGCGACTTCGATCTGTGTAAGATTATATTTTTCAATAAGCTCCCTAGCGATGTACGATCTGAATACAGGTAGGAGATAACGACCAATTGATTCACATGGCGGATACGTTTTATTTCACCTATTGTAATATAACATGATTATAGCTAAATTAATTTTTCTCTTACCCATTTTTGGAATTTCAGTGCTCTAACAGATTCAATACGGCCAAAAATCTATAGGCTAATCCACCTGCAAGAATTGCAAACAATATTTCAATAACAGTTATTGTCAGAGCCTTTTTCCATCCGAACTCTCTCGTGCAAGCTGCTATTGTAGCTATGCACGGTATATAAAGCATCACTACCAGAGTAAATACAAACATTTGTAGCGGGGTTAAAACAGCTTGGAAATTTGTGGTTCCGAGCAATGCTGCAAGCATTATTAAAGTAAGTTCCTTTCTTAGGATTCCGAAAATTAATGTTACTCCCGTTATTTCTGGGAGTCCCAGCCAGTTAACAGTTATGGGACTTAGGATCTGAGAAAGAGGTTTCAGTAAGCCGTAAACTTCAACCAGCTTAATTATTACACTACTTACAATTATTAGGGGGAAGGATATTTCAAGAAACTCTCTAAGCCTAAACCATGTTTGCTTGACTATTGTTTTTAGATGGGGAATCCTGTAATCAGGCATTTCCATTATTAGGGCTGTCGGCTCGCCGGGTAATGCTTTGAAAGCGAGTCTTCCAAGTAAAAAAACTATTGCCAAATCTATTATATAGAGTGCTAACGCCCACTGCATACCAAGAAAAGCCCCGACAAGACCTAATATTATAACCGTTCTTGCCGCACATGGTATTAGGGTTACTACGAAAGCGGCGAGAAATCTTTCTCTTTCTGTTTCCATTATTCTGCAACCTAGGCATGCTGGAACATTACATCCATAGCCGAGCATTATGGGTATAAAGGCTTTGCCATGCAATCCTATCTTATGCATTAACGTGTCAGTTAAGAAGGCTATTCGAGCCATATATCCTGAATCTTCAAGTGTATAGAGTATTATGTAGAAGGGGATTATATATGGTAATGCGATGGTGATGTTAGCTATGATTCCCTCCATGACTCCGCCCCAAATAATCTCCTTAAGAAAACCTGAACCTAAAAACTGTTCAAATAATGGTTCATAGCTGTAGAGTATATCGCTAAGCAATTCGGAAGTATAATCCCCAAAGCTAAATATCGTCTGAAAAATTCCGAGAACCACCAGTGCCATTATTAAATATCCAGCAACACTATGGGTTGTCAGAGTATGTATTCTTTCTCTCAACGAAGGTTTTATGCGTGGAAGAATCTGTTGAACATTTCTCGCTATTCTACCAGCGGCTTCATAGCGCTCAGACGTGATTACTGTTGGGCATGGGTGACCGTGTATCTTTTCAATCTCCTCCGCCAATTTCTCCGCTAACTCAAGGATTCTCGGATTCAGCTTCTCTATTTCCTTCTCAACTTGCTCGTCTCCCTCAAGAAGTTTTATTGCAATCCATCTCACCGGATACTTTAGCTGGGTGTCTTTAAGGGCGTCTATTAATCGGCGGATTCTCTCCTCGATTTCCTCACCATACTTCACCGCCGCTGGCTTTATCGCTTTCTTCTCGATGACTTCGATCGCTCTCTTGAGTAGTTCATATATGCCTTCTCCCTTTATAGCTACTGTTGGAACAACAGGTACGCCAAGAATTTTTTCAAGTTTTTCATAGTCTATTTTTATTCCTTTCTTCTCAGCCATATCCATCTGGTTTAGAGCTATAATTAGAGGCGCCTCAAGCTCTATCAATTGTAGAGTAAAGAATAGGTTTCTCTCAAGCACAGACGCGTCCACAACATTTATAACTAAATCAGGTTTCTCGGTGGCGATGTATTCCCTAGTGATCAGCTCCTCAAGCGAAAAGGTTGACAGAGAATATATGCCCGGTAAATCGATGATATCTATGGTATATCCCTTAAAATGGAGTGTTCCTTCAGCTTTCTCAACCGTTTTCCCAGGCCAGTTTCCAATATGCTGATGTAAGCCAGTTAACTGATTAAATATTACGGATTTGCCAACATTAGCATTTCCAGCTAAGGCGAACCTGAGCTTTTTCTTGGGCACTCCTGAACCTCCACGAGGATTCTCTCAGCCATCCCCCTACCAAGCACAAGCCTATAACCTCTAACAAGAACCTCAATGGGGCCATTAAAAGGTGCTGATTTAATCATGGTTACCTTTGTGCCTGGTGTTAAGCCCATATCTAC
>CAYSKG010000029.1:0-16257 GCA_964431725.1 uncultured Candidatus Bathyarchaeia archaeon | reverse complement strand
ACCCCCACTTCGGCGGTGGCTAATCTGCACCAAAACCCCAGTTTCCGCCGAAGTGAACACTTTATCTATTCTATAAATTCACATAAGTGTTTTTGTTTGGTTCCGGGGGGGTGGTAGGTTTAGGCTAAAATGATGGTGTATGATTGAGAATTTTTCTGATATAAAATTAATTTTTCCAAAACATTAAATTAAATCATTTAGAATATCTTTCTCGTAATGTTAATGTAGAGGTTCTTTGATGGAAAGGGTGCTAGAAGAGTTAAAGAAGATTGAGGAAGAGGCTGAAAAGATACGTTCCGAAGCATCTGAGAAGGCTGAGGAAATAATTAGGTTAGCCCGCCAAGAAGCCGAGAAACTGATTCTAGATGCTGAGAGAAAAGCTAAGGAAGTTGTTAATGAACTAGCAGGAGGCTTCAAGGCTTCAATGAAGAGGCGGCATGAGGAAATCATGAGGAAATGTGATTCAGAAATCGATAGGTTAAAGAAAAATGCTGAAAAAAAGAAAGATCTGGCGGTAAATTTAGTTTTCAAAGTTCTTATAGGTGAAGAACAGGATTGACCCGCGCAGCATCCTATTCTCAGCTCATTGTTAAATCCGGGGTTGAGCGAAGCTACCTATTAAGTAAAGAACGCTTAAGAAGTTTAGCCAGATGCAGAAGCCTAGAGGAATTAGCTTCACAGCTCAGAGACTCCCCATATGACAGCCTAATTAAAAATATTCAGTATCCAACAGCTACAACGCTTCAACAGCTCTTTAAAAAAGAGTTTGTGAGAGTCTGCAACAGAATTATAGATTTCTCACCCAAATACATTATAGATTTCATAAAAAAATATCTACGTTACTTGGAAATCGAAAATCTTAAGATTCTGATTAAAATGAAAAATGTAGATGCCCCTCCAAACTCCATCTTAAATGCTCTCCATCTATATGTGGAAGAAATTTTTGGAATGAAAAAGAGGTTTATTCAAGCTACAAAAGCAGAAAATGTTGATGCCGTAATCAAAACATTCAAAAATACATTCTATGAGCCCCTCCTATCCGAGGGGCTAACAAGATATAAAGAAACGGGATTAACCAAATTTTTTGATTTTTCCTTGGATAGAACCTATCATGATGAACTTCTGATCTCCGCTAAATCGCTTCCTAAGAGAGAACGTGAAATAGCCATGCTGGTAGCTGGACCTAAAGTTGACGCCTTCAATATTATGGTTGCCTTACGCTCTAAACTCCTAGATTTACCGCCTCATCTAACATTTTGGGCGATAACCCATCGTTTCTATAGACTTTCAGAGAAGCAGGTGAGAAGCATGGTTTTAAGCGACTCCATCAATTCAATAGTGAACCATATAAAAGAAAGCTTTTATGGAAATTTTCTAACTTCTCAAGAAAATATTGAAGACTTGATAATCGGCTTCGAAAGAAGAATCAATTATTTCATTCTAAAAAACGTTCACATGAAACGAATTATGGATCCCTTTACAATAGCAACTCCCCTTGAAATAATATTGAGAAAAGAGATGGAAATGAATAATTTAATGTCAATAAGCTCAGGGATAGAATTTGGTTGGAAAGCTGAAGATATAATTTCGATTCTTCTCTAGCGTTTATGATGAAAGATTATCTCCGTAAACTCCCTACGGAATTTAAACGGCTGGAAAGGTATCCCTGTCCCCTCATAAAACTTTGAAAACCACTCATAAAAGTGAAGCCTCAAAGTATGTATAAAAACAATCAGCCCCTCGAAAGCCACAACAAAAATATTTCCACAAACAACTACAAGAACCCTCAATACTTCCCCAAAAATAGGGGTCGATGAAACAAGATCGCTTATAACATAGGTCACCGTAAGTAAAGCCCAATGGGTCATCAAAAGAGCCAAAATTCTAGAATACGACATGGTGTTGCTTAAGAGACTGAGAATCAGCTCGCTGCTCTCCAAAATTCTCTCTTTAAGAGCTTGCAGAAAACCTTCTTTTCTCAGAATCAGCATTGCCAATGGTTTCCCAAGAAATAGGAAGATCAACGCGGCAGCTACACAAAAGATTGGGGTTGAAAGCCACAGATCAAAGTTTAATCCATATTTCGTCAGGAAATACACAGCTACTCCATAAAAAAGTATTTTAGGTAAAGAAACGGTGAATGCATCAATATGCTCTCCTCTAATTATGAAATTAATCATGCCTAAAATGAAACCTGACATGATCTGTAATACGCCTACAATCAAAGAGAAAACTAGGAATGACAAAACATTTTCAAATGGATCCATCCACAAAGGCTGAAGCATCCGCCTGCCAAAAGCCTCTCCAAAAAGAAAACCAGCTACAATCGCCCAAAAACCACATATCGCCAATATTCTAGAGAAAAATCGCCATTCCTTAGGATGTTTCACAATAAAACTGAATAGGAGGCCGCCGAGAAATAGTATAAGCCCATGACCCAAATCACCGAACATCAGACCGAAAATCAGTGGAAACGTAATAGCTATGATAGGTGTAGGATCAACTTCATCATAATTCGGTAGCCCATAAAGACTAGTTATTATCTCAAAATATTTGATAAAGCCTGGGTTACGTAGAGCTGTAGGCGGCGGATCTCCGCTGGCAACCTGACTATCTGAGAAAAGAATAAAGCGGTTGCCAAGAAATTTTTTCAAATTCTCCTCAAGCTTAGGTAGAGATGACTGGGGTACATACCCCGATATTTGAGCCAATCTCCTTGTTCCTAAAACGGATTCCCTTGCTTTAAGAGCGTTCTCAGCGTTTCTTAAGGCTTCTCTCAAAGATAAAAGGCGGCTTCCATTCTTCCTAGAAAGTTCTTCAATCTGCTTCAGAATATTATTTTTCATCATAACATATTTTTCAAGTTGCCGTCTAACCGTAAGTAATGCTTTAGAGGGCTTCTGTCCTTCAACATCCCCAGGTATTAAGAATGGTTCTGCATCGTATGTCTCAAGAATTCTCTCAACTGTTTGGGCTTTATTACTAGGTATCGCAACAAACATGAAAGCTCTTTCATGACCTATCTCCCTGAAATAATAAACTGCAGGTAAATGAGATAGCGCCCTACTAAGACTAAGCAAATGTCTAGCTGAAACTGTGGCAATAAAAATGCGTATCAAACGTAACTTCATAAATATTCTCGGATCAATATTAAATTGATCAAGTATCTCAAGAACTCTAATTTCTTTCCTTAACCTAACAATTTCAGCGTCAACTTTTCTCAAGGATTCCAAAACCTCACTTACTTCGCTTGCTATATTTAACGTTTCTTTTCTGATGTCCTCCGCAAAATGAAGCCAATCTTTAACATGAAAACTTATTTTCGCAAGTTTTTTCTGTTTAAAAAAGATTATTGATGGAGCTTTTATTCCAAGATTTTTTATGGTTTCTTCAAGAATCGCTGATGTCTCCTCTATCCTCCTAAGAGTGTCATGAGAACTCCGCTCTGACGTAGCTGTTTCCTCAATATGGAACAATCCAAAATTATCTAGGGCATCCACTACTAAATCTAAATCCTTCCGAAGACAAATTATAGCAACTTTCTTCATTCTCTCTGTAAGCAACATTTTTTGATTCAGCAAACCTTATTAGGTTACAATCATTCTCTTAAACTTAACGGGCGCGAAGGTAAAGAGGCATGGAAGGATATGTAATCGGAGATGAAGATTTAGTTCTAGGCTTCCAACTCCTCGGTATTAGGGGGATAGTTATCTCCAACGAGAAAGAATTCCCTAAAATTTTAAGGGAAATTGTAAGCAAAAAAGATGCAAAGATAATATTTATAAGCGAAGATTTATCCTCTCGTTTCCAAGAGGAAATAGACTCCTTTCGCTCCAAAAACTATGGTCTCCTAATAGTGGAAATGCCTAAAAAAGGTAAAGCTGAAAAAAGAACGCCGACGGCCCAGAAGCTCCTGCAGAGAGTTCTTAAAATAAGAGTTTAGAGAGGATTTCGTTTATGGCGCACATAACACGCGGATTAAAAAGTATCGCTAAAGAAATACTTGAAAGCGCGGAGAAGGAGGCTGAAGCCATAATGTTAAGAGCTGAAGCTCAAGCTGAAAAAATTTTAGAGGAAGCCAGAAAAGAGGCTGAAAGAAGATATAATTCGATTATAAAAGAGAGCAAGGAGCGAATGAAAACCGAAGAGAAACAATTAAGCTCTCTTTTTGAACTTGAAGCAAAAAATAGATTGCTCAAAGCCAAAGAGGATCTCATTAAAGAAGTCTATAATGAAGCCTTAAACCGTTTACGTGAATACACCTCGTCTGAAGAGTATATAAATTGTCTCTTAAGATTGATTTCTGAAGCGGGTAGAAGAATGCCATCAAAGGAGCTGGAGATCCGGCTTAATGAAAGAGACTATAGTAGACTAACAGAAAACCATCTTCTTTCTCTCTCAAAAAAGATGGGTGTTAAGCTGGTTAAATCTGAAAAGAAAATAAACTGCATCGGCGGCGTGATAGTTGCAAGCCTAAACGGCAAAATAGTCATAGATAACACTTTCGAAAACCGATTAAGCTCCCTCAAAAACATGCTTAGAACGAGAATCGCTAAAATACTGTTTCAGGAGGGATAACCATCTCCGCAAAGGGAATAATCGTCCGTGTAAGCGGACCAGTAGTTGAAGCTGAAGGTATGACCGGTGCCCAAATGCATGAAATGGTCGCTGTGGGAAAAGAGAGGCTGAGAGGCGAAATCATACGTATAGAAAAGGACACAGCCATCATACAGGTCTATGAAAACACAAGCGGACTGAAACCGGGAGAAGAAGTTATTGGAACGGGAAGACCGCTTTCAGTTGAGTTAGGTCCAGGATTAATTGGAAGCATCTATGATGGAATCCAAAGACCGCTCACAATCCTAAAAAAGCAAACCGGCATGTTCATTAGAAGAGGGATAGAAGCCTCGGCTCTCCCAAGAGACAAAAGATGGCACTTCATCCCTCAGGTGAAAGCTGGCGATGTAGTGCACGGCGGCGAAACCCTAGGGGTAGTAGTTGAGTCAGCTCTCATAAAACATAAGATCCTTGTCCCTCCAAACATCCAAGGAAAAATATTCGACATAGCTGATGAAGATGAATACACGGTTGAGGAAACCATTGCAACAATAAAAATAAATGGCGAAACAAGAGCGCTAAAGATGTTCCACACGTGGCCTGTCAGACGCCCAAGACCATATAGAAGAAGACTTCCACCCAAAATCCCCCTAATAACTGGTCAAAGAGTTATAGACACCTTCTTCCCCATAGCTAAGGGTGGAAGCGCAGCCATCCCAGGTGGATTTGGAACGGGAAAAACGATCACTCAGCAGCAGCTCGCTAAATGGTCTGATGCCGACGTGATCATATATGTTGGATGCGGCGAGCGAGGTAATGAAATAGTCGATATACTATCAACCTTCCCGGAGCTTAGTGATCCTAGAAGCGGAAAACCGTTAATGGAGCGAACAATAATAATCGCCAACACAAGTAACATGCCGGTTGCAGCTAGGGAAGCCAGCATATATACGGGCGTAACCATAGGCGAATACTACCGGGACATGGGGTATCATGTTGCATTAATGGCTGATTCAACAAGCAGATGGGCTGAAGCCCTAAGAGAAATCTCAGGTCGCTTGGAGGAGATGCCTGCCGAAGAAGGGTTCCCGTCATACCTTCCAACAAGACTCGGTGAATTCTACGAGAGGGCGGGTGCCGTTGAAACCTTGGGGGGAGAGATAGGCTCTCTGAGTATTATAGGCGCAGTTTCGCCGCCTGGAGGAGATTTCTCTGAGCCTGTTACAACCCATACAAAACGCTTCGTAAGGGTTTTCTGGGCTCTAGATAAAGAATTGGCTGATGCCCGTCATTATCCAGCTATCAACTGGATCCTCAGCTACTCAGAGTATGTTGAGGAAATTTCAGAATGGTGGTCGGAAAAAATAGGCAAGGAATGGCGAAAATATCGGAATGAGGCTATGAAGATTCTTCAACGTGAGAATGAGTTGAAAGAGATAGTTAAGCTCGTTGGTCCAGAAGCGTTGCCTGATAGTCAGCGATTAATTCTTGAGGTCGCCAGAATGCTTCGAGTAGGCTTTCTACAGCAAAACGCTTTAGATCCAGTAGATACCTATTCAATTCCTCTAAAGCAATTTAAAATGTTAAAGATCATCATAGACTTCTATGAAGAGGCTAGAAAAATTATAGAGAAAGGTGTGCCTATTTTTAGGGTTCTTCAGCTACCAATCATTGCGGAGATTATGAGAATGAAAAGTGAGATCCCAAACGATAAGATCCAATTATTTGATGAATTTTCCGTTAAAATAAAAGACTCCTTCACTAAACTTGAAGAATCCATAGGGTGAAATCTATGGAAATAGTTAGGCCGGAATATGCAAGTGTCTCCGAGATTTCGGGACCAATAATAATTGTTGAGGGGGTTGAAGGCGTAGGCTTTGATGAGATGGTGGAAGTTACAACCCCCTCCGGCGAAATTAGGCGGGGAAGGGTCCTCGAAGTAGGAAGAGGAAAAGCGATAGTTCAAGTTTTTGAGGGAACCGCCGGGCTTTCCACATCTGAAACCCGAGTTCGCTTTCTAGGTGAACCATTAAGAGTTCCAGTTTCAACAGATATGCTTGGGAGAGTAATGAATAGCCTAGCAGAGCCCATAGATGGCAATCCAGCTCCCCTCACAGAAGACATGCGGGATGTAAATGGAAGCCCATTAAATCCAGTGGCAAGAGAGTATCCAAGAGACTTCATACAAACAGGAGTATCCGTTATTGATGGAATGTGTTCGCTTGTTCGAGGACAGAAGCTGCCAATCTTTTCAGCATCCGGGCTCCCCCATGACATGCTAGCGGCTCAAATAGCTAGACAAGCTGAAATCGCTGGCGGAGAAGACTTCTACATAATTTTCGCAGCAATGGGAATAAAACATGATGAAGCAGACTTCTTCCGTAGGAGCTTCGAGGAAAGCGGAGCCATAAAAAGAACAGCAATGTTCATCAACCTAGCTGAAGATCCAACCATGGAGAGAATAATAACCCCTAGAACAGCGCTTACCCTAGCAGAATATTTAGCCTTCGAACAGGAGGCGCATGTTCTCGTGATTCTAACCGATATGACCAGCTACTGTGAAGCGCTTAGAGAGATAAGTGCGTCGCTAGAGGAGGTTCCAAGCAGGAAGGGTTATCCAGGATACATGTATAGTGACCTAGCAAGCATATATGAGAGAGCGGGAAGAGTTCATGGCAAAAAGGGCTCCCTCACACAGATGCCTATCCTAACAATGCCAAATGATGACATCACCCATCCAATCCCTGACCTAACAGGATATATAACTGAAGGGCAAATAGTGCTGGATAGAGATCTGCATAACAAAGGAATCTATCCGCCAGTTAACGTTCTTGTCAGTTTGTCAAGATTAATGAAGGATGGAATTGGGAAGGGGAAAACTAGAGAGGATCATCCTGACGTTGCAAGCCAACTGTACGCTGCATACGCCCAATGCAATGAGATCAGATCGCTTGCCTCCATCATAGGTGAAGAGGCGCTTTCCCAGCGTGACCGCGCCTACCTACGTTTCGGCGATGAATTTGAGATGAAATTTATAAATCAAGGAGCTGAAGAAAATAGAACAATTGAAGAAACCTTAGAGATAGCTTGGCAACTGCTTTCAATGCTTCCGGAAGAAGAACTGACGAGAATAAACAGGAGATACTTAGATAAATACTTGAAAAAAAGAAGGTGCTGAACTAAATGTCTAGGATTCCCCCAACCCGCATGAATCTTCTCCGGTTCAAGAGAAGTCTTCAGCTAGCAGAATCTGGACGCGAGATTCTTGAAAAGAAAAGAGATATTCTGATGGTTGAGCTCAGAAATTACCTTTATGACCTACAGAGAACAAGAGAGGAATTAAATGAGGCTTTAAACGAAGCCTTCTCATATGTTGAAAAAGCCGCAGTTTACTTGGGGGTTGAAAAAGTTAAAAGAGTTGCGGAGTCAATGAGTAAACCAATAGAATTTGATGTTGATTATCGAAGCATAATGGGCGTAGCAGTTCCCAGAGTTAAATTAAAGAGTGGAAAACCCCAGCCGGACTATGGTTTTCTTGGAACAAACATCTACCTAGATCTTGCATTCAAAAAATTTTATGCACTCCTAGATTTGGTCTGTAGACTAGCTGAGCTAGAAGAGTCAGTTTATAGAATTGCTGATGCCGTTGAAAGTTCTCAGAAAAGAATAAATGCGCTAAAGCATGTACATATTCCCCAGTATAGGAGGATTATTAAAGAGATAGAGACGGCTCTTGAAGAAAGGGAAAGAGAAGATTTTGTGAGAATGAAAAAAGTTAAAAGTATAATAGAAAGGAGACGGAGAGCACGTGGCGGAGAATAGATTTATAAAGAAGATTCTCATTCCAACTGATGGTTCAGACTCCGCTATGCGGGCAGCTAACTTCGCATTAAAGATAGCCAAACACTTTAAATCAGAAATAATCACAATCTACGTGATCGACCGTATCATACTTGAAGAAATCTCTAAAGTTTATGAGAGACATGAGCTAGAGGAGGAAATTAGGAAAAAAGCTGAGAGATGCCTAAATTACATTGTTAGGTTAGCTGAAAGAAAAGGTTTAAAAGCAACTTCCATATTAGTTGAAGGACAACCTCATGATCAAATTGTTCGCCATGCTGAATCACTGAAGGTGGATCTCATAGTCATGGGATCTAAGGGTAGGAGAGGCACAAATAGAATACTAATTGGAAGCGTGGCGGAGAGAGTGATTGAATACGCTCCCTGCCCAGTTCTCGTGATAAGATAGGATGGTGTAATCGAAAATGGGAATAGAAACAATCGAAGAAGAATGTGAACGTTTCAAAACTGAATTAAGGAAAATCGTAGAAGAAGAAATCGAAAGAATAAACGAAAGGGTCAGCGAGCTGGAGAGAGAAGCTGAAAAAATCGGGAAGAAGATTGAAGAAAAACTCAATAACAACGAAATAAAAATAAGAAGGAGTAACCAAGACAAGTAATCATCTAAAAATAGAAGGGAGAGAAATAAACTTGAGAAAATATTTCCTCATATTCCTCACCACTCTGGTTCAAATCGCCCTAGCTGGAACAATTTTAGCAGCCGCTACTCTAACAAATATCAGCCAAACCAATAGTCCCGAAAACCAATCAACGAATGTACTTGAATCCAGGGGGCTCATCGCTTTAGGCGCTGGCATCGCTGTAGGTCTGGCATGTTTAGGTGCTGGAATGGCAATTTCAGCTTCCGGTTCAGCTGCAATAAGCGCAGCCGCTGAAAAACCCGAAATCTTCTTCAGAACTTTCTTGGTTGTAGCGTTAGCTGAGGCGCTTGCCATTTACGGATTGATAGTTGGAATACTGCTCTGGCTAAAATTATAGAAATAATTACTTACAATAACCCCTTCTATTTTTCAGGTTTCTCCCTGCTCCCCCCACTATTTCTATCTTCACTTTCTAACCTTAATATACAATAGTATCAATGCAATGATGGATAGAGCTATGAGGAGCTTCATTAAAAATCCGTTTCGTTCCCAAATCAATATTGTCGCATTTAATCTCATAATCGGATTTCTAGAATTAAGTATTCTAAACAGATGCCTAGCTTCTTCGACTGTAAAGTAGCCGCCGTCAACTATTACGCCTCCATCCTCAGCTCTCTCAAACTTATGCCCCTTAAACCAGAATGCATTCGTAAATCTAGTTTTTAACCATAGCTCGAAGTCTTCAAGCACTTGCATACTTTTTTCCTCTCTCATAAGCATCCCCCAAGCATCAACAGGCGGTATTTTTTTCATGGACTAATGAAATCCAGTGAATCTAAACTCTCAACAAAATTATCAATAGCATTATCATTAATAATAGTGTTATTCCAAATGGGATTATACTCCTCAAATCAATAGGTTCTCTTGATACAGCCTTACTTTCAACATCCTTAATAATTTCCTCAGAAAGCTTTCGCCCAGCTGAAGGAACCCTTTCATCCGTCACCTCTCTCAATAGCCTCATTTTCAAAGCTATTTCAGCCTCCTTAAACGTGTCTGAGAGCTGCTTAATGACCTCTGTTCTTTCGTAGCCTGTCAATCTTGAAAAATCTCTAATAGCATTCTCATTTAATTCAATGTTATAAGTCTTTGATAAAAGAATTTTAGAGAGCTGCTTTAGTACATAGTTCGCTATTTTCTCCGCGTCCGGACCTATTATGCAGAGCACTGGGTCGTGATATATCTTCCTCTCTCTCACAACATAATCAAGCACATAAATAGTGTTTCTCCCATTAGATAGAATATATGCCTTATCAGCCCTCTGCTTTCTCAGCGACGTATAAATGTCAAGCCGCTGTAAGCTTTCACTCCTCGCGTCCATAAAGGGAAGCAGACGATATCCATTTCGTTCATCATCAATTATGCCGCTTAATGAGTGAATTACATCCTTTAATGTTAATGCCTCAGTTGATATTCTAGCGAAGGTTCTTCTAGATGAAGGCTTAGCAACATCCTTTTGAACTAGAATATTCATTTCATCTTCCTCAAATATTACTCTAAGCAATCTCCGATTTACGCTTTTCCCTTTTCCCATCCTTATTTTTCTCAGGCTTTTTCATCAAAAGACTCTTAATTTACGGTTGAAACAGAACATAAAAAGATGGAACTATGCGTATTTAATGCTAATATAATAGAGCTTAACTATCCCCTTCTCCGAGACAAGTACCCCTATATTCACTTCACCCTCTTCATCAATCCACTGATATACCTCACCGAAGCCTTGAACATACTGCTGAATGAAGCTATCTATTACGTTCTCCGTCTCTTCCCAATCCTCTTCAGTCAGATACGTAACGTTGTTAACTCTTATCCATACATCACCGCTTATCTTTGTGGGTTTAACAACCTTCACCCCCCTCTCAGTGAAAAGATTTAAAATCCTATTAAGTCTCTCCTCCGCCCCAGTTTTCACAGCGGCTCCAGTTAAGGCATAGTAGGCTTGAGCTGCATCAGCACCCACAGCAACTTGCGTCCCAGTCTCTGCATCTATCACACCTATAAACGCCATTTTAGTTATCACAGCATTCGCAATCTCCGCCTCAATATAAACGGGAATAAAATAGTAGAGCTTATTCCCAATAGAGTAAAGCAGAATATTCCCGAATCTTCTGCTAGTGAGAAGAGTCAGCTGCGTACGGACATAATCGTCCGTTTCAAAGGCCTGTAATGCAGCTGAGGGACCTATAAACTGGGTTGTGGCGTTCGGCACACTATATAATTCTATATGGTCGAGCTGAGGCCCACCGTAAGCCACGTATAACCCGGCTAGGTTTCGGCCGGGTGAAGCTTGGAACTCAACGAGCTGTAAGCCAACAAAATAGGGTTGTTCTCCAATAACCATTAGGACATAGAGAACTTCGGTTGCTACAGGTCTCTCATAAAATTGGGAGCCTGACCTCCAAACAAATGGGTCTTCCACATGAAAGTAGAAGTCCACGTCTAGCTGTCCTCGACGATTATGTGTTCCAAGGAGGGCTTCTGGATATCGTAGTTGCGAGATAAGCCATTCCGGCGGTTCACCCCAAGAGGAATAGTAATTTCTGTAGAAGTCAACTAGGAATCCATCGGGCTTACCTACAATATATCCATGCATGCTTCCATCTTCGACGTCCACGAGCACCACAGCGAAGAACCTGAGATAGTGGCTTGCTGAGAAACCTGAATGCATTGGATAATCAATGTAAACCTGAACATTATAGTAGATTCTTTTTCCATCGCTTACAAGATAAGCATCTGGATCAACCCTTAAACCGTATATGAGTATGTTCTCAACTCTCTGAAATATATCCCTAGAATAGAGCATGTTTATGTTTTCCTGAGGGGGAGAAAATGCAAATCCTAATTGTCCCTCCAGAAGAAACCACAATATTCTCTGCCATCCCGATAAAACGTAATCTGGTTCCCCAGGATACGAAACGTTTCCTATTTCGTGAAATCCTTTCACGTTTACGTAAACGTTTGTGTAGAAGCCCTCGCCATAATAGATGAGCGGTTCACGTGGAACCCCAAAAGCCTCAGTTACTGGAACAAATTCGCCGCTGTGGCTATCAATAACTATTATCTTCGAGGTATGCGTGTATATTAGGTGGGTACTTATCCAATCCCGGCTTGGATACACTATGGTTGTGGGAGCTGCCCAATACTCCCGTCCACCTATGTAAATAATGTCAGAGTCGCTTAGAGTCATCCAATTAACACCTATCTGGTTCTTCATTTTCGTGTAGGCTGCGGTATAATCCCACTGTCTAACCAGAGACAATATTTTCGTGATGTTGCCTGTTGGGAGATCTGAAATCAAATACCGCTCTATTCCATCTATTCCAGCCGCCCATCTCGTAACAGCTATCTGTTTCTCAGTTAACGGTTTCCATTCATATTGGATCCAATTATTGTTCCAATTCAACTTGAAAAAAGCGATGAAACCAGCGTTGATAAGTAAGATTCCGATTATGGCTATGGCACATGCCGTGAAAATCATTCTCTTTCTCTTCGCAAACGATAGCTCCATCCCGAAGCCTCCGAGATGAAAGAATATGGATGCGGTGATAAAGCCTACTAGGAGAGTGAGACAGATCAAATAATCAAATAGCGCGGTAATATCCATACTCCAGTAGGGAGCGCCCAAAATTATGCCTAAAACAACGCATGTTAAAATTATAAATAAGTCTCTTATCCACAAGCTTCTTCTCTCAGTGAGGAAATGCTTAATAAGCTTAGCCGACATCCTGAGGGCTATCACCGTTAGAATAGATGCTGACACAATATAGATGAATCGATACTCAACTTCTAGAGTAGGCATCAACGCAATAAGCTCGGAGCTAGAGGCTGGATGAAGAGGTAGAATAAGAATTCTAGGTATCAAACTCCAATCTCCAACTCCAGCTAATATCATGCAGAAAATCGGCGTAATCTTCCCATAGAAGGGAACACCATTTAAAGAGGCAATCACCGAGAAAGAAACAGTCCATTTCAGAAGCTGCCAGAAGACCCATAAAATCCTCCTTGTCTTAAGAGAGAGTATCGGTATCCTCTCCCCGAAGGCTTCAGGCGCCGGCGTAAACGCCCTCTTTAGTGCCTCCCAAGTTTCATAGAGATCGCTTCGCCCATAAATGGGGTTTATTGATAAAAGCGCAAATATTCCTGCTAAAATGAAAGTGTAATTGTGATAGAAAACTGTTCCGAACCAGTCGATTCCAGCCTTCCGAAGATACATCTCCTCCAAAATCGTCCAATTAAGCCAAACATAGATCCCATAAAAATAAACCATGATGAAAATTACTGCTAGAAGAAGCCAAATCCAGTATCGCCGTATGAAACCTGGTTTTTCATAGGTCATAACTAAATTCCCTCTATATCTTCAACTACTAGAGATGAAAAATAAAAAGAGAGATATAAATGAAACTAAACTAGAGAGCAAACGAAACTCAAATAGTGCTTCTTTCTTCTCAATCTTTCAACTCCGCATTTAATTCCCTCAAAAACTCTCCAAATTTTTCTTTCGGGATTCTAGCCCCAGCTGCGTTAGGATGTCCTCCCCCGCTCCCCCCGATCCTCCTAGTTATCCTCCTCAGTATCCTATTAAGATCTATTTTATCGTTGCGAGCTCTCAAGCTCATATCAATCATGCCTTTTCTTTCTTCACCTGCAACACCAACCAAAGCGCCCGTTAATCCTCTAACGTAGGTTGCGGATTTTCCAAGGGAGAATGGAAAATTAAGAACGTAAGCCACCTCCCCCAGCACTTTAGCTCTATCCTTTAGCTCTCTTATTGCTATTTCCTCAAGATGAGTGTTCTGTATGGCAAGTTCAACCAGTCTCCTATCAAAGCTTGGAGGCAAATTGTTCGCCAAGTTAGCCACTATGCTTCGCTTAAACTCATGATTTCTCTTCTGCCCCTCAATTCCCTGAATGAGTAACCCGCTTTCAAAATACAAGGTTCTTTTGTCCCATCTCTCTAGGAGACTGCGGATCACAGGCGTATTATCCATGTAATCCCCTATTGCGCCCATAACCGCCGTTCTCGCATGCATCTGAGAAACTTTAGATTGAAAGAACATGTAGGTTAACTCGGAAGCTGATGCATCTAGGTTATGAATTATTATGCCTGGAATCTGCTTCTTCGAGATTCCGTCAGGTAAAGGGTGATGATCAATGTAAATTAGATTTCCCCTCCTTTTAATTTCGGAAAAAGATTGCAGAAGCTTAGCTAAATGGCTCTCCGATAAGGCTATGTCGCATATGATCACTTTATCAGCTCTCTCCGCTTCTTTTAAGTCTCCCTCCAAACCATAAGGGTGAGTAAAGAATACATGGGCGTCAGGGTTTGCGGCTAGAGCTATTGCTCCAGCACATAATCCATCAACATCTCCATGAGTAAAAATCCAAGTTTCCATCCCCTAAACCTTCCCCAAATTAAAACCTTTATCTATTAGTTTAGATGGAGAAGATGTATAAATGTAAGATGGTGATGAAGCATGGTTGTTGTTTCCCCCAATTTAATCTATAAACATTTAAAGTCTCCCCTCCTCAGAAAAGCCTTTAACCTACTGGAAAAAGATGATGAAGTTCAATCTTTCCTTCACATGGCTAACGTAATGGCAGTTAGCAGATTAAAATATAACGATCACGGTCCGGTTCACTCAAGGATAACATGTGGTAGCGCCCTTGAAATATTCACAATTTTAAGTCAAAGGTTTGCTCCTACAACGGTTGAGGAAGGACTATGCAACTTAGAGGATGCTAAGCTCATAGTTCTATGTGGAGCCTATCTGCATGATATAGGAAACGCTGTTCACCGCACCATGCATCATATACATGGCTGTAACATTGCAAATCCGATTCTAGATAGAATCCTACCTAAGGTTTACCCGAAAAATAAGGATTTAACCCTCAGATTGAAATCTGAAATCCTGCATTGCATCTTCTCCCATGACGAAAATGTCAGATGTCTCAGTATTGAAGCTGGATCCGTAAAAGTGGCTGATGGAACAGATATGGCTGAGGGAAGAGCTAGAATACCCTACAAAATGGGAGATGTAGACATACACTCCTTATCCGCACTTGCGATCAGAAGAGTTGAAATAGTTGAAGGTGAAACCCGCCCAGTAAAAATTCTAGTGAACATGGATAATCCGGCAGGAGTATTCCAAATAGAAGAGGTGTTAGGGCGTAAAATAGCCTCCTCAAGCATAGAGAACTGGATTGAAGTCGTAGCCCTTGAGAAAGGGAAAGAAATAAAAACAATTCCAAGCTAAAAAGGTTCTCCCCAACATTCTTAATCCGAAAACGTTGATATCTTCTTAATGAACTAAAATATTATATACTTGACTCCGTCAAAATTAGTCTTCCTCCAAAAATCTTGTAGGCCTTAATATATGGACGTTAGGAGGAGCTCAAGCCGCTATACTGTAGTAGATGCGGGGCTAGGCTAAAGTCTGACGCAAGGTTCTGCCATATATGCGGCGCTCCAGTTTGGATAGAAAAAGGCCAGGAATAATTATCTCGCTACTGACTATCTAAGCTCGAAATGCATATATGCTTCATAGTGAATATTGCGGTATGTATTCAGAAAAATTCATCTACTATTACTTCTGTCTAGTCCTCCTAATTGGGGGTTTAGGTTACACGCCGTGGGCCCTATTTTCTTACGGCATGTTTCCATCATACTGGTTCCTTATTTTCATGCTTATTGGAGGAGCATCCCCAACAATTGCAGCATTAATCGCGTCCAGACTTGAATTCGGAAGAAAAGGTCCCGAGCAACTTTTCAGTAGCTTCAGCCGCATAGACTTCCCGAAATTATGGTTTTTATGCCGATCCTGCTCCCCTTCGCTACCGCGTCATGCGCGGTTCTATTATGGTTGGCTGCTGGAGGAACCTATGCTCTTAACTTGACTAGGCTAGCGGAGTTCCCGCCGATTTTAGCCTCAAGCTTTCTGATGAACATGTGGGAGGAAATAGGGTGGCGTGGTTACGCTCTTCTATCCCTACAGAGGAAGCACAGTGCCCTCACATCTAGCTTAGTGGTTGGAGCGTTCTGGGCTCTATGGCATTGGCCGCACTTCACAGCTAAGGACAGTGCTATGGCCGCCAACTACCATGACTTCCTATGGTTCACCATCGCATTTAAACAGCTTCAAAAATTTTCTCTCCTACTGAGAAAAAATTTAAATAAATTTTCTCAGTAACAATACTTATG
>CAYSKG010000028.1:12736-16342 GCA_964431725.1 uncultured Candidatus Bathyarchaeia archaeon | reverse complement strand
TTTTTGGCTTTATCAAGCTTCATTTTACTCTTTTATTTTAGAAAGAGTAGTGTGCAAAAAATAATTGGGGAGTAGATTAGATAATGTTTATAGTATCCTTCCGCAGTTGTTTCAATGGCTTTTCCCATTTTTAGGATTATAAAGCTAACTTTGCTAGTAGCGTAAATCCGTAGAGTAGTAGGCTTACTCCAGCGCCTAACATCATGCCAATCGCTACCGGGACCGCCTTCTTATAGAGTTTTTCCCCTCCAACCTTTAACACTAGGAACTTCGCTATGAAAGCCAGAACCACCGCACCCAAGTTATAAGCCGGAAAGAGCAGCTGAGCCCCGAAGACTAGACCCGCAGGATGTATTGGGAACCATGGGAAGTAGTAGGAAAGCAGAGTTATTATTGCGGAAACTATTATTCCCGCGATCATGTCTGGATATATGCGTGTTGGAGACGTTCCAGGGTAAACGTGAGGGGTGCCTCCGAATTGATAAGCTGCTATAGAGTTGGCAGGACCGGGATCAGCCCAGTATCCAGCGAAACCAGCTTGGAAACCCCAGGAATATCCGCCCCAGATCATAACTATAAACCCTATAATTATGGAAATGACAGCGGCGGCAATACCTGATTTAACTACGTCTCCCCATTTTGTCTTGGTTAGTTCACATAGCCTAAGCCCATCAAGTATAACGTAATTTATTGGAAAGCTAATGAAGCCCCAGATGCTACCAGCCGTAATCATTGTTGAAGCATAAGAAGACGTAGTGCCCGCTTCAGCGCCTAAAACCATGGCGGTTGGATCCGTCAGCCCCCATGGACCCGCATGCGAATTATAGTCGGTTCTGTCAAACGTTACATATCCACGAGCTCTCTGCCAAGCATGTGCGCAAAGTAGACTGATTATCATAATGAAAAGCCCGGTATGTAAAGGTATTTCACTTAACCATGCCAGTACTAGAAATACTATGATGGATCCAATGAAGCCGAGCCAAGCGATTCTATCGTTGATCAATCCAATTTTCTCTCCTTTGATTGCAGCTTTGAATGATGCTGCAATATCCTTCCCTGATAAAGCTATATAGGTCAAAGCCATACCGAACACGAAGCCTAGCGAAGCAAACGCTACAGTCTGTATCGGCGTGGGCTCAAAGAGAGTACCAAAATATGTTGCAGCTATCGGCGTTAGGTCATATAGTCCTAGGGCGCATACGTTCGTCATTATACCCATCTTCACCTGAATATAGGGAATCAGGTCCCAGATGACTATACTGGTTAAGATCGCTGAACCTAAAATCTTTGTTGTTGAGAAGAAGAAAAGCGGCGCTAAGAAGGCTATATGCCCCAGAGGGAACCATACTGCCATATTGGATGTAGCAGGTCCTATTAGAGGGCCAAGGTCTACACGGTAGATGCCGGCCTGCCCCATATATGCGCTCCAGAACCTTGGGAAGCCCGGGATCACGTCTGGGAAGAGGTCAAAGCTGCCCTCTATGAGAAATCCAATGAGAAACCCTGCGACTATTGATTTTGCTGCAAATTTTTCTTTTTCCGGCCTCCGGAATCCCTCAATCATTTCCATCACTAAGTAAGCCCAAGGATAATGCAGTCTTTCAACCTTGATTAGTTTATGGCTTAGTATTAGGCCGAAGGACGTGACGAATCCCATTATGGAGAGAGTGAGGAGAATCCAGAAGAATAGAGGTGTTATCCAAGCGCTCCATGGCACCGGAGCTCCACCTGTAAGCATTGGCTCCATTACCGATTTAGGTGGGAACCATAAGGAGGGTGTTATTTGCTCGATTGGGAACGGCGATACTAGAATGAGAAATAACGGCCAGTTTACTGCGGTTCCTATCTGCGGCAGTAAAGGCACGAAGAGGGAACCTCCCACCATTGTGTAGATGACGACTAGCTCGTTTACAGTGAATCCTGCATTTCTCAAGAGTGGCGAAATCGCTGAAAGAATGAACATTATAAGAAAAGTATAGGTAGCGTAGGCTACTAGTGCTTCTCTCATCATAGGATCTCTTGAAAATCCGCCTGCGGTGTTACCGTAAATGATGAGAAAGGTTACTAGAACTATTCCCACAAGGAAGGCCTTTGCCGTCATACCGCTCTTATATTCCAAACTTTCCTTTTCGCTCATTACAGTCGCTCCTTTGAATCCCCCAATTTTACTCTTTTATGGAATTATGAGGTTATAACGTTTTTCATTATAATATTCCACCTTATGCGTAGAAATGTGCAGATTGAGAGATAAAGAATGCCATTTTTCTTTTTTCTTAATAGATTCCCTCCAAAGGAAGTAAAAAAGAAAAGATATGGGAGATTTTGATTTTGCGAGCGTTTTTGCCTTTGGCATGTCCTAAGAGGTCATCAGAACTAAGAGAGCATAGTTTTTAGATTTCTAGGTTATTAAATGGAACAAAAACTTTCTGTTATAAATTCTTTCTACAAGGCGTTGTAAGTTTGTTATATGCCTTCGGAATAGGCTTCTTCCTAAGTACTATTTTATCGGTCTCCATTTCAATCCTTCTTCAAGCATGGTTAAATAATTCTCTGGGGGAACATAGTTCGTTATGGAGTTACCTGATCCGAAGCCATATCTTCCTCCCGGCATACATTTATCCAAGATCTTTCTCACGTATCTCCTCAAAGTTTCCCTGTCGAAACGCGTCAACTTGTCGACGTCAACTCCTCCAAGCACAGCAACCCTATCTCCATATTTCTCTTTAAACTTCCATACTGGCATGATAACATCTTGGAAGGAATGAAATGCATCTATCTTCACATCTTCAATTAAGTCCTCTATAACACTAAGCACATTACCGCAGCAGTGGTACCAGTACATCTTTCCATGCTGATGCGCCAAAGACGAATATTTTTTAAACCAAGGGAAAACTATCTCCCTTAACATATTAGGACTCAACATCGTTCCTTTCTTATATCCAAGATCATCTCCATGAAAGATTGCCCCGACACAATCGAAGCTCACCGCCTTCTTATATTGCTCATACACTATCTGCCCCCATTTATCGAAAACCGCCTTTACTAAATCGGGCTCAAGATAGAGCTTCTGGAACATCCCCACATACCCTAAAAACCGCTCGCCAACCCACTCATATAGACTTGAGGTAAATGTTATCTTCATTCCTTCCGGCAGATTGTCACAAAAAAATTTAAGATAATCTTCAATATCCAATTTTATTCGGTCCCAAGGAAAATTTTCAAAGTCCTCCCAAGATTTGATGAGCCCTTCATTCTCTTCAACCCACGCTCTTAGCCTACCCGCCGTGTAGGTTATCCTTGACTTAGAGATTAAAACTAGTAGAAGCGCAGAAGGCTCCCAGACCGGCACATAATCGTATCCCATTAAATAGTAAAAGTTAATGATCTTCTTATAATAGAGTTTCTCCTCTTCCAGTAGCTGCGAAGCATTTCCCCCCTCTAAAAACAACTTCGCCTTTTTATCCCATGGAGCAGAAGCTAGTGTGTTTTTCTGCTTCATTAACTTCTCAGCTACATAATTGATTACATAGTCATCAACACTCAGCTCAACGAAATGAACTCTATCAGGTTTTATTTCCCCCATTAAGATTTCTCTAAACAACTCGA
>CAYSKG010000028.1:0-12726 GCA_964431725.1 uncultured Candidatus Bathyarchaeia archaeon | reverse complement strand
AAGTCTGGTGAAGGATTCTTAAGTGGAAACATTGTCTCGTGCATTTCATCTAAGCCTCATTACTTTTTTATAACCAAAAATTTTTATAACTATATTTAAACTTTACAACATTTAGCGGCGATGTGGAAAAATGTTTTAGATGAAAATCGCTGGGCTTAATTTCAGGTACACATAGATGGCTTAAGGTAAGTATGGTCTAAAGCTTAAGTAAAATCTTTTAAATCATGTAAATAAAATTAGAATCTAGAGGACTTGAACGGCGATTTGAGAATGAAAGCTGATGGAATGAATGTTTTATTAATTGGAATTGATACGCTTAGAGCGGACCATTTAAGATGCTATGGTTACGCTAGAAAAACAAGCCCTAATATTGATAAGCTCGCTGAGTCAGGTGTTTTATTTCTTAAAGCTTTTGCCCCTGGAATTCCGACGCATCCCGGATGGACGACGATACTAACGGGGATGCATCCAATAAATCATGAAATAGTTTGTCATGTGGGTAACAAGAAATTAGACGATAGAATACCTATGATTCAAGAAGTTCTAAAAGAAAACGGATATGTTACAGCAGCGGTGGATAATCTGGGTTTATGGTTCCGAAGAGGATTTGATTATTATATTCATCCTGGAGGAACACCAGCTCCTTCCGGCGGATTAAAAGTTCAAGCTGATGAAATCAACACTAAAGCCATAAACTGGCTAAAAAAGTGGGCTGTTAATAAGAAAAAGAACTTTTTCTTATTCCTCCATTATTGGGATCCACATACACCCTACATTCCTCCTTCTCCTTACGATCAGATGTACTATGAGGGTGATAAAAGTAATCCGATGAACCGTAGTATGAATAAAGTGAAAATGATAAGCCCCCTATTCGTCTACAAGGTTAAAGGTGGCCTCACAAGTCAACAGGCACGAGCTCTCTATGGAGATATAGATCTTTCTTCTCTTGTAAAGAATGTTGCTACTTGGTACACTAAGAGCTTTGAAGAAATAACGGATGTTAACTATGTTATTGCACAATACGATGGGGAAATCAGGTATGTAGATAATAAAATAGGAGAGCTAATAGAGTTCATGGAGAACATCGGAATTTACGAAAATACTCTTATTGTCTTAACATCTGATCATGGAGAAAGTCTGACTGAGCATGATATATCATTTGAACATCACGGATTATATGACACCGTAACTCATGTTCCTTTGATTTTTCATTGTCCCAAAAAGATAACTTCTGGCGTAAAAATAAGAGGTCTAGTTCAACATATAGATATAGCTCCGACAATACTGGAATTTTTAGGCATACCAAAACCAGCAAGTATGGAGGGAAGAAACCTATTAAATATGATTCACTCTGCTAGACACAAGGGATATAATGAGATCTACCTTTTAGAAAACACGTTTCAATGTAAAAGGGCGATAAGAACAGAGAATTGGAAACTAATTGAAACCTTAAAGCCAGATCTTTATGGCATGCCTAAGGGGTTCAAGGAACTCTATGACTTAAAACGAGATCCTTCAGAAACGGTTAATTTAATAGCATCGGAAAAAGATATAGCTAAAGAACTTTCTGAACGCTTAGAAAAGTGGATAAAATCTCAGCTTAAAGGAAGACCTGATCCTCTACTCGTACAAGAAAGCAATCTAAAGAAACTTTGGTTCGGTTGTTAGATATTACAACCTTAAAAAATAATGGAGCAAGTTGAGGACTTGAAACAGTCATTACTCATAATCTAAGGCTAACATGCAAAATGTCTGCAACGTTGGAACCTTTATATTCACGTATTCTCCTTCTTGTTCGAATGGAATCGACGTTTCGTCAGGTAACAATGTAACTCTCAGAGCTTTCCCTTCGGTTTTTACTCTCAATGTGATGTTCTCTACGGGGATATTTGGCATTCCAATTTCGGATTGAAAATTAACAAGGTTAATCAAGTATCTTTTTTCGTCTGGCTTATGGAATTGAATTATCTCAACGCATCCAGGGGCATCAACCTCAAAAGAGAAGGGATTTTTAGCTAAAGATTTAATGATGCGCGTGAATATCGATCTATGTTTGAGGAAAACGGTGGCATATGTTTCTATGGATGCTGATGACCAGATAATTCTTCCCTTCCCGAAATCCTTAGAGACTATTGCGGGATAATCTGTAGGAACTCCAGGCGGATTAGAATGAATGGACGCAAATTTTGTCGGATCATCTGGATTGGTGTAGGGCAAAGTTATGGTCGCCATCACCTTACCCCTTGATGAAAACTCTGCTTTAATTTGTGAATCAGGTATCGACAACGGATATTCTTTTGTGATTCCAGATAGGAGAACCTCCCCTTCTGAAGTTGGCGCGATGTACGTGTATTTTTCCGAAGTTTCTTCTATAGAGGAGACACCTAACACTTCTGAAAGCTTAGATTTTAAGGTAAACTTGCTAGCATAAACGTTTCCACCGTTGGCCACATAATCTTTTATTGCTTCCACTTCTTCATCAGATAACCTTAACACATTCGGCAGTATTATAACTTGATAGCGTGATAATTCCCCTAAATTCCTTCTCGTTATTACGCCAAATGGAATATGACTAGTTCTTAAGGCTTCTGCAGCGCCTAACGCCGCCTCTAAGTGAGGCAATCTCAAGTTGTATTCGAAGGCCCATATTGAAGCTCTCCTACCATTCTCGACGAAGTTCATCTTTGAATTGAAGCTGAAGTATATTGCTACGTCTTGGCAGAGTTCGCCTCCCATGTACTTTTCATACTTACTTATTTTCTTGTATATTTCACCTATCATTCGGTATTTTCTTTCATCTAAAGTACCTATAGGATCAATAGCATCGATTATGTAAAAGGCGCCACCGTGAGCAAATGTCATAAAGACGCGGTTCTCTATCAACTCTTTAGGTTTGATTGTAGTGTGCTCTCCTAGATTTGGGTAACAGATAGAGGTAAAATATTCAAATGGCATGTTAGGTGTAAGATTATAGTATAACTTGCAAATGAATGACTGCTCCAGAACACCGCCGTAAAAATCACCACTAACCTGATCGTAATGATCAGCCAGAAGATCAGTTACACCAAACACCCATGAGCGAGGCACAATGGCAGAATTATGTTGAACGGCAACCCCCGGCTTATATTTTTTAGCAGCCGATGTAGCTAAGGAGGCGAATTCAGCTATCCATTCCTCTCGTTTTCTCTGGAATCTGATCCATGCCGGATCATCCCAGTTAATAACAGTGGGAGGATCCTCTCCAGTTTCCTCCTTATATCTTTTTTTGCAGTTTGAGCAATAACATACAGCGGGCCAGAAGGTCATGTCGAAGAACAACCCCTCAAACTCGTAGTTCTCACATAACTCTTGAATCTGGTCTAGAATGAATTTCCTATATCCGGGAGAGTTAGGACAGCATACACCGTAACGTCCAGCACGGCCAGGCTTTTCTCTAGATGTTTTCCCATCCAAGTCCACGATTCGCCATTCCGGATGCTGCTCATAAGCCCAATTATTGTAGATAAGGCTGTAATAAACGACTACGTCAATCCCTTCTCTGTGGCATAGATCAATGATTTCACCTAGAAAGTCTCTTCCTTCGAGTCCCCTATGCATACAACCAGTTTTAGTTGGCCAATAACAGTAGCCTACGTGAGAATTCGCATAAACCATGGTCGACTTAACATTCCCAAGTTTTAGCATTTTAACATAATTCTCAGGATCTAGTTTAGACAGAAACTCTTCATTCCAGTCCTCAATGTGCATATCGATAAGATTTCGACGATAGCTATTTTTATACCAATCATCTTTCATAACTAGCCACCCAGTTCATTACTGGTTAATAAGAGATTTTACCATAATTAGGTATAAATTATTTTTTTCGTATAGGGAACCGTCCATATTTCTGTATTGCCTTTGTCATGGCTATGAAGTTTTCTGGCGGAATCATATCTGTGATGCTATGACTGGAAGCACAGACGTATCCTCCTCCTTCAGCCAAGTTATATATGTGCTCCTTCACATCCCTCTCGACTTCTTGTGGTGTGCCGAAGGCGAGGGGGCCCGCGATGTCTATGTTACCTATCAGGCAGATATCATCCCCATACCTCCTCTTGAGAGCATAGATGTCATTACAGCTTGGTTGAACAGGATGTATGGCCACGATGCCTAGATCTATAAGCATAGGTATGAGCTGAGTTAGATTTCCACAAGAGTGACACATTATCGGGATGCCCTTCCTTTTATAGGGCTTTATCATTTCTTCAGCTCTGGGAAACCATAATTCTTCCATCAGCTTAGGTGGGATTATGGTTCCATGACTGTCGCATGGGTCGCCATTAAAGTATACAAAGGGTATATCCAGCTCAGCGAACGCCTCGTTAAACTTAATGGTTACATCAGTATAAAGGTCAAAGAAAAATTCAATCAGCCTTCGATCTGTGAATAGTTTCTTAGAAAAATTCGCGATGCCAAAAACTGAATAACCTGCAAAGACCACATCGCAAACAATGCAAGGCACCACGCCTATCTTAGTACCTTCAGTAGCCTTCATGTAAGTCTTCAGTAACCTCACCTGTTCCTCTATTTCACGCTGCCCGGGCACTTTCAATTTTTGAAGATCATCCCAATCCCTAATTGTAGTCTTCTCGAAATCTATGGCATGACTAGAGACATAATCATATATCCATACCGGATTTATGCTATCATGAATATCACGTGCCTCAGACCAAGGACTCCAACCTACTGGGATCGTCATCGCATCAATACAAAGCCTTTGACAGAGTTCCACCTGATCGTGAGGAGCTAGATCCCAACTATTCAAACGGGGCATGGGACGCCCCATAATATACTCCACATTCCGATGCATAATTAGTGGCTCATAATTGGGGACCCTATCACCTTCTTCCTTATGAAATGCAGCCAATAACCTTTCAACATCCGGCTTAAGCAAAGGATCCTGCTGATCAACCCAAAAGCCTGATCCCCTACATTCATTCAATTTGTTCGCCTCAACTTTGTTCAATTAAATAAAATTCTAAACTTTTATACGTATGGTTTATATTTTTGGGCTTGTGCTAATGGTGCTTTTAGATTTCCCCTTTTTTAATTGTGTAAGGTTACGTAGATGATTTTAAGTCATCGTGATATCTGTTTGCTACGGCTTTGGAATAATCCTAAGTCTTCTCTCAGAAATCCTGAAGAGAAAAAGCAAAGAAGTATTATTGTGACAAAAATTTTTATTAATTTTAAAGTTTAAAAAAGAGGAGGTTAAAATGCCAAACATTAAGGTAAGTTCGGTAACCGTAATTGAGCCATTTAATTATCAAGGAGTCCAGCTACTGCCAAGTATGTTTCAAGAGCAATTCGAGCATACTAAACAATATTTTCTGTCCATCCCAAACGAAGATCTTCTCAAACCTTTCCGTAAGAAAGCTGGAATGGACGCTCCGGGAAAGGACCTAGGAGGATGGTATAAATATCCTGCGACATTCGGTCAGTGGCTCGGGGCATTTGCCCGCATGTATCGAGTAACCGGAGACAAAAAGATTTTAAGAAAACTGAAGTATCTCTTAAAGGAGTGGGGAAAAACCATCGATGCAGGTTCATATTTGCTTTCTTGTACCCATTATGGATTCGATAAGATAGTGGGGGGATTAGTAGATATCTACGAATACACGGAGGAAGAGTTGCTGAGAAAAGAAGCTCTTAAATATCTTCATAAAGTCACGGATTGGGCAATTAAGAATTTGAGTAGGAGAAGACTGCCAGCGACACGTATTCTTCCAAATGGCGGAGGCCCCGTAAATGGAGGAGTTGATGTAGAATGGTACACCTTATCCGAAAATCTTTATCGGGCATATATTTTAACTGGAGATCTGAAATTCCGAGAGTTTGCTGAGGTCTGGCATTATGATACTTACTGGGATGGACTGGCAAGAAATAAACATGTGATGACTGGTTTGCACGCTTACAGCCATGTTAACACATTATGCAGTGCAGCTATGGCTTTCGCAGTTACTGCTAATCCCAAGTATCTAAAGACGATAGTTAACGCGTATGATATGCTACAAAATACGCAAGTCTTTGCCACGGGAGGCTATGGTCCCACCGAGCTTTTAGTTTCCGATCAGTATGGAGCGTTAGGCGAGTCTTTATATGCGTTGATGGAGATCAGAAAATCATTTGAAACTCCCTGCGGCACTTGGGCTGCTTTCAAATTAGCTAGATATCTGATGATGTTTACGGGTGAAGCGAGATATGGGGACTGGATTGAGAAGCTGCTTTATAATGCCATTGGCGCCGCTTTGCTGATGGGTGAAGGGGGAAAGACCTATTACTACTCGGATTACAGCATCAGAGGAGCTAAAAAAAGCTACCTAGAGTATCCTCCTGAGGGAGCAGCTCGCTGGCCATGCTGCTCTGGCACGTATCCCCTTGCGGTAACCGAGTATCATAATCTTATCTATTTCAAAGATGCTGACAGTCTCTACGTTAATTTATATGTTCCTTCTCAAGTGGAATGGGATAAATCAGGCAGCCATATAACTGTGATTCAAGAAACAGAATTTCCGGAAAAGAATAAGGTGTTCCTTCGGATTCATACACCGGAGCCCGTTGATTTTTCATTAAAGTTTAGGGTTCCAGGCTGGGTTTACGAAAAAGTGAAAGTCTATTTGAACGGGGAGCCGGTTTCAGGCGTCTGGAAACCTGGTTTCTGGGGCGAGATAAGAAGAACCTGGAATAATGGAGATTTCCTTGAGATCGATTTTCCCCTGAACCTATATTTTCTACCCGTCGATAAGTATCATCCAAACATTGTAGCGCTCATGTACGGTCCTGTGGTTCTAGTCGCAGATAAGGGAGGCGTTCTAAAAGGCCCTATTGATTCCCCCTCAGATTGGATTATCCGCGTGTCAGATGAAGCCCTAATATTTAGAACGAGAGGGCAGCAGGTTGACAAAGAATTCCGCCCCTACTATTCATATAAAGAAGGAGAGAAATACTTCATGTATCAAGAAGTTGAGGATCAGCCGATTTAGATGCGGAGAACATAGAACCCATCTTTTATATTCCTTACTTAGAGGTAAATAAGGATGGAACTGACAAACCGTGAGCGTTTCATGCGACTTTTTAAAGGTGGGTCTGTTAACCGCGCTCCTTTTTATCAATTCATGGGAGCTTAGCTCTCCACTATAGAAGGATGGAAAAAGAGCGGTTGGATAAAAATGTTACACGTGAAAATCTCTGGAAGATAATGGAGTTTGAGGGTTACCAACGGCTACTTTCTGCAGGTTAAAAGCTTTGTGTGGCCTGAGTTTGAAGTGACAATTTTTGGGTTAAAAATTTACCGAAAGATTTAAGATTCCACATTATTTGAAATTAAGCTAGGAAAACGATTACGAAAAGGTTAAAAAATCTATAAGGAAGACAACTCCATCGGTGATTGACATAATTAATGATAGGTGCTGGAGTGAACATGATTCATACTCATAACAAAAATCTTTTGAGGAGAATCAAAGAATGAAAATGAAATATTTTATATTTATATTGTTTGTATCACTTTTAATCTTCTCTTCTGGATTACCTGTTTCACTAAGCATTATGGAACAATCTCCACAATTTGATTTTATTGATATCGTTAACCAAATTGATTTTACGAAAGTAAAGGATAATGTTAAGATATTGACAAGTTTTGGCACCCGTGTTACTGGCTACCCCGGCTGTGATACGGCTGCTCAATTCATCTACGATAGGTTTGTTGAATACGGGCTTCAGAACGTCTCCTACGAATATTATAATGTTACTATTCCTTATGACTATGGCGCTAACATAACTGTGCTCGAGACCGGTGAAATCATCAAGGCTTACCCTCTATGGCCAAATTTGGTTGAGACCTGCGCCATACCCCCCGCTGGAATCGAGGGGCCCCTAATCTATGCTGGTAAGGGGGAGCTCTCAAGCTACAGGGACAGAATCAACGGAAGCATTGTTCTAATGGATTTTGACAGCAGGGACAGATGGACATACGCGGCGCGATATGGCGCAAAGGCAGTAATTTTCATAGAGAAAGAAACAAGCAATGTGGACGCCTGGATGAAATCTCTCTCTCTCCCGCTTGACTTCCCTCGTCTTTACGTGAAGCATGAAGATGGCGAACACCTCCTCAATCTCCTCAAAGAGGGTCCCAAGCACGTAAACGTGAAGTCACTAATGATATACGAGAATCGTGTTGGCAAAAACGTGATCGGCTACATATATGGTTCAGACCCTAATCTCTCTAATGAAATTATTATAATCGCAGCTCATTACGACTCAAGCTCTATAGTGCCCTCTCTAGCCCCTGGAGCTCAAGAAGCAACTGGAATTGCAACACTGCTAGAACTCGCCAGAGTATTCACACAAAATCCGCCTAAAAGAACAATGATGTTCGTAGCTCTTTCAGGCCATAACCAAAAATTAGCTGGTGCAAGAGAATTTGTATTCAAACATTTTAATGATATAGGAAGCAAACTTAAACTCTTCATAAACTTAGATTTAAGTACAGAAAGCGATACTGTTGGAACACCCTTCTGGGGACTATACGCTCAATACGTACAATCGTTAGGGATGTACTTAGATCTTAGAGATGCAATATTCAACAGGTATCTACCTAAAGTCCAACAGCAACTAAAAGATATATCGACTCTTGAAGATCTTCTCTTCTCGGATCAAACCAGCTGGTACAACCGATATATTCTAAATTATGCCTTCTTCTATTTGGATAATGAACCATTCAACTTAGCTGGCGGTCTCGGATTCGCCTTTTACACAACTCATAGATTAGACTTTTTCCGTAGTACGCCTTTTGATACGTACGAGAAGATCGATTTCAAAAAACTTCTTCCACAAATCAAACTTATATTATGTCTCATCTACTCAATCGTAAATGATGAAAATTTAGTTTTACCTGAGCTGCATCCGATAAGCGCTGATCCTAGTAAGGGCGGTTTTGTAACCTTAAATGGGAGAGTTGTTGAATACGACTATGAGACGGCGTGGTATAAGCCCGTTGGAAACGCTCTAGTTGCAATTTCTGCATCGCTGTGGAGAGCCGGCGTTACGTACACGATAATAGTTAAAGCTGATGAGAACGGCTCTTTCACTCTTCATGGCGCAATTCACAGGCAATCTAAAACCGGATCGCGAGGTGCTGCCCTATATACAGTTATGGCCTTCGTGGATTCTCCAACATATGGCGCTGTAGAATATGCTCCTGACATGGGAAAATACGGGTCAGCCTATAATTGGGTTAGCTTTGATTTAACTCGTCCTGTAGAATACGTGAATACTGTCGTCTTTAAGTCTGCCTGCATCATGGTCTTCGATTCTATTGATCCGACAAGACTAGGCTCTTCTCTCCTTACCCCTATAATCCCCGAAATAAGACATTATAAGCTAGATTACGTGCCTGATTCCTTTGGTTTCATTGTAGCTGGCCGATCAGCTATGGTTTTTGTGGAACCAGATCAGAGTGTTGAGATTTTGCTGAGGGGAATCGAAGCCGACCCTGTGGGATGGATCGCCAATTACGCTTTCGCCTCCTCAGAAAAGGGTCTAAAGGTTCAATCTGGTCAAACGTTAGTTGTAAATGGCTTCAATACCGCCTTAGACACCTACATGTTAGATGAGGAAAGACTTAGGCTCTGTGAAAGTTACGGTGTTGAAGGAATAGATGTGACTGAACTACATATGGACGCTTGGAAACATATTAAAGCGGCCATGTACGCTATGGAGAAGCCAGATTATGCATCCTTTTATAAAAACTATTTAGAAGCCTGGGGCTTAGAACGCCAAGCCTATTTGGGAATAAAAAGTTTAATGAAGGATGTAGTTTACACAACTATATTCTTCTTTGTTTTTCTAATTCCCTTCTCTTTCCTCGCTGAGAGGCTTCTAATCGAATCTAAGACCATCATAAAAAGACTCTTCTTCCTGACCCTAATATTCGGAGCCCTTACAATATTATTGTACTCCATTCACCCAAGCTTTCACATAGCATCCAACGTTTATATGACCATATTAGGATTCATGTTGGCCATTCTCGTATCGCCTGGAATACTTCTCCTTCTTTCAAGATCTATAAAATCTCTTAAGGAAACTAGAAAAGCGTTATTAGGCGCGCATTTCGTTGAGAGAAGTCGAACAAGCATGTTCTTGTCATCTTTCTCAATAGGCATTGGTAATCTGAAAAAGCGTAAAACTCGAACTCTGCTGACGTTAATCTCAGTAATAATTGTGGTGTTTTCACTAATTTCATTCACTTCAATTTCCTCGATATCAATTAAAAAACCCAAAGAAATAGGCCGTACACCAACATATATTGGCCTATATGTTAGAAACCCACAGTTGACGCAAGCCATAGAACAAAATCTCATCGATTATCTAGACACGTACGGTGATATTGCAGTGATATCTAAAAGAGCATATTATATGCCAGGATTAGAAAATCCATCAAATCAACTAATTTTTAGAGCTAATGGAGAATCCTTTAAGGCAATGGGTATTATTGGCGTATCTCCTAAGGAACCAGAAGTTTCACAAATAGATAAAACTCTAATAAACGGAACATGGTTCACGGGTTTCATGAAATATGTATGCATACTTCCTGATAAAGCTGCTAATCAACTTAAAGTCAGTGTAGGCGACACTGTAACCTTCGGAGGGCTGAACTTAATGGTAATTGGAATATTTGACAGTGATCGATACGCAGGGATCCACGACCTTGACGCTGGCATAATCTCGCCCATACTTCCAGGAGCTTATGAGACAAGTGCGCACATCGCGCCAGATGGAATTGTGATAGTACCTTATGATCTTGCTCTTATGTTAGGGTCGCCAACTTATAATGTAGCTCTGAGATTTTCTGATGAGTCTTCCGTTTTCGAAATCGCTCAAAGGATGGCAAGAATCTTCCCAGGAGTATTGGTCTACAGCGGCGTAAAAGATAAGATTTTCATCTTTTATAAAGGCGAGGAAATCGGATTATATGGCTGGCAATTAATGATAGTTCCCTTTATAATCGCATCATTAGCAATATTAAACATAATGCTTGGCGCGGTGTATGAGCGTACACGTGAAATAGGTATATACAGCTCCTTAGGACTCTCACCGCTTAATATCTCGGCAATGTTCTTAGCTGAATCTGTAATTTATGGAATAATTGGAGGGCTGATCGGATATATCCTAGGAAACATTGGAAGCATTATCCTCCGTGAACTTCAGTTATTGCCAAGGGAATTTATCCCAAATGTGTCCTCAAGCTGGGTAATGTTAGCTGTAGGTTTAGGAATGGTTTCCACGCTGATCGCTACTCTATATCCAATGTATAAATCTGCTCGGCTTGTGACCCCCTCCTTAGAAAGGAAATGGAAGATGCCTACAAAACCCAAAGACGGTCTCTGGGTGATACCGTTACCGTTTACTCCCTCAAAAGATGAAGTTGACGCCGTGATCGCGTATATAAAGGAGTTCTTCGAGACCTATGAAACATCAGAAATGACAGGGCCCTTTATGGTGCGAAATATGAGGCTTGTCGAAAAGAGGGAGGATGATAGGTGGATAAAATCTATCAGAATGATCGTTAGGTTGGCTCCTTATGAAGCTGCCTTAGAACAGGAGACAGAGCTAGCTTTCACTCTGGAGAAAGACAAGTCAAATTGCGCGGTGTTCCTCACTTTACGCCACATATCGGGAGTGATGAATGTTTGGAAATATACAAATAAATCGTTTGTTGACAGAATTAGAAAGCAGCTTTTACTTTGGACTTCGCTTCGAGAAGCGGACAAGAAAAAATATTTCTCTCTAAAAGATGTTATTCTAAAAGACTAGTGAAGGAATAGAATAATATGATTGAGGAAAAGGAGATTAAAGCGGAAGTTAAGCTCAAACGTGGCATAACCTGGCGTTCCCTACTGGGAATTGTTTATTCTGCAGCGGTCGTTCAGCCAGTAGTCATATGGATATATCTTGCTACTGGAAACCTCATCTTAGGCCTTGCTACATACGCTACAATCTTCGTTTTCAGCGAGTTAGCAGCTTTATCGGGAAAGCCGCTTACAAAACAAGAGATTCTTATATTCATGGTAGGAAGCCAGTTTGCCTCTATAGGGGTTTTCCTCTGGCCAAACCTAATTTACAACCTTTATCTCAGAAGACATCCGCTCATAGCCTCCATTGGAATCACCGATCTGATTCCAGACTGGTTCGCACCGAATCCTAAATCGCCTGTATGGAACTTACAGACTTTCATTCATCCAGAATGGATTGTTCCGATAACTATGAACTTAGTGATGAATGTTGCATCAATCCTTGTTAACCTATCCCTCGGTTTCTTAACAAGAGAATTATACGTAATCCACGAGAAACTTCCATTTCCAATAGCTCAAGTTCAGGCCAGCATATGCGAAACACTCGCAAGTAGAAATCCAAATAGAATGAAGATTTTTACTTTTAGCGCTCTAATATCTTTCATATACGGAATAATGCTTTATGCCATACCAACCCTTAGCGAAGCCGTATTAAATAGAACAATGGTTGTCCTCCCCTTACCCTGGATCGATTTAAACTCAATGGTTGAACATCTTGTTCCAGGCGCCTCCCTAGGAATAGCAACTGATATAACGGTGATAGCAATCGGTCTAATATTGCCACCAATAATCACCATCAGCGTCTTAATCGGATCCCTTGCCTTCTACTTTGTAGGTA
>CAYSKG010000027.1:0-17046 GCA_964431725.1 uncultured Candidatus Bathyarchaeia archaeon | reverse complement strand
CACTTTCTCGAAAAATGTTTTCTTCTTTCTTTTCCTTTAAGAGCTGCTCAATTCTTCTTAAAATCGGAGCCTCCTTGGTTTCTAATTGTCTCTCCCCTATTATTCCACGTATCTTTCTAGGATTTGGCACACCGTAAAGCGAAAAATAGGTTGCGGCTCTAGGCCTATTTACACCCTTCTTCCCTCCAAAGCCGACTCCTAGAAAGCCTTTTTTAACAGATGCTCCTGCTCCAACTGAGGCTAAAGCAGCATCCTCCCCCAAGCCGAATCCTGATTCTGAAACTGGTATTATTGTGCCAAAATTGAAGATTCTGCCGAGAATTCCCTGGTCGATATATATGTCGGATATTTTATCATACATTATCTCCCGTATTTCTTTGCTGAGAAAGCTCTTAACAGTAACAATTCTATAATTTGTTAGAAAGTATTTATGTCCTCTCCGATAAGCCTCTATGAGAATAAAGCCTATTAGAGATGCAAATATGAGAAGCCAGATCTTAACTTTAGGGGTCCATGGTAAATTGTATGGTGGAAGAACGTATAGCTCAAGTAGTGTCCCAGCGACCCCTATCAGAATCATGTAGAGAAGAGGCATTTTGCTGATCCATAAAACACCTATTATAAGCCCGCTTAATATTAGAATAGCCCAGAAAACTATTAGTAGCAAAAGATTTTCCGCATCTATTCCAGGGATGAAGCTGAGAAATCTGTCTACAAATCCTAGGATTGCTGGGTTTGATTTTAAATATGCATGAAACCAGTTGAGTATTACAGCTATTAAAATCAAGTATGCATCAACAATATAGTATCTTAGAAATGAGAGAGGGTGGGGTCTAACCGAAACATCTACCTTCTCATCCTTTAGAAGCTCAAAGCCATAGTTCTCCGACATCTCATTCACACAAATAATTAATTAGCTCATAATAATAAATAATCCTTATTAAGAATTAGGAGGCCTAGCATAATTTTCTGATAAAGAGGGAGATGTAACGAATTAAATTCATGTTGTTTGGTTTGCTTTAGCTAGTTTAAGCCAAATTCTCAGTTTTTCTCCGGCTAGGCTATATGTTGCTGAATGAGCTTCTCCATGCGGGCTTCCCCTCTTTATGATAGTAGATAAGGTCTCAGTAGCTATGTATTCTTCAAATTTCTCGAAGACCTCGGTTAATGTTGGTCCAGCTTCATAGTAGGTTTCAATTAAATCAGCTATATTGAATCCCGCCTCTTTTCTTTGGTTCTGTATGCGCCTAACGATATCACGTGCGAGACCTTCCATTCTAAGATCTTTTGATAGGATTATGTTTACGCCGACCATTATGTTATCTTCTTCAGAGACGGAGTAACCGTTTTTGGGTCGCTCCAAAACTTTGATTTCTTCAGGTAATATCCTTATCTTCTGTCCATCAATTGTTAATTCTAGCTCGCCGTTAGCTCTTAGGGCATCAATCACTCTTTGAGGTTCCATCTCCATAATAGTTCTTTGGATTTTTGGAAACATTTTACCGTATTTTTTGCCGAGCAGCTCTGGAACTGGCTTAACTACATAATCGATTAAATCGTTTCTTTTGGTTGTAAAGGATAGTCTTTTAACATTTAGCTCCTCCATTATTAGGTTTTTAAGCTTCTCTATTTGCTTGATCATTGTTTCACTGGCTACGACCTTAGCCTCTAGTAGGGGTTGGCGCAGCTTGATTCCAGCTTTACTACGTGCTGATCGCCCTAGACTGCAAACTTTAATCGCTAACTCCATTTCCCTCATTAATTCCTCATCGATTAGCCTTTCATCAGCAACTGGCCAATCATTATGATGAACGCTTTCCGGAGCATTTGGATCGACATTTCGAACAATATTCTGATAAATTTCCTCAGTTAGGAAAGGTATGAAGGGTGCAAGAAGCTTAATAAGAGTCGTCAAACATTTGTAGAGAGTCGTGTATGCAGCGTTTTTATCTTCATCCCGCTCGCTCTTCCAGAATCTTCTTCTGGATCTTCTGATATACCATGTTGAAAGATCATTAACAAATTTCTCTATTGAAAGTGTTGCGTTATAGGGATCAAAATCTTCAAGGAATTTAGTTACATCTTTGATGAGAACATTGAGCTTTGAGAGTATCCATCTATCTAATAATGATAATGAGTTATAGGGCACAGAATTTTTAGGCGTCCATTCATCTAGATTTGCATACGTCACGAAAAAGCTGTATATGTTCCAAAGTGGAATTAGGAAGCGTTTCTTAACTTCTTCAGCTCTTTTATAGCCGAAAAGAAGATTGGTTTCCGGTTTAGTGGTGCAGTATATCCAGCGCATAACGTCTGCACCCATCTTTTCAACTGCTTCATCAAACCATATGGCGTTACCCCAAGACTTGTGCATTTCACGTCCATCCTCTCCTAATACAAGTCCATGTCCGAAGCAAACCTTGAATGGCGGCTTCCTCTCCATTATTGTGCTCATTGCAAGCATAGCGTAAAACCAGTTTCTGAACTGACCTGGAAGAGATTCGCAGATAAAATCAGCTGGGAACCACTTCTCCCAATACTTACGGTTCTGTCTATATTGAAGTGTTGAATAGGCGACTATACCAGCGTCAAGCCATGGATTGCCAACATCTGGTATGCGTGACATAAGTGCGCCACATTTAGAGCACTTTATCTTAACTGCATCCACCCATGGTCTATGCGGCGTGTGCCCCTCAAAAATTTCCCATCCTTCAACAGCTCTAGCCTTAAGCTCCTCTTTTCCACCTATAACCTCAAAGTTTCCACATTTCTTGCATTCCCATATTGGTAAGGCTAAGCCCCAATAGCGCTTCTTGGATATCATCCAATCCTCCATGTTCTGAAGCCAGTCTAGCTCCAGCTGAAGCCCATACTCTGGGATCCAACGAATCTTTTTAGCGACTTCCATTATCTGGTATCTAAGGTTCTGATCTTTTTCCTCCTCAGTGACTTCTTCAAGTGGCTTATCAAGTTTCTTACCCATTGATATAAACCATTCATCAACAAGTCGGAAGACTAGTTCGCTACCACAACGCCAGCAAACTGGATATCTGTGAACGTAATCTTCAACCTTAAATAACAGGCCTTTCTTCTTTAATTCCTCAATAACAGGCTTAGCTGAATCATAAACATGTATCCCAGTAAACTTCCCAAATCCTTCAATAAATATGCCGAATTCATTTAGTGGAGCTACAGCTGGCAAATTATAGATCTTTCCTAGCTCCAAGTCTTCCTTACCGCAGCCCGGCGCTATATGAACTATGCAGGTCCCCTCATCTTCACTGACCTCATCCCATAATATCACCCTATGCGCATCAACAGCTCCAGACTTCCTTTCAGCTGGTAACTCATCGAAGGGTCCATCATATGTCCAACCTTCCATCTCATAGCCTTTAATTTCTTCAATGATCTCGTAGCTTCCTTTAGGCAGGGTTCTCTCTAGGGCTGGTTTACCTAGATAAAAGTATTCATCTCCGAACTTTACTTTTACATAGGTTATATCCGGATGCACCGCGGCTGCAACATTTGATGTAAGCGTCCATGGGGTTGTTGTCCATATCAATAGCGATTCTTTCTTTCGACCTCTAAGCGGAAATCTAACAGTTAAGCTGGGATGAGTTAGTTCTTTATATCCTTCTGTAACGATTTCATGCTCTGATAAGGCTGTTGAACATCTTGGACACCATGGCATAACATCCCTACCCTTGTATATCCATCCTTTCTCATAGCACTTCTTAAGCAAAGCCCAAATCATATAGTTATTCTCATCTGAGAACGTGAAGTAAGAACCGCCTATCTCAGGGGAACCTAACCGCCCAACAAGCCTCTCAACCGTGTCAGTAACCGGTCCATTAGCTCCTTGAATCGTTACAATTTGATTCGGGTTTTCTAGGCAATCTGCCAGATAACGGAGCGTATTTGGATCATTCCAGTCCATCCAGTAGCCTAGGCGTATAGACTGTTCAGTCTGTATAGCTGCGTAGCGTAGAGCTCTCTGCTTACATTTTTTAACAAATTCAGCTATTCCATATGCTTCAATATCCCTTTTAGACTTGAAGCCTAGTTCTCTTTCAACTTCAACTTCAATCCATAGTCCTTGACAGTCAAAACCATTCTGGTAACGGAGCTCATATCCCTGCATAGCTTTGAATCTTTGGAATAAGTCTTTGTATGTTCTGCCCCAAGCATGATGAACCCCCATTGGATTGTTGGCGGTTATAGGTCCATCTATGAACGACCATGGTTTCTTTCCCTTGTTTAGGGCAACACGTTTTTTGAAGGCGTCTATTTCAGCCCAAAATTTAAGTATTTTATGCTCGATCTTGGGGAAATCAACCGTTGGCGGGACCTCTTTAAACATTTATATCACTCCTCTGAAATTCGTAGAAATCAAATATAAAACTATATCTAAAACATACGCTAGTCTTAGGTAGCATGTAAGGTGGACGTGAAAATTTAGCCTTGGATTTGTCGTCCACCTCTCATTCCATACACCATTAAATGCTATTAAACTCAGAGATATAAAATTATTGGATTAAAGTTTACAAGGGAAAGAGAATGAAAAAATTACGCATATTTTTAGATTCGATTTTTGATAATCTTTTACTGAATTCTTATAGTTTCTTCGATTGGTTTCTCAGAGTGATTTTTCTTTTCGGTGAAAAAGAGCCTAGTTTCACCCATTGTTTTAACATTTAACGGCTTTATTCTCGCTATTATTGGAAAATCTTTTACCACCTCTCCAAGTATAAGGCAGTGTCTAGGCGGCAAATCTTGAACTATGGAGGTTGTTGTTTCAGCATCAACTTTTGCAGCCCTAGAAATAATCCCTAAATCATGTTCATTAATAAAATTAAATAAAAATATATTGTCTGCTTGACGATAGATGCTTTCTTTGATGGTATTCGGCTGATTGGTTATGAATGTTGTGAATACTCCAAAATGTCGCATTCTGGTGACGATGTCGTCCCAATAAGTTTCCCTAAGATATAAGTGAGCTTCTTCAGCAAATAAGAAGACCGCTCTAATCTTCCATCTTGAAAGTAAATCTTGGAGTTTCGCTAGAACATATTCGACAATTATTTGCCGATTTATTGAAGATGAATCGCTTAAATCTAATATCACCGCTCCTCCCCCATTTTTTTCAATCTTTTGGAGCAAATTCTCGAAGTTTGTGGCGCTTGATGAGTCATCGGTAAAGAAGTTTGTATGTAATAGTGTATAGTAGCGTGAAAAAAGCGCATCTTTAACCTGCTGGTTACATTTCCATCTTCTAATGGCTTCACCTAGCTCACGTAGGGACAACATATTTCGCTCTTCCAGAAAGCGCCATATATGCTTAAATTCACGGGACGATGTTCCTGGAAGATTTAAGGCATGTATGAGTATATTCATTATGACGTAAAGGCTTGTTTGGGATAGTGTTACCCTAAAGTTTTCACCCGGCTTTAAAACATAAATTTTGTTGGAAAACTCGTTTCTTTCACCATCTACACTTACACCTAGATTCGTGTATTCGCCATTCAAATCTAAAACTATAACTGTTGCACCATGTTTAACTAAGCCCAAAACTAGAAGCTTAGACAGATGAGATTTTCCAGTTCCCTTTCTTCCAGTTATTATGTTAAGTTTTCCATCCAAATTACATGCATCTATTGTGATTGGTGTCATTTCCATGGTCTCACCAAGGTTTATTGGAAATCTTTTTGTTATGCCAGCTAGCCTCATAAGTTCCTCGATTGGTAATCTACGTATGATAGAGTGGGTTCTTGATGGAAGCCATGAGCTATTAGAACTCAGTTTATTGTTATTTTCTATTGTCCCATGGATCTTACATATGAGTAAACGTGCATCCTGAACATATAATATGTGAGATGTTATGTCGAAGGGATCTATCTCTTCACCTTCAACCGGATCATCTATCAATGGTTCGCGGAGAAGTTCCTCCATTATTCCCGGAACATTGGCAAACTGTATGTCAATGACTTGCACAATCATTGACTTATTAATCTTCTTATCTTCAATTATCAAATAGCTTCCTTTCTCAACTCTCTCATCTGGAAAACTAATAATCTGAACGGTATTGCCGATCTTCTTATACAAACGCATTTTCACTTAATCTCCGACGTTGCCGGTTCCAAAGGGTCCGAAAAGCGCTTTTCGAATGCTAGGCCAAGTAACAACTTTTAATCCATACTCTCTCGCTATAAAACGCTGTATGCCTATTACGTCACTAGCAGTGAATGTTGAGAATATGTGGGCTAATCGCAATGTTTCCGGATAACCTTGAAAAGCCAGTTCGTTTCCAAGAAGTCTTTGGACCGCCATTATCTGAATCTCTCTGGGTAAAATTTTATCTATATCTACTCTGAATGGATAGCCCCTTTTATTTAATTTGGTAACATAGATTTTTCCTAGTAACCGTAATCTTCTTCTCGATGATATCGAAAGCATTCGCTCGTCAATCTCTAAAAGACAGGTCTCTTTCCGTCTAATAATTAGATCTGTGATTTTTTTGCCTAAAAACTTGATTGTTGAGGCTTTCGAAAACGATAAGACAATATTTGAATTATCTCTTGCGTTCTTCAGTATTCGTTCTAAAATATTTGGTCGGAAATTTGAGGTTCTAGATGTTAATGATCCATCTAAAAGAATTATGCTATCGCTAATAGAAGCTGAAATGGTCATTTGAATCCATCGCTCTAAGGCTTCACATAAGCGATTTTGAATTTCAATCATAAATGACATGCTTGGGCTAAAACTTATTGATGAATAATATTTGAGGAGACCAAGTATTTCCTTTTTATTTTCCTCAGTTATGTAGAATGGGAATGGCCCTAAACGCAGGTATTTGTAGCGTGATTTTTCTTTCCATATTACAGCGCCTCTAACAGCGCAGATAACACCCTCTTCCGTTTCACCAACCTTAATACTTGAGGCATCTATTGCCACTATCGGTGTAGCGTCAGGTATAGGCTCCAAGGGAGAAATTAATGAGATTCCCTCTCCACTATAAACTTCCACTATACCCTCATATTCTTCAACTTTTGCTATTGATGAATCAACAAAATTTAACCAGGGTTGAAAGCTTTTCTCTCTTACTTCCCCCATTGAACTTAAACTTAACTCTACAAATCTTTCCGGAAGACCTGAAATCTCAAGAAATCGGGGAAAATTATATCTTGATGTTGTTGCATAATGTATTTGTTCAATCAACATCATTCACCAATTTATAGGTGAATGATGGTGTATATAAATGTTGCGCATGAACAAGATGCACAATAAAATTAAACAATTATTAGGGAGATAAATGTCTGAGAGAGATGGGGAGAAGCCATTAGTTCATATAAAAATGAAATTTGGTAACATAGAGTTTGAGATAAGCTGTAGAGAGGATCAGGTAAAGGATGTTATAGATAAGGTTTTGTCAAGCGTCACTAAGCATTCAATCGAACAAGCAATTGTACCAGAAAAAACGATGCAACCGCCTACTCGAGCTGAAACTTGTAGGGGGATCATCGAGCAGCTTTGGAGAGAGGGGTGGTTTGCTATACCTCGCTCTCTTGATGATGTCCATAGAGAGATGACTCGTATAGGTTATCATTATGATAGAACAGCGGTGGCGCATGTTCTGCTTGACCTAGTCAGAGATGGAATATTAACCCGTGAGGGAAAGCCTAGAAGATACCGTTATACTCAAAAGCGTCCTCCTCCATCTTAAACGATCCAGTTAAAATTATATTGGAATAGAGTATTTTTGGGTGAATAACGTATGGAGCTGTCTTCCAGAGTATTGGTGTTGGCTCATTGTTTGCTTAATAAGAGCACAAGATGGTGGCAAGATGGTAAATCTATCGAGAGAAATATGGGTTTAGTTGAGCAGGTTGTCAGCTTTGCCCTAAAAAACAAGATTGGAATTGTGCAGATGCCGTGTCCAGAGTTCACTTTTTGTGGGAATCCCCGTCCACCTAGAACTAAAGATGAATATGAAGCATTGCCCGGTTTTAAGGAACACTGTAGAAAAATAGCGGATTTAGTGGCTGAGCAATTAAAAATTTTGACTTCCATGAGTAGAAAACCACGTATTAGGATATTAGCGGTTATCGGCATCAAGAATTCTCCGTCATGTGCCACCAACAGTGTACTACGGAAGATAAATGATAAAATTCAATGTTCTAGGGAAAAAGGCGTCTTTATTGAAATTTTAGAGAAGAAGATGCTAAAATTTGGTTTAAAACCGCTATTTTTAGAGTTTAATTTTGATAGGCCTAGTGAGATAGTTAAAGAGCTAAATAAAATAATAATTGATGAAGTCTAACTAGCTTTATTTTCTTTTTATCTGCTTCAAAATAATTTTTAATTCATCCTCTCCTATAGCATTCATCTCATAAAGTTTTTGAGCGATATCTTTAATCTCTAATACGGCATGTAGTTTTACACCTATGCTTGCAAGCCTCTCTCTTCCCCCCTCTTCTCTATCTAAAAGAACGAATGCATCTGAAACGATCCCGCCTTCCGATCTAACAGCTAGAGCTGACTTTTTAAGGCTGAAACCCGTAGTTATCAGATCATCTACAAGTAAGACTCTATCACCAGGCATTAGGATGCCTTCCACCCTTCTCTCTCGCCCCTTAAGCTTTTGTTTTTGACGGACATATAGGAAAGGTTTTTTAAGGCTATATGCTATTATTGCACTCAACGGTAAACCAGCTGTTGGTATTCCAGCTATTCTATCAAAGTTTTCTATTCCAATCTCACTTTTTATGGCGTTAACAAATATTTCGGTTACTTTCATAAATGCATCTGGAAAACTTGGTATAACTCTCAGATCAATATAGTATGGAGTAACCTTACCATTAGGGAGCTTAAAAGCTCCAAATTCTATGGCGTTTGTTTTCTTTAAAACTTGACAAATCTCCACTAATGCATATTCCTTCTTATTAAGTAACAATTTTTTAGACATGTAAATCCCTACAAATATATTACTTGATTTTTAACTTAAAAGACTATTTGATAATTTGACGAAACTAAAAAATAGGAGTATTAGATTAAAGAAAAGGTGTTTAAAAGGGTGCTTCGAATTGGAGGAGCTTGCTGAATTCATTATTGATAAAGCAAGCGGAATGGGTGCAGAATATGTCGAAGCGAGAGTACAAATGGATCTCCGCGAATCCATCCTTATGAAAAATGGTATTTTAGAAGCATCTGAATTCGAGGAAAATAAAGGAGTAGGCATTAGAATTCTTGTAAACGGTTCTTTAGGTTTCGCGTCCACCAATATTCTCAGAAAAAAGGATATTGAAAAAGCTTTAAAGCGAGCCTTCAAAATTGCCAAGTCAACCTCAAAAATTATTAAGAGAAAAATCTCTATGGGGAAGGGTAAAATTGAAAGTGGAAGAGTTGAAATCAAACCTCGAGTGAATTTCTCGGATGTTGATCTTGATTCAAGAGTCTCTTTACTTAAGGAAGCTGATGAACGAATTCTAGATGCGGCATCAACTCAGGACGTGAAAATTCCGGCTAGAATGATAAGCTTGGATACTTGGATAACCGATAAGTTCATTATGACGAGTGACGGGGTGAAAGTTTATAGCATAACGCCTAGAGCTGCACTGTTTGTTTTAATTACAGCTTTCCACCCGCAAAAAGGTTCAGCCCAGAGATATTTAAATCTTGGAGAGACTGGCGGATGGGAAATTGTTGAAAGATGGGATCTACCAAAAATTTTCTATGAGGAATCCTATGCCCTTTCAAGAGTTTTAATGAGAGCGGTTAAAACCCCTGAAGGAGAGATGGATGTAGTTCTTGGTCCCGAGGTTGTTGGAATAGTTACCCATGAATCATGTGGGCATCCGAGTGAAGCTGACCGGATACTTGGCAGGGAAGCTGCTCAAGCTGGTGAAACCTTTCTTAAGCCTAATTCACTTGGACTCAAAGTTGGTTCTTCATATGTGAATATTGCTGATGACCCAACATTAAAAGGTTCTTTTGGCTTCTATCTTTATGATGAAGAGTGCGTTAAGGCTAGAAGACGTATACTAATAAAAGAGGGCGTGATTAACGAATTTTTGCATAACAGGGAAACTGCAAGCGTGTTTGGCGTAGAAAGTAATGGATCATCAAGAGCTGTAGCCTATAATCGTGAGCCAATAGTTCGAATGGCAAACACATTCTTTATGCCGGGTGATTACACTAAAGATGAACTTTTCGAAGATGTTAAAGATGGCATATATATTAAAAATTTCATGGAATGGAATATTGATGATAGAAGATTTAATCAACGCTATGTTGGGCTTGAATCATATAAAATAGAAAACGGCGAACTAAAAGAATTAGTTAGGAATCCGGTTCTAGAGATAACCACCACCGGGCTTTGGTCGGCTGTTGACGCTGCTGGAAAAGATGTAGAATTTCAGGCTGCTTACTGCGGTAAAGGTGATCCGATGCAGGGCATACCTGTATGGACTGGAGGCCCTCATATTCGATTAAGAAAAATTAGGATTGGTGGTAGATGAAAATGAGATTAAAAGAAATTCCGTCGCATATTGTAAGTTTAGCGAAAAAAATGGGGGCAACAGATGTAGCGGCTAAACTCACAGAAGCCCAAAAGGTGATGATACGCTTCTCAAATAATGAAGTAACTATATCAAAAATTTTCTTTGAGAATGAAGTAGACATTTTCCTCATGATTGAGAAGCATAGAGCTGCAACCTCGATAAGTACATTATCCTTAAGAAATATAGAGAAAGCAGTGAAAAACCTTGTGAGGGTTGCTAAGTCGACCCCTCCAGCTGATATATACGCTCCTCTACCGCAGGGCCCCTTCACCTATGATCCAAACTTGATTAAGGCGCCTGAAATTTCACTAGATTCAGATACATTAACCAATTATGTTGAGTCTGCGATAAGGGGCGCATTGGAGAAAGGGGCTGAAAGAGCTGCTGGAACATTAAATGCTTTTAGGGCTGAGATGACTCTCGCTACATCGGGAGATGTTTATGCCTCACAGGAAACAGCTGGGCTAGAAATATCTGTAAGGGCTTTTGTATCCGAGTTTGCTACTGGGCATGCTGTTTCAATTGCTGGTAAAGCTGAGGATTTCAATCCAGAGGAGGCTGGCATGAGGGCTGGTGAAATAGCTAGGGCAGCTGCTAATCCAAAACCTGGTGAACCTGGAAAATATATGGCTTTGATAGGACCCTTGGTTTTCGCTGATTTTGTTAATCAGGTTGGCATTTTATCTTCAGCCTTTCTAGTTGACGCTGGCCAATCGTTTTTGGCTGAAAAAATAGGTTTTGAAGTCGCCTCTAAAAAGTTTACTTTAGTTGACGATCCAACTCTTTCAGGGACTTTTGGATCAAGAGCCTTTGATGATGAAGGTGTTCCAACAAGAAGAAACGTCATTGTTGAAAGTGGTATCCTAAAAACCTATCTCCATAATAGCAATACTGCTAAAAAGTTTGGCGTCAAAACAACTGGTAATGCTGGTATAATTGTGCCTCACCCATGGAATCTTATAGTTGAAGCAGGAGACAAATCCTTTGATGAATTGTTAGCTGAAGTCGACGATGGCATATATGTTACCAATGATTGGTATTTGAGATATCAGAATTTTAGAACTGGAGATTTCTCTACAATACCTAGAGATGGAATGTTTCAAATTAAGCATGGTGAGATAAAAGCGTCAATTAGGGAACTGCGAATAAGCGATAATATGCTTAGAATTTTACAAAACATATTAGAGTTAAGTAGTTCACGAACTTGGGTAAAATGGTGGGAGGTAGAAGTTCCGACGCTAACGCCTTATGCTCTAATTAGTGAACTGAACTTCACGAAGTCAAGAATGTGAAATCTGAAAATCTACGAGGAAAAATTTAATTTTTCCTCCGCCTACTTTAGATGCTGTAAAATGCGGGATCAAAAATTATTACCCAGAGAATTTTATGTGAGAGATCCTAAAGATGTAGCCCTAAGTCTTCTGGGAAAAATTCTGGTTAGAAAGCTTAATGATCAAATTCTTGAGGGTAAGATTGTTGAAACCGAAGCATACTATGGTTTGGATGATCCAGCATCTCGCGCTAGGAATGGTTTAAAGAATTATAACGCGCCAATGTGGGGTATGCCAGGATTAGCCTTCATATATAATGTTCACAACAATTGGATGCTGAATGTGGTCGCTCATAAACCTAACTGTATTGGCGCCGTCTTAATAAGAGCAATAGAACCGTTGAGAGGCATAGAAATTATGAAGGCTAATAGGGGATTAAGTGACATTAATAAATTAACAAATGGTCCCGGGAGGTTGACAAAGGCCTTAAAAATTGACAAGAAATTAAACTTGACGGACCTAACTAAAATTGAGAGCCCAATATTTATTATAAATGGACCAGCAGTTCATGAAGTCGGTAGCTCTCATAGGATAGGTGTCAGAAGAGATTTAGATGAAAAGCTAAGATTCTACATTAAAGATAATCCGTTTGTTTCAAAATAAATTGAGACGAAAAACAACATAAACCAGTTGCGATAAGTTAAATCTTCCAATCCACCCTAATTTTATCTGGCTTTGCATAAACTTTAATCAAACTAGCTATTATTATTAAAAGCCACAGTGGGGCGATAACAAAGTAGAAAACAGCGAATTCTAGAGGATTAAAGCAAAATTGAAATTTTCTGGCGATAACATAAAAGATTGATGTATAGAATACTAGGCTTCCAAGGAATATGAAAAAGTTCCTCAGTATAGAGATAGTTGTAGATGTTACGGCTATTGGAGGTAAGAATACGCTTGTTTTAGTTGATAGCAGAATAAGGGAGACATAAAATATTTTGACCGTTAGGTCATCCGGCGTAAAAAGCCCCATCAATAATAATGGTAGGGCAGGAAAAATGAATAACAAGGAGGGTAAAATAACTAGAGGATATTTTCGGAGCGTATTTTTAAGTAAATTAAAGTTTTCTTTAAACCATAAGGCAGCTCCTATACCCCAACGTTTCCTCTGAGTAAACCATTCTTTCCATGATGACGGAACCTTAGTGTAAACGGTTACTTTATCTATAAACTTGAAGCGTGCGCCACTAACAAAGGATCTAGTTGCTATATCCAGATCTTCACATATAACTCTTCTAAAGCCGCCTAGATCATCGAATATTTTTCTTTTAATTGCAAATGCGGCGCCATTAACGCCTAAACACCTGCCTATTTTGCGGGAGAAGTACCAGTTTGTTAGATTAAAGCTTAAGTAATCATAGCTTACAACCTTAGCTACAAATGAGTCTCTGAAAACCTCTTTTTTAACCTCGATTATATCCGCATTTTCCATTTCTTTAGCTATTGTTTCTAGAAAGCTTTTTCCATTTCCATCTACAAGCGTATCAGCATCTAAGAAGAGGTAAATGTCGCCGGATGCCTCCTTGACGATCTCATTTAAAACGTTAGCTTTTCCCTTTCTTTCACCATTAAATATAAAATTAACATTTCCAGCGAATTTTTTTGAAGTCTGAATGCTTTTCTGAGTAGGTTCATCAATAATAACGTATATTTCCTTATTTTCGTAGGGATCCTTGAGAAGTCTAGTGAGAAGAGGTTCAAGAAATACGGATTCCCTATAAACTGGAATTAAAATACTTATTTTATTAGACATTTTATCTTCATTATATATCATGGTTAATATTTTTAGATTTCGATAAAAACAGAAAATTGTGGAGAGTTAACAATCTTCTTGGATTTCGCAAACTTTAACCTTTGATTTTAATTTTTCCATAAATTTTATCCTTTTGTTTTCAATAGAGCCTAATTCAATTTTTCTCCGCAGTTCGGACAGAATTTAGCTCCAGATTGAACTATATTTCCGCATTTTGGGCATTTTTTAACAGTTTTTAATGGACTCCCACAGTTATTGCAGAATTTAGCTCCCACAGGATTTAATGCTCCACATTTTGGGCATTTAATTCCGCTAGTAGCTTGCAACGGCGTGCCGCAGTTACTACAGAATTTTGCTGTCTGCGGATTTTGGAAGCCGCATTTTGGACATATCACCATGGGTTGAACTTGCGTTGAGGGTGAAGATTGTTGCTGGAATAAGGGTGGAATTATAGCTACTCCGGCCCCTACTGCTGCACCGGGACTTTTAGATAGACTTTCAGCTGATTTTTTAATGGTTTCCATTTTGAGGACTTCGGTTGCGGTAACACCTGTCCTCAAATAGAATATTCTATCTCTCCATTCGGGAGTCGTGTCTATTCCCTCAAACTTTATGTCAATTAATTCTATACCTATTCTTGAGAAGGCGTCGAAGAGAACGCTTTTCACTAAGAGACTGGTTTCATCAAGTTTTCCATAAACGTCTGCTAGTGAATACTGGCTTAGAGTATCGATTAATCTTTCGTTTAAGTATCCTCTAAGGAAACTTTGGAGGCTGTCTGTTGTGAAATTGCCCTGTCCACCTACAACTTCATTAACAAAAAGATTCGGATCTTCAACTCTAAACCAGAAGCTTCCGAAGAATTTTAGGGGAGCAAGCTCTTTAGTTTGACCTTGAGCTCCAAATTTTCCTTGGAATTGTTTTAATGAAATGAAGATTATGGTGCATCTGAAGGGAATTTTATCGAATCCCGCCATTCTTGAAAGAACTTTAGTTAAAAGAGGGAGATTCGCTGTTGAAATAACGTGTCGCCCAGCCCTAAAAACATCGTAGGCCTTCCCATCCCTGAAGAAAACTGCGGCCTCATATTCATGAACAATTAGGTTATCTCCCCAGCTGATTTCTTCCTCTGGGCATCTCCAAACTATGTCTTCTTCCTTCGCTCCAATCCACTCTATAACTTTGGGCATCAAATCACCTCCTCAATCAATAATTAATGTGAATTGTGAGATCAATCTTTTAGCCCTCTAAGAATTTCTGATCTTTGATCAATAAGCTCGTCAAGTTCTTCAACTTTGGATATTACTTCATTTATAGTCTTTTTCCATTCGTCTTTGCCAGTTTCCATTTTGGTAAGGTTTTCAATAGATTTCTTTATAAACTCAGCTTTTTCTATCAAATTTAGATCATGCTGGATTACCATATCAAGTTTATCTTCTCTAACTTTAATTGCATCGAATACACCGCTGTATCCTGCTGGCGCCTTATCTATGCGCTGGGTAACTTTATCTAAGCGAATAAGAAGTACTTCAAATATGGATGCGTCTTCATTGGAGAGCTTCCGAACCTCAACGGGATTCGTAAATTTTCTTCTTAAGATGTTTTTAGCTGCCTTAAGTTTATTTGCAGTTTCTAATCTTACAAGCCTATCGCTTTCTCTCCTAAGCTCTCTTTCTTTATATCCCCTATACCCCGGAATATATTTCATTATTCTCTCTAGGAGACCCATTTCTTTTTGGACTTTTTCTAAATAATTTTTTCCACTCATCTTTTACTCCTCTGATGTGAGGCTATACCTATAACCACCAGTGTAATTAGGAGAATTCCTATAATAATGAAGGGATTTACTATATAATATAACGCTGAGATTAAACCGATTGCTAACATTATAGAACCCCAAACTAAATAATAAGTTGAATCTTTACGTGTGATTAGTGGGTAAATAGATGTGTAAACTCCAAGGGGACAAAATATCCATGCGGGAACATTTAAAATATTAAAGGGAATAATGTTCGCGCCATAAATAATAGCTGCAAGCCCGATGGATACTACGATTATAGCAAGTGCAGCTGGAAAATAATCTAACAGGCGGTTAACATTTTGTTTGGTTTCCATATAATTCCTCAAATCTTATCTCTATGTATCTGTTGTCTGAGCTTCTTTTAAATTTTTGCATTTAAAAGAAGGTGATAGATTAATATATATTGTTTCAGAGAAATATATTCTTGATAATCATGATGCTTGAGGTAATATTTGGTGAAAATTCATTTGTTGTAAATGTGGATCCCAGATTTGAGCGTACCTTGCAGGATAAAATTCCATTTACCACAACTTTGAATATATGGAAGGAAGAAATATATTTCGAGACACCTATTGATCTTGATATTTCAGGTTTAAAAGATCACATTAAAGTTGAAACTGGCAAACTTTATTATTGGCCTCCTGAGAAAGGTTTCTGCATTTTCTATGGTTTTAGTCAACCTTATAGTCCAGTATATTCTATAGGCTCTTACGTTGGTGTCTTAGATAAGTTCAGAACTATCGAGGATGGTGTGAAAGCTACCGTCCAGGCTCATAAGCCTGCTGAAGTTTATGGCGAAATAATAGATAAGCTTGAGTCTATTAGATTTGAAGCGTCTACGCCATTATACAGAGGGGAACGGGTGATTGAAGCTCTCGGCTTTATTGAGGGAAGGAGAATAGCGTTTAGATTGTATGTTGAGGATTATGGGATACATTTAGAGGGGGAGCCGTTCTTTCCCCACGATTATAATCCATTAACGCTTAGGTTTATGGGGGAGTTGGCAGCTCTCCTAAGCGGAGAAAAACATGTGCGGTTAGATTTAAATGAAGATCATTGGGTTACTATAACTGGCTATGTAAAAAACTTGTATGAGTTGGAGGAGGCTATAAAAGAGTTGGGTGATGCATACTGTAAGATTACAAGGAAGTCTATGAGGAGAAGAATTAAGCCACTGTAGCCTTAATCTAATGCGAATGGGAATTTTTCGGAAAATGATTCAAAAGTTTGTCTAAAGTTTAGAACCTACTATTTTTATGAAGCCTCTGGAAAACGCAATATTGAAGAAGCCAATTTTAGGCTTTTTCAAAATGTTTTAGGTAATAAAAATGACTGAAATTAGTTTGAGAATGAATTCTTTAGCGGTTGCGAGCTATCTTTTCCATCCATTTTATTAGCTTGATCTAGATGTTAGAATTAATGGAGGGAGAAGGAAAAATTTTAGAGTTTATTACCGTTGATGTTTTTGTATCCATAATGGTTGGAATATTTTTATGGATTTTATTCGATAATTAATAGTCCCCTTGAAACTATTAACAAATAGTGTTAAACATTGTCCAGAGAATTAAAGTGATATTTTAATAATTTTTGAATTTAAAAATAAAT
>CAYSKG010000026.1:0-17177 GCA_964431725.1 uncultured Candidatus Bathyarchaeia archaeon | reverse complement strand
GGACAGCCGCCTCAGGGCTGCGCCTTTGGCCTGACTTGGCAACCCCCGCCCCCCTTTTTCCAATTTTTATAAAAAGTTGTTTTCAGTTAAATTTTTATCGGTTTCCCGAATGCCCTTTTTCCATTTGAATTTTATCTTTAATTCCGGCTAAAACATAAGTTTAAAATTCTCCATTGGAGATTAAGAGTAATGTGGTTTTACGGTGGAGTGAGTGATGGTTAAAGCTATGGCGCTTAGAGAGAAGGATTTAGAATTATTTGAGGAGCGGAGAAAATACGTTGTTACCGCTGTTGGATGCGGTAGGATGGGTTTACCCGTAGCATGTCTCTTTGCGGATGCAGGCTTCAATGTTATATGTTTAGATGTTAACCAAAAGATTATAAAGAAGATTAATGAGGGAAGAAGTCCCTTTCTTGAACCCGGCTTAGATAAATTAATGAAGAAAAACCTTACGGAGGGGCGGCTGACAGCCACAAATGATGCGAAGGCGGCTATACCTAAAAGCGATATAATAGTGATCACTGTTGATACGCCTATTGATAATAAAAAGAGACCTAACTACTCAAACCTTGAGAGCGCATGCAGAAGCATAGGACTCAACCTTAAATCAGGATCTTTATTAATTCTAGAAAGCACTGTTGGACCAAGCGTGACAGAATATCTTGTAAAAGAGACTCTAGAAGCATCCTCGGGATTAAAGGCTGGAAGAGACTTCGGCTTAGCCTTCAGTCCCATACGCGCCACAGCCGGAAGAATTCTACATGATATTGTAAGTTACCCCCGGATTTTAGCGGCTATAGATAGGCGGAGTTTAATTGCGGCGAGAGCCGTGTTGAAAACGATTGTTAAGGGAGATATTGTGGAGGTCAGCAATATTAGAACCGCTGAAACCATCAAATTATTTGAAAATATTCACAGAGATGTAAATTTAGCCTTGGCTAACGAATTTGCAAAATTCTGCGAGAGGGCTGGAATAGATTATCTTGAAGTGCAAGCCGCCGCCAATACGCAGCCATACTGTCATTTGCTCAGGCCTGGAATCATTAGTGGACACATACCTAAAGATCCATACCTCCTATTCTACGAGGCGGAAAGCTTAGGTGTGAAAATGAGGCTTTCAGCCTTAGCTAGAAAAATAAATGATGAATCTGTTAGGAGAGCATATAATCTCATCAAAGATGCTTTCAAAGCCATGGAAAAAACTCTTAAACGATCAAAAATCGCTGTTATAGGCATATCATATAAAGCCAACGTTAAGGAGACTAAAGGCTCATTAATCATAAACCTAATAAAAATATTACAGAAGAGGGGGATAAGGGTCAACGTCTTCGACCCCTTCTATTCATATAAAGAATTGAAAGATATGGGGTTACCGGCGGAGAAAAACTTAACAGCAGCCTTAAAGAGCGCAGACTGCCTCGTGATAGCCGTTGGACATGAAAGATTTAGGCGCATAAATATTAGGAGAATAAAAATACTAATGAAGAAGCCGGCTGCAATAGTTGATTTGGCTCACCTACTCAATCCATCCAAAGTTGAGAAGGAAGGATTCATTTATCGCGGTCTCGGAAGAGGTGTTTGGACTAGATGAGAAAACTTAAGATGGCTGTTATAGGCGTAGGCTTCTGGGGTAGAAACCATGTTAGGGTTCTAGATGAGCTCCCCGAAGTTGAGCTTATAGCCGTATGTGATGTGAACAAAGAGAGGGCTGAAGCAATCTCAGAAAAATACGGCTTGAAAACCTATGGGGAAAGCATAGAAATGTATAGGAAGGAGAAGATTGACGCGGTTACAATCTGTGTTTGGTCATCTAGGCTCGCTGAGGAAGCCATGAAAGCATTAAAACATGGGAAACACGTGCTCGTTGAGAAGCCTATGGCCAATTCTGTGAAGGAAGCCCAGCAGGTTTTAAATATGGCTGAATCCAAAAAACTCAAGCTCTCAGTGGGATTTATTGAAAGATTTAATCCCGGCGTCAAAAGATTGAAAAAAGCCATAGAAGAGGGACTGGTTGGCTCAGTAGTCCTAGCAACCGCTAAAAGGGTTTCCAAGTGGCCGCAGAGAATAGGGGATGTCGGCGTAGTCAAGGACACCGCCATACATGACATAGATATTATGCGCTTCATATTTAACGAGGATCCTATAGCCGTCTATGCGAGAGCCGGATCTCTCCAGCATGAGCGATTCGAAGATTACGCTCAAATAATGCTTTCCTTTCCAAATAATAGGACAGCTTTCATAGAAGCCAATTGGCTGACACCCTACAAAGTTAGGAAGCTAACCGTTACTGGAAGCAATGCAATAGTTTACCTAGACTATATAAAACAGGAGATGACTATTGAAACTTCAGGGCAGACAGTAACCCCCAGATATGGGTGGGAGGAACCATTAAAAATCGAATTAAAACATTTTGTGGAATGCGTACTAAACAATAAGGAGCCGATGGTAACTGGGACAGATGGAATAAAAGCCCTGAAAATAGCTGAGGCTGCATTAAAATCTGCAGCAGAAGGGCGAGTGATTAAGGTTTAGCGACTCCAGACTCTTCATCCCTCATAGAATAAAATGTTTTTCTCTTTTTGAAAATCTTAAAATTTCAAATTATATTCTGACTATTTTGGTTTGGATGCATTTTTTAGGTTGAAGGGTTTTCCATTTGAAAGTATTTTCTCAGGTATTTTATCCCTCCATTTTCTAAGAAAATCTATTTCATCCCTCTCATTTCTAAGTTCATCAGGCAACATTTCCGGAATTTCATCTCTTATAGGATACCAACGTAAACATTTAGGGCAGACAATAATCCCTTCAACTATCTCCTCTTTCTCCTCAAACACATATAGTTCAAGTGGATGATATTTATCGATTGGACATGCCAGAATACTCATAAGACGTCTTTTCATAATTAATCACCCATATCTCTAGAAACTTCTATTCTTCACCTACCACTAGATTTTATTCATTATTTTATCCCTATTAATGATTTTGGTTTCTAGCTACAAGTATATCTAAAACTATCTGATACCATCTTGGACCAACCGTTCTAACCACTCTGGCAGATAATATTCTGAAGCCAACATTTAGATTAGAAAGCTTCATAGAAACCTTTTTAATTGTTTTTTCAACGGGATCTTCACTTTTCCTAGCATGCTCGAAGTCACAGTAGTGAATTACGCCTCCCCTAGACTCTAGAGCCATAAGAGCGTAATCTAGATATTCATATGCTTTTTCCGGCAGCGGCATTAGAACTCTAGTGGCTACACCCCTCAATCTAGACTTGATTATCTCTTTCGCATCTCCTTCAATAGGTTCAACTATAGCTTCTACACCGTTCAATTTCACATTTTCTCTCATATAATGGACAGCGGCGGGGTTAATGTCTATTGAGTATACTTTTTTGGCTTTAGAGTATTTGGCGATCATTATTGAGAAGCATCCTACACCTGCAAACATGTTGATTACAATTTCACCCGGCTTAACCTGTTTGGCAACTCTCATATGTTCATAGGAAAGTCTTGGGGAAAAATAGCATTTAGCTAGATCAACTTTAAATAAGCATCCATACTCTTTGTGGATTGTTTCCGTCTTCTTCTCGCCTCCCAGCCACTCTAGCTTTCGCAGACGCATTTCTCCGGAAACCGGACTAACCTGACCTAAAACAGTTTTCACGTTTTTATTCATCTGCATTACTGCCTCAGCAATTAACCTGCTTTTATTTTCAAGATTTTTAGGTATCTTGAGGATAGCTATGTCTCCCACTATATCGAAGGATCTATGTAATGCCTTTAGCTCTGAGGGGGCGAGCATGCTTGCGAGTTTATCCTTTAGATTCATCCTGTTCTACCCGGCTATAACTCGACCTAAAAATGTTTTTGCAGCCTCCTTTTTGATAAATCTAATTATCCGCCTTGTTTCATCATCAATTACAAAAAGTATGAGGAAATACACTAGTGCTCCGAACAATACTTTCGCCACAATTATTGTGAGTCTAGCTGGTGTTTGAAGTGAATATAAGATGAAAGCCATAAGTAAAGACACACCAAAATATTTTCCAACATTCACCCATGGAATAGCGAATTTTAAACATTTCTTCGCTATCATATATCTCATTAGCATTGCGAATATGTTGGTCGATACGTTGATTAACGCAAGATATACTGCAGCTGCTAAAGCATCTAATGGAAGAGAGGTAAATATTAAGTAGGTTAATGGCACAGCGATCGCTGCTTTAACATAATTTATGGTTATTGATAGAAAAAGTCTGCTTTTAATGAGTTTTCTACAGGATATTCTTGCGTCAGCGTCAATATCTTCAGTTCCGCTTATAATGGAACTAAAAATTAAAGATAAAGTCATGAGGAAAGCGTTTAATGAAAGCGCCATTAGAACCGGCTTAGCAACTTTGTAAGATATATTCAAAATTGAAAGTAGATCTTCGGAGAGAGCGAATGCGCCTAAAGCCATAGGCACTGCGAACATTAAAACCATTTTAAACGATGTAGCTACATCCTCCCTTCCACCTCCAGCGAGAAGTTTTGGATATAAGGCGAAGGCGAGATATGATGAATAACCAATTATGGAGGAAATAACCTGGGATGCTCCATAATATGCTCTGGAAAGCCCTCCAACATAGATGAAGAGAAATATGTTGGGGAGAGCAAGTATTCTTTCGCTTGTAATTCCATAAATATTGAGTAAGGAGGCTTTAAACCACTCCTTCACGTAATTCCATCGAATTTTTTCCTTGAGGTAACGCATTAAATTTTTAAGATAAAAGGTTATCTGAATTGAAAACGCTAATATTAATCCCGTTAGAGCCCCTATTAATCCTAATCTCAAAATAACTATGAAAAGAAAAGTGAGTGGTAACTTACTAATTTCTAGAACAAATAGTCCGAAACCAATGGTTTCTGGGCGTTTAGAACGTAAAACGGCTTCTAAAACGGCTATCATGTGATTTTCCATTATTAAAAATGCGCCAATCATGTAAGTAGTTAAATATTCTTTATTAATTTGAAGGGCATACAGAATTCCTGAAATTGTAAGCAGATATAATGTAGCGACCGCCGTAGCGATCATGGCATTCACAACTATACCAGTTTTCGCCGCTCCTGGACGCCGTCTAGCCGAAAACCTCATCACCCAAAATGGGATTATAGTAGCTGTTAAGGTGAAATATGAGAGAACATCATTAATGTTGTTAAAAATCCCATATTCCTCGATTGTTATGTTTCGGGTAACTATTAGAGTGTTAAGTAAGCCTGTTCCAACACTAATTAGCCTAAATAGGAAGAGAATGAAACCTGAATATCTAAGTCTAATTGAATTTTCAGTCAAGCTGGCACCATGCTTTCAGCTATATTTTTCTATCTAGAGCTAGGGAAATTTATTTTTATCTAAAAATAAGATTCTTTCAGGTAAGAATATTTTGGCTGAGATTCATGCTAAAATTTTTGAACAAAACTAAAAATTTAGTAGAAGATAAACCGCGATTTTGGAAGAATGAAAGAGATTTTATGAAGGATTTTCCGCATTTGATTATAAGCCTTAATCTAATTCTAATAATAAAGCTAATAAATTTTAGTTTCCACTATAATAGCCTAAATAACCATTTAAAAAATGCTGGTAAAGCCGCTATGTTAAAGATGTTTCCTAAGGCTCCAGATAAGCATAAGCCTGGAAATCCTCTAATCCCTAACGGCTTGGGAGTATTATATGTTTTAGGTTCAGTTATGTATCTTTTTCTCCTACATTACTTTTATGGTGTGAACGCTGAAGTTAGTGGGGGTACGCCTGCCCTGCATTTGGCTGTATGCATATTGTTCGGCGGCTTTATGGGTCTATTGGATGATTGGGCTGATATCAAGTGGAGGTATAAGGCTGTTCTTCCACTTATGGCATCTTTACCGTTAATTGTTGTCCGCGAGGGAGATCCAACCATGAGCACCTATTTTTGGGGTAAAATTAACCTAGGGATATTCTATTATTTTCTTGTTATACCTTTAATTGTTACCATAACGACTAATACGGTTAATCAGCTCGGCGGCTTGAATGGATTAGAATCTATTTGTCCATCAATAATTTTGACTGGTATGCTGATTGTGTCGCTAATTCACGGATTAAAAGAAGCTGTCCTACTATATGTTCCGCTAATCTTCTCCTGGATTTTAGCCTACTATAATTTTAGAGGGAAGATTTTTGTTGGAAACACTGGATCCTTCGCTTTCGGGATCACTTTGGCTTCATATGCGATAATTGCAAATATTGAGCAAACGCTGGCAATCTCAATAATTCCATACGTAATTAATTCCGCTCTTGTATTAACTAATATTTTATTTTTTAATCGCAGAGCTGGGCTTGAGATGGATGGGAGGATGCTTAAGGCAGCTCATAGAAGAAGCCTTGTGACTTTAATTGCCTATTATTATCCAGCAACCGAACGGAAACTAGTCTTATTAATCTCTTCACTATTTGTTCTCACAACCCTAATAGCCATATTGCTTTCAATAGTATAAAATTAAAATTTAAGCGTATGTGTGTGGAAAAATGAAAGTTTGGTATGATGCTTGTACAGGAAAGCATGTTCGATATGGAGCGGCTATAGTAAAGCGTCTGAAGGAAATGGGGCATGAGATAGTATTCACAACAAGAGAGCATCCGGATACAATTCCACTAGCGAAGTATTTAGGCCTAAAATTTGAAGTCGTGGGGAAATATGATCCCAGTTCAAAATTTACGAGGTTATATGAAAGTTTAGAAAGACAGCTAAAGTTTTGTAGCATGTTTAAGGATAAACCGCCTGATGCGGCTGTTTCCCATCGTTCAGTGGAGCAGTGCCGCGTTGCCTTCGGACTTGGAATCCCCACAATTTCTACTCATGATACACCACATGCGGATGCAGTGAACCGTCTCACGTTGCCTCTCATTGACATACTGGTTGTTTCAGAAGCTATACCCTCCGAGCATCTTAAAGAATACCCCATAAAAAGGATAGTTAGGTTCAGCGGAGTTGATGAAGTAGCATGGATAAAAGATTTTAGACCAAAACAAGAATTTGATTTTAATCATCCATTAATTGTTGTGAGGCAGATAGAGACGAAAGCTGCTTACGCTGAAGGCAGAGATGATATAACCCTGAAAATTGCGAAGAAACTTTCAAAGTATGGCGAAGTCGTCTTTCTTTCAAGATACGAGAGAAAGCCTATAGAAAATCTTGTGGTTCCCAGCGGATTTATTGATTCAGCCAGCCTAGTTGCTGAGGCAGATGTTGTGGTTAGTGTCGGCGGAACAATCGCTAGAGAGGCTGCATTACAGGGAACCCCAAGCATAGTTATCCCAGTGCTGGGTTATTCAGCGGTTAATGAATATCTCAGTAAGAGGGGTTTTCCATTATTTACGGTTGAAGCCTCAGAGATAATAGATTACGTTAAATCTTTACTCGGCAGAAAATTCAATGTGAAAAGATTACTCTCCAAACTGGAGAATCCTGTGGATGTGATTGAAAAACTGATTCATAAACTATCATGTGAAGGCTAAAGGCTAGTAATGAAATGCTAGAAGGAGGTTGAATTTAAAATTGGATATTGAAGGAAGAAGAGTTATGGTGACTGGGGGAGCTGGCTTTATAGGTTCTCACCTTGTGGAAGAATATCTAAAGAATAATGTTGAAAAAATAATTGTTTATGATAATTTTTCGTCGGGCACTATGGAAAATCTGAAGCATATTAGAGATAGCCGCCTTAAGATAATTAAAGGGTCTATTTTGGATGAAAATCTGTTAAATGAAGTGATTAGGAAGGAGGAAATCGACATTATTGATCATGAGGCGGCGGAATTAGAGATTTACTCAGGTATAGTGAACGTGAAAGAAGATGCAAAAATCAATATTTTCGGCACAATAAACATTCTAGATTCAGCAATCAAAAATAATGTTAAAAAGGTTTTATTTGCGTCCTCTGGAGCAGTTTATGGTAGAGCGGGAGCAGCCCCCAAAAATGAGGGGGATCTCCCTAAACCACACTGGCCCTATGGTGTAAGCAAGCTTAGCGCAGAGCGCTACTGTCTTCAATATAATGAATTGTATGGGCTAAATGTGACAGCCTTTCGATATAGCATAGTGTATGGCCCAAGAGAATGGTTTGGGAGAGTTTTAACAATGTTTATAAAAAGAATTTTCTTGGAGAATAAGCCTCCGGTAGTTTTCGGCGACGGAATGCAGATGAGAGATTACATTTACGTGAAGGATTTAGTTAAGGCACATGTGCTTGCAATAAAAAATGATGAATCTAATGGGCAGGTCTTTAACATTTCAAGCGGTAAGGGAATAAAAATAAGGGAATTAGCATCGCTTCTTTTAGAAATCTCAGGTAAAAATCTTGGAATCATATTTGATAATCCAAAAGAGGGGGAGGCATCTCGGCATCAACCTGAAAGAATAAGGCTTCCAGGCGAACTAAGAACTTTTGTATTGGATAATAGAAAAGCCTGCTCCCTTCTAGGCTGGAAGCCTAAAACCAAATTACGTGATGGACTCATCGAAGAAATCAATTGGATACTGAAAAATCCATTGAGATGGCAGGTGAAGCCTAGAGTCTAATTGAGGGGGAGGAAAAAGAATGAAAAGGATAATGGTTACGGGCGCTGGCGGTCCAGCCTCAATCAACTTTATTATGTCTCTTCGGATTTCTCCAGAGAAAATATATGTCGTTGGGGTCGATGCGAATCCATTTAGAATCCATTTGGCTCCGGTTGATTCCAGATTTACAGTTCCAAGAGCTACTGAAGAAGATTACATAGATGTTTTAAATGATATTGTTCAAAAGGAGAAGCTAGATTTCATTCATGCTCAGCCCGATATTGAGGTTAGAGTTCTTTCTGAGAATAGGAATAAGCTTGAAGCCAACGTTTTTCTCCCCTCCGAGGAAACCATTAGAATCTGCCAAGACAAGCTTGAATCAGCTAGAATATGGATGAAAAAGGGAGTTCCAACGGCTAGAACCATTGAAATCAGAAATGAGAGAGATATTGAAAGGGCTTTTGAGGAGTTTGGCAGTCCAGTGTGGATTAGAGCCAGACATGGCGCTGGAGGGAAAGGAAGCACCCCAGCATATAATGTTGAAACCGCTGTTTCATGGATCAAATATTGGAGAGCAAGAGGAGAAGATTGGGGATTTATTGCCCAAGAATTTCTAGGAGGAAGAAACCTGGCTTTCCATAGCATATGGAAGAACGGTGAACTCGTAGTTTCAATGGCTAGAGAACGCCTAGAATATATTTATCCAAATTTAGCCCCCTCAGGAATCACGGGCACCCCTACTGTTCAACGAACAATCCATGATGACAAGGTGAATAAAATTGCGGTTGAAGCCATACTCGCTATTGACCCAAACTTTGAAGGTATTGCATGCGTGGATTTAAAAGAGAATAGGGAGGGTATTCCATGCGTAACGGAAATTAATGCTGGCAGAATGTTCACAACCTCGTTCTTTTTCCCATATGCGAGTAAAATCTTATTCGGAGACTATCGTGGTAATCTTCCATACATTTACTTGAAGCTGGCTTATAGGGAGAGGATTCCACCTCTTCCTAAATTTAACGTTTTACCTGAAAACCTTTACTGGATAAGACATGTTGATGCGCCAGCATGTCTTGTTAAAGATGGAAGAGTCTTGGGGAGAATGTATAGGTGGTAAACAGCGTAGAGCTCGTGATATTTGATTTGGATGGAACACTTATTCACTTGCCAATAAACTATGATAAGCTGAGAAATGAGATAGCTAAGATTTTAAAAATTGAGAATATCAACTCAATTTTAAAAGCTCTCTCCAACCTTGATGAAAAAACCCAAACTAGAATCTTTGATGTTTGGAGCAAACTTGAATTTGAGGCTTTACCGAACATGGTTAAAATAGCTGAGGGAATAAAACTCTATAATAGCTTTCAGCACACACCCAAGTGTCTTGTAACCCTGCAGGGTAGACCTGTGGTAACCGAGATTCTGAAGAGAATAGGCTTACACTTCGATCATATTGTCACTAGAGAAGACAGTCTCATCAGAAGTAGACAAATAAAAATGGTTATCGAAAGGTTCAAGGTTAAACCAAACAAGGTTCTGGTGATCGGTGATAGAGAAAGCGATAGGAAAGCCGCTGAAGAAAATGGATGCAATTTCATATTTGTGTGGAAGAAAAATGTTAAATTCCAATTATTAGGAAATAATCAAAGAGAAGGTGAAGCCATTGGTAACGGTGGTAGTTAACGTTAAAACCAAAAAACCAGAAAGCTTGAGAATATATTTAACGGAAATCTTAAACACTTTATCAAAAAATAGGTATTTTTCAATAGAAAAATTCAGTGTGGAAATAGTGAAAGAATGATTCCTGAAGATGAAGCTGCCTTATGATTGGGGGAAGCTATCGCCGATTACAAAAGAAAGCTAGAGGGAAGAGATTATTGAGTATTGAGAAATGTTTTCAGAACGCATTTTAACGGCAAAAAGCATTTTCCTAAAAATTTTAGCTATGTTTTCAGCGGTTTGATTTCGTTTTCATTCTTTTGTTAGGTTCAATATTCTCAAATAGTAATATATTTTTTAATAGTCTATTATTACAGAATGTTAAGTATCCTAGGTGATTATACATGTCTGAGGATAAAGTTTCGATTAGCCTATCTAAAAGTCTTTATGAGAAAATTAAGGAGAAAATTAGGGAAAGCGAGGGAGCCTTCAAATCGGTGGAGGAGTATATAGAGTTTGTTCTAGAAGAGCTACTGAAGGAGGAAGAGGAGGAAGAACCCTTCACTCCAGAGGAAGAAGAAGAGATAAAAAGAAGACTTAGGGCGCTAGGATATATTTAAACTCAAACTATTAATGATGGCTGAACTCGAAACTAGCTAGTCGATGAAAGTTGGAAATACAACGTCAAAGAATTACAGAAATATTCAACGAAAACTATTCTCTAGCAGTATTTCATCATTGGGATACAGACGGCATAGCATCAGCAGCTCTACTCTTAAGAAAACATGAAAAACAAGTGACTGCCCTAATGACGCCGAAAATAGGCTTTTATAGCGAAGAAGCTATCAACGCAACATCTGTACTTGTAGATGCAGATTACATAGTCTTCCTAGATTATGGCGTTAGCGGAAAAACCTATGATAAGATTCGAAAAAAGCTTAACAAGCCTTTAATCGTAATTGACCATCATCTTACTGAACCATGGAATAACAACGTCGATTCAGTTTACTATAATCCAGTAGCTCTAGGCTTAGGAGGTGAGGCTGAATATCCCTCAACAACCAGTCTTCTACCAGAGATATTAAGTATTAGGGGTGAACATGAGGTTACGCTAGTTGCCTTAGGCATGATTGGGGATCTTGCACCCTACCTTGACAGTGGAGTTAATCATCAAGGACTGAAACTTCTCAGAAAATTAGTAGCTAACATAAATAATGATGTGCCTACCCTGCGTAGAGTTGTTGATATGCTTGATTCATGCTATAGGATATATGACGAAATGTGCATTAGACATGTTGTTAGAAAATTAGCATTTGAGAATGTTAAAGCTATTATTAATGATCAATATCTGCTTGAAACCTATGCTCAATCTAAAGAAATAATTTCTAAAGCCTTCAATAGCCTCCATAAAATTTTTTCAAATACTGAAATCAGCGTTTTTTATCTGCGTATGGATGCTTACGTAACCTCTCATCTGGGGCGTAGATTAGCCAAAGATAACCCGGATAAAATCATCATACTTGTTCATGAAATCCCAAAAATAGGCGGAGGCTTCATATATGTTAGAAGCATGAGGATAACACTGAAAAGTTTAATCAAAAGTTTAAGAGACAAAGGGTTTAGGGTTGGCGGGAAAGAAACAGTCGCCGTCATCGAATTTACTGGAAACCATGAGAATTGTTTGCGTAAGGTATTAGCAACGTTGAGAGATACCTATTAACTAAGCGTTAAAAAAATTTAATTATATGTAATTACATAATTTTTTGCATGCGGCGTAGAAAATACACAACAGTTTCCATCCCGATCTCTCTTTACGAGAGAATCAAGAACATTATGGATGGAACCGGATTCAAAAGCGTAAGTGACTATGTGACCTACGTTCTAAGAGAGATTGTAGCGATGCATGAGAGAGAAAGGATGGCAACCCCCTTCAGTAAAGAAGATGTTGAACGAATTAAAGAAAAGCTTAAAGCTTTAGGCTACTTGTAAAAGAGGAGGATAAGTATAATGGTTTCTATTCCTCATGGTAACCGCCTCGTAAACAAGGTTGCCGGAAATAAAAGAAGGGAAAGACTCCTAGAGGAGGCTACCGCTCTTTCCGGGATGGAGCTAAATTTAAATCAAGCTATAGATGTCGAGAACATAGCTCACGGCGTGTATAGTCCACTTGAAGGCTTTATGTGTTACGAGGATGTTTCTTGCGTCCTAGAGGATATGAGACTTCCTAATGATTTACCATGGACCATACCTGTAATTTTAGATGTGGATGAAGACAGTTTAGTAGCGGTCAGAGAAGGCGACGAAATATCATTAAACTTTCTCGGGAAGCCTATAGCAATCATGAAAATTGAAGAAATCTATAAGATTGATTTAAATCTTTACGCTAGCAGGGTTTTCGGCACCACAGACCCCAATCATCCAGGAGTCTTAAAAACCTTGAGTATGAAACCCATGCTGATAGGTGGACCCATAGAGCTCATAGATGAAACCCCAAACAAATATGAGAAGTACACCCTATACCCAGTCGAAACACGAATCTTATTCTCCGAGAGAGGTTGGAGAACCATAGTGGGCTTCCAGACGAGGAATGCGCCTCATATCGGCCACGAATATATTCAGAAATCCGCATTGGTCTTTACAGATGGATTATTCATTAATCCGGTCATAGGGAGAAAGAAGCCTGGAGACTACAAGGATGAGGTTATTTTGAAGGCTTATGAAGCCTTAATTAGAAACTATTATCCGAGAAACAGTGTGGTTTTAAGCATATTACGCTATGAGATGAAATATGCGGGTCCAAGAGAGGCTATCCATCACGCTATTATACGTAAGAATTTCGGGTGCACCCATTTCATAGTTGGCAGAGACCATGCAGGCGTCGGAAACTATTATGGACCCTACGATGCATGGAAAATATTCAAAGAATTTCCAGATCTTGGCATAAACCCGCTTTTCGTCAAAGAATTCTTTTACTGCAAAAAGTGTAATGGAATGGCAAGCGAGAAAACATGTCCGCACAGTCAAGAATATAGGGTGAAGTTCAGCGGAACAGAAACTAGGCGAATGTTACTAAACGGCATAAGACCTCCGCCGGAGCTCATGAGACCGGAAGTTGTAGATGCCATCCTAAAATTTGAAAACCCGTTTGTTGAGGGATGAATATTGAGAAAGGTTCTGGTTGTAGGTTTAGATGCTGCAGCTCCAGATTTAGTCTTTAATAAATTCAGAGATGAATTGCCAAATCTCACTTATATGGCTAAAAGAGGATTGTATGGACGGCTTAGATCATGTAATCCGCCAATAACTATACCCGCATGGATCGTTATGGTTACAAGCATAAATCCTGGGAAACTAGGTTTATATGGCTTTAGACATAGAAAAGGCTTTTCCTACACGGAGATAACTCTGCCAAGCTCCCTGTCAATTAAAGAAAGGCGCTTATGGGATTATATAGGTGAGGCTGGTGGAAAGGTTTGCCTTATAGGTGTTCCACCAACTTATCCTCCTCAATCTGTTAACGGCTGGCTTATTTCATGCATGATGACGCCTGACACGAAAAGACAGTATACATATCCGCCGGATCTCAAGTTTGAAGTGGAATCTCTCGTCGGCGAATACATTATAGATGTTCCGTTCAGAAAGGAGGATCGAGAGTCCGTTCTGAAAGAGATATATCTTATGACCGAAAGGAGATTCAAGGTGATTAAACATCTATTGAAAACTAAACCTTGGGATTTCTTCATGTTTGTGGAGATAGGTTTAGATAGGGTTCAGCATGCATTTTGGAAATACTTTGACAAGAATCATCACTTATATGAGCCTGGAAGCAAATTTGAAAATGCTGTATTAGATTATTACGTTTATCTCGATAGGGAGATCGGCGAAATACTTTCGCTCATAGATAAAGAAACTACGGTTATTGTTGTTTCCGATCATGGAGCTAAGCGGATGAAGGGGGCATTCTGCATGAATGAATGGCTAATAAAAGAAGGCTACTTAAAGCTCAAAAACAATCCTGAAGGCATTAAAAACTTGGGGGAAGCCGGGGTGGATTGGAGTAAAACCATAGCGTGGGCTTGGGGAGGATACTACGCTAGAATATTCATAAACCTTAAGGGTAGAGAGAGAAATGGTGTGGTTGATCCAGAAGACTACGAGTCGATTAGGGAGCAATTAAAGAGGGAAATAGAGGGAATTAGGGGTCCAAATGGGGAAAAATGGAACACAAAAGCCTACAAACCGGAAGATCTATACCCAGTATGTAACGGAAACCCTCCAGATCTAATAGTTTACTTAGATGACCTATATTGGAGATCCGCTGGAACAATCGGACATGGAACCCTATATTTGCCGGAGAATGATCTTGGACCGGATGATGCTGTGCATGATTATGAAGGAATATTCATACTTTATGATCCGGATAGGGAGATCGGTGAGAGAACTGATCTAAGCATATATGATGTGGCTCCAACAATCTTGAACATCATGGATTTACCTATCCCAAGTAATATGGAAGGTAAGGTTCTGGAGGAGATATTATGACTGAAAAAGGCTTTGTTATATGGTTAACCGGGTTACCAGCTTCAGGTAAAACCACAATAGCCAGAGAAGTCGGTGAATACTTACGGAGTAGAGGGCTCAAGGTGGAGCTCTTAGACGGGGATGAAGTTAGAAGATGGCTGAGTCCGGAAGCAGGTTTCAGCAGAGAAGATAGAGAACGTCATCTTAGGAGGGTTGCATACGTCTCTAAGCTGCTAGCCAGAAACGGTGTAGCGGTCATAGCCTCTTTCGTATCACCCTATCGAAGCGTGAGAGAGCAAGCTAGAAAAACCATCGAAAGCGAGAGACTGAAATTCATAGAAGTATATATTAAATGTAGCCTAGAGGAATGTATTAGGCGGGATCCAAAAGGCCTATATAAAAAAGCCCTTAATGGCGAAATAAAGGATATGACTGGCATTCAAGATCCCTATGAGGAGCCTCTGAATCCAGAGGTCATCGTGAACTCTGAAAATGAGGATCCGGATAAATGCGCTGAAAAGATAATCGGCAAATTGAAAGAGCTAGATCTCATTTAGGAAGATTTATGTCATGTCTGAGCTTATTAACGCAATGGTTAGATGATGCTACACTGAGAAACCCGAAGGGAGAAAAACTGAAGAGAACCCGTATAGCTGTTATCTTAGCCTCCCTTTAATCTTCAAAACGAGCGTAGTGTGCAAGAAGGAAAGATATTTAAGAAGAATTAAATAAAGAGAACGCGTCTCCGGATGCTTCAGACATAAAGAAACACTGAGGTTCTTAAATTCTTTAAAGTTCTAGTTTAAAATTATATGAGAATTATTTATTGAATTAAAGAAATGTGTACGAGGTGATGATGGAGTGAAAGGTGATCTTCTTTTTAAGAAGGTCTTTGGTTGCTTAGCTGGCGGTGCTGTGGGGGACGCTATGGGAGCGCCTGTAGAAGCATGGCACTACGAATCGATTCAGCAGAAATATGGGAAAATAACTTCTCTGATACCCGATTTAGGAGTAGCTCAGAAAAACCCTTATGAATGGACCGACGACACGGCTCTCAGACATCTAATATGCAGAACGATAATTAGAAAAGGCGGAAGGATCACTGCTTATGACCTAGCTGAACAATGGATGATTGAGTTGAAAGCGGGAGACCCTGAAGGTCTACTCCAAAAAATCAACTATTACTCTGAAAGGTTTTCTCTCAGCAGGATTATAATGGGAGTTTCAGCGCGTGAGGCTGGTCAAGGCAACGCTCCTGTTGTAGACGCTGCTCTTGGAATCGCGCCTATAGGCATAGTAAATGCGTGCCATCCTAGAAATGCGGCTGCCGACGCTTATGACGTAGCCGGCTCTATGCAATGGGGCTACGCTCAAGAAGCCGCGATGGCTATTGCGGCGGCGGTTGCCGAAGCATTCAAACCAGACGCAACTATTGATAGCATCATAGAAGCTTCTACCACCTATTCTGGTCCTATTATGAAAAGACAGATAGAAAAAGCCATCTCAATAGCCAAGAAATACGATGACGTTTTTGAAGCGCGAAAAGAGTTTTACGAGAAACTCCTAGTTCCAGACGAGCATAAAATGCTTGCACCCATCTATGAAAAGACTAGGAACTTGCCATTCAAGATTAGTATATCTTGTAATCCGCTAGAACTTGTCCCCATTAGTTTAGCATTCTTCTACATCGCGCGAGGAGACCCAAATACCGCGATGATCGGTGGAACAAACTTCGGAAGGGACTGCGATGGAATAGCGGGCTTCGCAGGCAGCATCGCCGGCGCCTACAAAGGAGTCGACGCAATAGACTTGGAAGCCATAAAGAAGGTGGAGGAGGCAAACAACACTGACCTAGCTAAACTTAGCAGCGATATGATAAAGCCGGTCATCAACGTACTCCAGATGAACAGAGAAAGTGTAAGCGCTCTAGATCAACTTATTTCAAGCTAGTTGTCCCTTCAAGCAATCTCCAAACACATGAATCAAAAGGTTGCAAACCTAACTGTTTACTTTCATCACTCCACTCCTTCAGTAGAACTCTCTAAACATTATTCTAAAAAATAAGAGTGGATCAGAGAGATCGAATCATAAACTGTATAGGAAGTCAAGCGTTTTTCGAGAAAAGAAGGAAAAATGGTTTTAAGCTCCCTCCACTTATGGCCTCTAGTTTCTGGATTTCATTTTGCGGAGTAGACCTTTATCCTTCTTCTTTAACTTAGGAATAACCATAGTGCGCTAGCACACCATTTTGCTCAGTTTCAGTATGCCACTGGAGATCCACATTATTCTTTCTCATCAAAGACTAAACTTTCTATTTGAGCCTTTCTTCTTTCTTTTCCATCTTCCCGTTTTGAAAGTCTAGATCTAAGACTTAAAGTTGATTTTGCAGCTAATTTTAAAATCGTGAATGCGTACTGCTTTAAAT
>CAYSKG010000025.1:0-17341 GCA_964431725.1 uncultured Candidatus Bathyarchaeia archaeon | reverse complement strand
TCTTTATGGCTTCATCCCTATAGCCTTTTATTCCCTCATCCACGGTTACTGCGCATAGTGAAGCCTTAGGGAAATCCTTTTCGATTCTGGATAATATGTGTAGTAGGCTGACACTGTCCTTTCCGCCGGAAACCGCAACTGCTATCCTATCATTAAACTCGAACATGTTATATCTTGCTATGGTCGCTCTAACCTTGTCCTCAATTGATTTAAGGAAGCATCTAGCGCAAAGCTTCTCCCCTGAATAGAGCCTAGCGTAAAATGCTTCTCTGATTCCACATATTGTGCACTTAATCATATTCCACCTTTTTTCTCCTCATAAAGTCTATGGAGACCCATTAAGAGACAATTAAAGGTAATATTTAAGCCTCCCTTCCAAATTGCTGAAGAAAATTGTATCTTAACATGATAATCTATCGCTAGTAACGGTTTAGAATATGTTATGGCATTATATATGTAGAATTTCTATTCTACTACAACCCGTTTAAGCTTATATATCTTTATAAGTCCTACAGCGAGTGATGATATTCCCCCTAAAAGGATAAAATTCCCCGCCATTTCCCTATAACTGAAGTATTCTCCTAAATGAGCCAACCAAACGCCAACAACTATTCCGATAAATCCGTAGCAATTGGCATTCTCCTAAAAACTATAAAGCATCCAACTAAAGCCAATATTGCTAAGATAAGATTGATGGATGGAACCGCAAAATAAAATCCCTTAAAGATGTACTTAAGCGGCAAACTTAGGCCAATTAAACCCCTAATTAACATGCAGATTGATCCTAGGATTCCGATCTCTCTCAAGATGGAAAACGTTCTTTTCATAAAGAGCGGTCTCACCGCCTATAATCTGTGAGAGAGCTTCTGGAACCTCCTTATTGAGCTTATGAACCCGTCAAAAACTCTGTTGAAGAGGCACTTAAATAGATTTCTTAAAGAAAAATTAATATGAATCAGAGAATCTGATTTCATAAAAATTAGCTTATCAGAAAGAAAAATAAAGAGAGTTGAAAATAGATTAGAAAGGTAATGGCTAATGCTCCGGTAGTATAGTCCGGTCAAGTATAGCGGCCTCTCGACAGAAACCCAACTGGAAGAAAGCCGCGGACCCGGGTTCAAATCCCGGCCGGAGCACCACGCTTCTAATTCAGTTCTCACGCCTGTTCCATAAAAAACTTCTTTTTATTTACTTTTCTACAACAAAATTTCTCACCAAAATGTAAGGTTTTTCCCTAAAGCTTTAAAGCTAAAATACCAATTAAATAATCTATAGTCTTTGGTAAGTAAAGATCCTGAATGCCATTTAATAGCTGGAATATGGTGTGAAAGTTGGCTTTCAATGAACTGCATCATAGACTTAAAAGTATTGTTGTAAATCTTATAGGTGTAATTATAATCTTTTTGCTTCAGTACGCGTTAGTAACATCCTTCATCTCAATTGGCTTAAATGATCCGTCGCCTCTAGAAATTTCCTTAGGTAAAAATTTGCCGTCAATATCCATAAGCCTTATCTTTCATCTAATTCCGCTGAACGTCACTTTTATAATTATATTAAGCTGGATTTACCTAAATAAATCCGTTAAACCGAAAACGTATAAACCGATAAAAAAAGGTAAAAAATCTGCCTTAACAAAAACATTTTACTTTCTTGAATCCATTCCTAAGGGTACTTTAGGAGTCGTTATTTTATTCAGTTTCCTACTATTTATTTTATTTATATCAGTTTATCCATCCTCTCTCTACTTTTTCGTCTTAAACCTATATTGGAGTAGTGACCTCTTTAGGGCATTAGTTAAATTGTTCAGCCAACTTAATTCATCTCTAATTAATGCTATAGGCTTACCCGCAGTTTTCCTTAGAAATAGTATTTCAGGTCTAATCAAACCTTTAAGCACCTCTCTCTTAGAAGCCAATGTAATATGGAAGTATCTGATCTGCCAGAATGTTACAGCCTGGTTAACAGCGACACTTACATTAGCATATGGCAAGTATCGTGAAAAGAAGACTAGATTCCGACGCTAGAAGATTCCCTCCTCCTCAGCGATCTTCCTTATGGCTTCGTCCCTTGTTAATCCCCGTCTCTGATACTCTTCTATTTTATATTTTAGAGCATAAGTATCTCCCCAAGTCTTAACATGTTTCTCACATAATTTTTTATATAGGTCATCTACATTTTTCGGATTACGTTGCCATCTAGCTCGATCCTCCATAAGTTTTCTTCTAGAATATTCAATTTCTAAACCTCGTAAAATATCATAAAAGTCTCTCAGAAACCTCTCTATTGTAAAGCTAGCTCTATAAGCCAATATCGGCATGACTATTACGCCGAGAACCAGCAGGGTAAAAGAAGACAAAAGTAGGCTTAATCCAATCAGTATGGCTAGAGCTGCTAGAATTATAAATATGAAACCGCGATAATCAAAGTTAAATTCCAGCGAACTAAATTCTCCCTCAGGTAATAATCGTATCCTAAGTATTATTCCCATTCCCTTGCTAATATGAACCCTGAAGACTCTCTCTCCACCACTCTTTTTCCTATCGCTTATTTCCTCTAAAACCTGAGATAACACTCCATAGGCTTGCTCGACTGGAACCCTAATAGACTTTCGAAGGTTAGATGGAAATGAATATGGCATAAGCTTCCCAAATAATAATTCAGAGGCGGCCAAAATAAATAATTTAATAAGAAAATTTATGAAAATTCATTTCTTTTGATGGCTAAATAAATCAGCATAGCTATCGAGAGAATTAGGTACGCGGTTACACCCAACAAAATCAGTATGTCCATTATGTCTAGGCTGAAGGAACCTACTGTAATAGCTAACATAACGCCCCCAAAAACGAGACCTAACGTTGAAGTGGAAGCGCATAGGTAAAGCGCCCATCTCTTCATCTTACTTATGCTATAGGAAACTATTATGTTAAGGATTCCGAGGATGCCTAAATGAACTGGTATATATCTGGGCTGAGTCATTAAAGCTAATAACGCCACCCCCGCAATAAAATATGAGGCTGAAAGTATGTGGGAAGCCGCAAAAACTTCTGAAGTCTTACTCTTCTTAGCATCCGTCATAGTCTCAACCCGAAGCATTCACTTAATGTTCCAGTTGTCTCAATTATGGGAAATGAATATGTTAGATAATGACAATTTTATGGTTTATAAATCTTCACTATTAATTAATGGAGGCATCGAATGAGCAATCTAAAACTTTTCACTTCCACAACCATGTATTTCAGCGGTTTTCAAAAAAGATTTGAAGATGCAGAATATGTAGTCTTTGGAGTGCCCTTTGATGCAACAAGCACTTTCCGTTCTGGAGCTAGATTTGCACCTATGGCAATCAGAGAAGCATCACTTAATATTGAAACTTACAGCTTCAGGTCAGGGATTGATATAGAAGACTTAAGCATTCATGACGCTGGTGATCTACATGTCAGCGGAAAAACTGATGAGACGCTGAGAAGGATAGAGCTTGTATGTAGAGACATCTTGAAAAGCGAAAAAACTCCTATAGTTATAGGTGGAGAACACACGATAACGTTTGGAGCCGTCAAAAGCATTGAAGATGAACTTGCGCTCATAAGCTTTGACGCTCACCTAGACTTGAGAGATGAGTATCTCGATGAGAAACTATGCCACGCCACCTTTATGCGTAGGATAAACGAGGAAATAAAACCTAAAAAGATAATTGAAGTTGGAACAAGAGCCGTATGCAGAGAAGAATTAAGCTATGCGTCAGAATCAAATAACATAAAATATTTAACTTCCCGGCAGATCATGCATGCATATCCAAATAAAATAGTTGAGGAGATCAAAAGGCTACTAAAAGATTGCGATAGAATTTACATCACGGTAGATATGGATGTTTTAGATCCAGCTTTTGCACCAGCTGTTCAGAATCCAGAGCCTGAAGGCATTTCCATAAGTCTCCTCCTAGACATGTTGCTAGGCATATGCGACAGACGGTTAGTTGCATTCGATATAGTTGAAGTCGCTCCTAAATACGATAATGGCATAACCGCCATAAACGCCGCAAAAATAATATTCGAAATTCTCTCACGTATTCATAAGATTAGGCTTATGGATTTGGGAGGGACAGCTATTTGATGATTCCCCGACCCGAGCATCCTAGACCGGATTTTGAAAGAATGAATTGGATAAATCTTAATGGTGAATGGCAGTTTGAAATAGACAACAGTAAAAGTGGACTTGAGAAGGGTTGGAGATGTGGAAGGGACTTCTCAAGAAGAATTATTGTGCCATTCCCCCCTGAAAGTAGGCTTTCCGGCGTGGAAGAGAAGGATTTCATGGAATCCATCTGGTATAGACGCTTCTTTAATGTTCCAGAAAAATGGTTTGACGGAAAAATTTTACTTCACTTTGGCGCTGTTGACTACAAGGCGACTGTTTGGATTAACGGCAACAAAGCTGGCTCGCATAAGGGTGGATATACACCTTTTACGTTCGATATAACTAAGCTAGTGAAGCCCAAAGATAATGAATTGGTTGTTTGGGTTGTCGACGAGTGTAGAAGCGGTCTCCAGCCAACTGGAAAACAGAGTCACCGCCTAAAATCCTATAGTTGTCTTTACACACGTGTAACTGGGATTTGGCAAACTGTCTGGTTGGAGAATGTTCCACAGCAGTACATAAAATTTTTCCACATAACAACCAACCCTTATGAGGGTGAAGTCTTCATAAGTGTTCACCTTGAAGGAGTGAGAAGCGAGTATGTTCTCGCAGCATACGCTTATGACGAGGAGAGCCTAGTGGCTGAGGGAAAAACAAAATCCCTGAATCCAGTAAGCCTTATTCATCTGAAAATACCAAATCCGCATCTTTGGTCTCCGGAAGACCCCTACCTATATAAGCTGGTTCTTAAGCTTACTCCACAAGCTGGTTCAATAGACGAAGTTAATTCTTACTTCGGCTTACGAGAAATCCGTAGAGTTGGAAATAAAATATTGCTTAATAACCAAGTACGATTTTTAAGATTAGTTTTAGATCAGGGATATTATCCAGATGGTATTTACACAGCGCCCTCCGACGAGGCTTTGAAACGTGATATAGAGTTGGCTAAGGATATGGGTTTCGACGGCGCTCGTCTCCATCAGAAAGTGTTTGAACCACGCTTCCTGTATTGGGCTGATAAGCTCGGCTATCTCGTAGCCAGCGAATTTCCAGATTGGGGTGCAGACCTAACAAATCCCTCGACTAGGGATGCCGTGTTAGATGAGTGGATTGAAGCTGTAAGGAGAGACATAAATCACCCATGCATAATCATATGGACCCCCTTTAATGAGAGATTCATCCATGTCAACGATGAAGATTGCATTGAGTTCATTCGTAGAGTCACTCGCATAACTAAGCTAATTGATCCTACAAGGTTAGTTATTGACTGTAGCGGCTGGACACATGTGGATGAGGAAATCGATATATATGACGTCCATGATTATGAGCAGAACCCTGAAATATTTAAATCCCACTATGTAAACCTTAAAAACCAGATTCCATTTGATTTTAGACCTCCAAACTTTTTCCTGAGAAATATCCCCTATAGGAATCAACCATTCATGGTAAGCGAATATGGCGGAATATGGTGGAATCCACCTGGCTTAGAGGTTGGTGGAAGCTGGGGTTACGGTGAAAAACCAAAAACTCTTGAAGAGTTTATTGCCAGATACAGAGCCCTAACTGAAAGCCTACTTTCCAATAGGGGTGTTTCAGGCTTCTGCTATACGCAATTATATGATATTGAGCAGGAGACAAATGGGCTGTATACTTATAATAGAAAGCCAAAGGTTGATCCTAAAATAATTCTGAGCATAAATAGACAGAAGGCTGCTATTGAAAATGAACCATTTAATGTGGAATAATCGAAAAATGCTGAAAACAGCGGATTAACATTAATTAGTTACGGTGTTATAGTATGTCGAGAGGATAAAAGTCTTGGTTGATAATATACTTGAAATCCAAAATTTAAGCGTTGAAGTCTCTGGAAAAAGAATACTTAACAAGGTGAATCTGCAAATACCTGAAGGGGAAGTTCACGTTCTCTTCGGCCCAAATGGTTCAGGTAAGAGTTCGCTAATAATGGCTCTTTTAGGCTTCCCATCCTACAAGATTGTTGAGGGTAAAATAATCTTCAAAGGCAAAGATATAACAAATCTTCCAACAAATGAAAGAGTAAAGATGGGAATCAGCGTAGCCTTCCAGAATCCTCCAGCTATTAGAGGCGTAAAACTCGGTGAGGTACTGAATCATTTAATCCCAGATAAAAATAAGATGAATGATCTTTTAAATAAGGTGAAGTTTACACCCAACTTTCTTGAAAGAGACATAAACCTAGGTTTCTCCGGCGGAGAAATTAAAAAGTCTGAAATACTTCAAGTTTTAGCTCAAAATGGAGATCTTCTTATTCTTGATGAACCTGACTCAGGGGTTGATGTTGAAAATCTCCGAGTTTTAGGTGAAGTCATAAATGAACTACTACGTGATCGTTCAGCTTTAATAATCACTCATCTAGGAGTTATACTCCGCTATGTTAATGCTGATAGGGCGCATGTTTTATTAAATGGTACAATCGTCTGTTCCGGTCCACCAGTGAAAATCTTAGGTCAAATACTTAATGAGGGATACGTGTGGTGCATGAAATGTATTCGAGTAAAGACGCAGCGCTGCGAGCCAGAAATAAGCCGGCAAGCTTAGGTCCAGACTTGGATCTAGATCAGTATTCTAGGCGATCCAAAAACTGGGAGCCATGCCCGCTTTCAAGTCTTTCAGAAGACATCTTGAAGAGAGCTCTTAAAGTAGGTGTAGTTCCGGATGAGAAGAGTCGCTCAGCAACCTTCTTCCAAATCGATCATTCGGTAATATTCAAGGCAATTCAGGACGTATTTGAGAATAAAATTGAAATTATGAGCACTAAAGAAGCTCTAAAAAAATATAGTTGGCTTAAAAAATACTGGTGGAAAATCGTAAAGGTTGATACAGATAAATACACGGCTTTAGCGGAGCTAGCTTGGGATCAAGGATACTTCATCAGAATACTTGAAGATCAAAAAGTTACAATTCCCCTACAAGCATGCATCTTTATATCAGTTAACAATCTAAACCAAAATGTTCATAACATAATAATTGCCGAACCTGGTTCTGAAGCGCAGATAATAACTGGTTGTACGTTACATTCAAATGTTCATCGCGGATTACATGTCGGTGTAACGGAGTTCTACATTAAAGAGGACGCTAAACTCACATTCACAATGATCCATAATTGGGCTCAAAATTTCGACACTAGACCTAGATCGGGAGCCGTGATTGAGGATAATGCGATCTTCATAAGCAATTACATGTGCCTAAAACCAGTTAAAAGTTTACAAATGTATCCTGTTGCATATTGTAGGGGCAAAGAATCACGTGTAAGGTTCAGTAATATCCTTTACGGCGTCGGCAACTCCTATATTGATGTTGGCTCAAAAATAGTTCTCCAAAATGAAGGTTGCAGAGGTGAAGTTATATCTAGAGCTGTAGCGGCTGATAAGGCGCAAATATATGCAAGAGGTTTTCTGCAGGGGGAACACGGTGACACAAAAGCTCACCTAGAATGCAGAGGTTTGCTCCTATCCGATGAAGCCATGATTTACGCGATTCCGGAGCTAATAGCTAAAGCCCAAGGCGCTGAGCTCTCCCATGAGGCAGCCGTAGGAAAAATAGCTGAGGATCAAATTCAATATTTAATGGCTAGAGGATTCTCGAAAAGTGAAGCTGAGGCCCTAATAGTAAGAGGCTTCATAGATATAAGCATATTCGGGTTGCCAAAAGATTTAGAAACGGAAATCCAGAAAATGATTGATGTGACAACTGAACGCGCTCTTTAAAAATTTATTTGCATATCCCATCGCCAAGGATAAATAGCATATTCCCATCTGCTTCCTCCAATACTTTAGTACTTAGGTTCTTAAGGTTTATTCAGCTTCTGGATCCTTAACAAAAATTGTGTTTGAGGAGGTTGTCATTTGCTCAGATAATCTAGAATTTTCTTTTGCATTCCCCCCTCTTTTAATCCGATAATATATTCAAGAATGTCATCAACTTTTTTGAATCTTAGGTTTAAGAGCTTGCTAAAACCCCAACCAGCACATTTTATGCTGGAAATCACTGACGCCACTGTTACGGATTTCATTAAATCTCCCGTTTGCTTATAGGCGGCTAGAAAAGATCCACACCACACATCTCCAGCACCAGTTGTATCTATAACCCTTTCTACTGGAAACCTTAATGCGGGCACAATCTGGATTTCTCCCTCTTTATTTATTATCGCACCCAGTTCGCCTAGGGTTACAACAAGCATCCTAGACTCTAGAATTTTTAGGGCTGTTGAGAGGCTTTTCGCATTTGTAAGGGCTTTTGCTTCAGAATCATTCAGTATGAAAAAGTCAGCTTCTGAGGCTATTTCTCTGAGGATCTTTTTATTCTCCCCTTTTATGTAGCCTATCCAAGCGTTGACTGAAACCTTCGTTTTAGGTTTTCTCTCCCTAATTCTCTGCATAATTCTTTTCACTCTAATTGGAGATAAGGGCGAAATATGCACTATGCTTTCAGAGCTCAAACTTTCAACTGGTATCAGTGACGGAGAAATTTTGAGTCCTGATCCATATTTAGCCTCTAAATACTCTGCCTCCCAAAGTTCATTATATTTTATGCTGAACTTTGTTGAGGGAGCTTTTGAAATCTTCAGAAATCTTCTTGGGAAAATATCTAGAACATCCAAGAAAGGATAATCTCTACCAATAACTGAAATCAGATAAACATTTTCTAGAAGGGTTCTCGCTGCTATAGCAGCGTATAATGCAGCCCCACCCGGCTGAACATTAGATCCATTAATATTCTGAACCTTATCCACGGAAACATGGCCAACGAAGAATATTCCATCAATCATTATCTTTTGTCCCACAGAATCTTTCTTCTCTTCTTTAAGCTTACAAAAGCTTAGATTATTACAAAGTTTAAAGCTTACTCTCAATCTTTGTTGAGGATAACTCAAAAATTATATATTTAACAATTTCAAAGAGAGATGCTCCAGAAGATGTCAAAAATGATTAAGGATAGCTCCATGAGTAAAATAGAGAGGGAATATCTAAAGAAACATCCGAAATCCCAGAAATTATATGAGAAAGCTAAAAACTTCTTCGCTAGAGGGGTGACCCACGATTCACGATATTTTGAACCTATGCCCATATATTGCGTTAGAGCTAAGGGCTCTAGAAAATGGGATGTTGACGGTAACGAATATATCGATTATTGGATGGGACACGGAGCCTTAATTCTAGGTCACGCCCACCCGGTTGTAACTAGAGCAGCCGTTGAACAGGCACGTAAGGGAACGCACTTAGGTTCTTCCCATGAACTTGAAATTAAATGGGCTGAGAAGGTTACTCGTCTAATGCCATGCGCTAGAGGAGGACTAGTTGAATTTACGAATTCTGGTAGCGAAGCGACCATGATGGCTATTCGTATAGCCAGAGCCTACACGGGTAAAAAGAAAATCATAAAGTTTCTCTCACACTTCCATGGATGGCTTGATTATACCGCAACCAATTATAATCCGGACTACTCACCGCCTCTTTCAGACGATTATCCCGCTGGAATACCGCCAGAAATATGCCGTTACACCATCGCCTTGCCACCGAATGACATTGAAGCTATTGAAGTGTCTCTTGAAAGAGATGACGTTGCATGTGTGATACTTGAGCCTGGAGGCGCATCGATGGGGCTTATACCTACTTCCAAAAAATTTCTTGAGGATCTAAGAAAAATAACTAAAGATAAAGGCGTTATTTTAATCTTCGATGAGGTTGTCACCGGCTTTAGAGACGCCCCTGGTGGGGCTCAAGAACATTATGGCGTAACATCAGATATGGCAACCTTGGGTAAAATATTAGCTGGAGGCTATCCCGGAGGCGCCGTTACTGGAAGGAAAGAATATATGAGCTTGCTTGAGTTTAAAATTGAGGGGAGAAAAGATTTCAAACGTATAAGCCATCCGGGAACATTTAACGCTAATCCATTATCCGCAGCCGCTGGGAACGCATGCTTAGGTTTAATTCTTGAGGGTAGGGTTCATCCTTCTATAAATAGAAAGGGTGAAATGCTGAAGCGTGGCATAAACGATGTAATTGAAGACAACAATATCAATGCCCTAGCATGGGGGACAACACCCTCAATAATCTACATTGGTTTCGGAGTAAACCAAGAAGATATTGAAGTTTCTGATATTGAGAGTTATGTTAGATTCCAAAGAAAGATGGATAAAAGCAGAAAAATTATGCGTATGGTGGAAAAAGCCCTAATAAATAGAGGGATACATCCAATGGGGTCAAGATTAATTCTCTCAATAGCTCACACTAAAAGAGATATTGCAACAACCATAGAGAAATTTGATGAGGCGCTAAAAGAGGTGAAGAGTGAGGGATACCTTAAGGATTTTCAATGATGGAGTCTAGAGAAAAATCAAAACAGAAATTTGCGAAGCCAAAACTTAATTATTTTTTCATAATTGCATCCAAATAAGCGTTAAAACGATAAATTTTATATCTGAAGGCTGTTGATACCTCTATCTTTCAATAAAGATGTATTCTTAAGAGAAAGATGAATATCTAGTATAATAATCATGTAAATACATCAATGATAAGAAAACTCAAATATCTTCTTTAGCCTCAAATCGTTTGTGATGCCGGATGTCAAAATTTAGTAAGGAATGGGAAGGAACTAAAAGTAACATAGTTGATCGAGTGGCAAACACTATAAAACCTCGCCAGCCCCTAAGATATAAGCTTTCACTAGCCATCAGACGCATAGAGAGTCAAGCTAAAGCGCTTGAAAATGCAATAAACAATTTATCCAGAAGAGATAAATCCCTTTTCTCTAAGGTTGTTGATGCTTATTCTGAGCATGACATCAAAAGAGCGAAAGTTTATGCTAATGAATTAGCTGAGCTAAGAAAAACAATAAACTTGATGTCTAATGCTAGATTAGCCCTCGAGAGAATTGCCCTAAGATTAGGCACGATAACCCATATGGGAAATGCCGCATCTGTTATAGCGCCAGCGCTGGAAATATTGAAGGATGTCCGCTCAGGTATAGTTGGCTTAATGCCAAATGCTGAGAATGAAATAAACACCATAATGACCATGCTTGACGAGATAATGATTGAATCTGGACAAGCTGCTGGCACAGGTTTCGATTTTGAACCCGCAAGCGAAGAAGCACAGAAAATACTCGAGGAAGCCGCATTAGTTGCTGAAGAAAGGATGAAAGAGAAGTTCCCAGAGCTAATAGTATCAAAGACTCCTGAAGCTGAAAGCGAAAAGTTTGGTTAATCGAAAAATTTGGAGGTGAAAAATTTGGGTCATAGATCCAGAATGGCCCTCACCCTTTTTGTGATAGGACTTGTAGGGTTTATGCTAGGCGTCGCAGCTAATCTTCTATATTCCAAGGCTTTACCGCTTTTCATAGAGGTTTTTCCGCAGCTAATCGCTTCTGAATGGGCTGCTTGGGGTCTTATAGGGGCCGCCTTGGCAATTGTGTGTTGCCTAATATACGCTTATATGCCATAAACTGAACATCTTCAAAAACTAAAAATATTTTTCTTTTGTTTGTTTAGTGTTTATTATATAGCATTAATGGTGATGAGCAATACATTGAAATTAATAATTCCCACATTTTTTAGGTTTATGGAGCGCCTATTTTTTCTCTAACAAAAATAAGGGTGGAAATATTTTTAATGGGTGGCTAAAGCATTAAGTAATCTTCTTTCAGTCACTATACCTATAAGTCTATCTCTCCTTGTAACTCCCAATCTTCTTATTTTTTGTCACACATCAAAACCAGCGCATCTTTTATGGTTTTATTAGCTTCGATAGATATTAAAGGGGAAGACATTATTTCCTCTGCACATGTTTCATTAGGGTTTCTATCATCTCTAACAATTTTTCTCAATTACGTCTCTTAGCTATCACGCCTACAGGATTGCCGCCGCTCATCACCACAATAGCTCCAATATTATTTGAAATCATCCTTTTTTAACAATAAAAGAAACTTTATCGGAAAACAATGCTGTGGCAGAGGGTCTCCTCATGACAGATTCAACTGGATTTTCTAATCCAAAAAATTTCGCCATAATAAATTTTCTTTTTTGAAAGTTTATATATTTATTATTTTTGCTGTCTGAAAATTTTTAGCATCTTCAAACAGCATCTGTATTTTTATATGTTTCCCTTTATTTCTCCAAGAATTTCGTCTAAGCTCCTATAGGTTTTCGCAGGTATATCATCCAGTAGTTTGCTGAGCCTAATCTGCTCTCCATTTTCCAATTCAACCAGCCTCCAACCAACCCTCTTAATCAACATGCTTTTTGTTGTAGGATATCGTGTTCTGCTGAGAACCGCCTTAATGGAGTTCAGACCATATGATCCAGTTACGGATGGAAAGCATCTTCTTTCCATGAAAAAGATGAAACGTTTTGCATCCTCAAACATTGAAAGATTATTAAATAGCACGTAAACATCCCTTTTTGCCCCTTCAAATCTTTTAACAATCTCATAAAGCCTTCTTAGCTCCTCATTTGTGTACTGATAATAGTACATGCGTTCGCCGAGACCATGGAGACGAAAATAGGCTAGGCTGGTTATAAAAGCCGGTGTTAATCTAAATGGGTCGGTTACATGCGTAATACCTAAACCACTCAATACGTCCCTAAGTTTCTCCAGCGCTTCCTCACTCTCCCATGATGAACCACGGGTTTCCCAAACCAAAATAAAATTCTCGCGGTTAACTTTTCTAAAGAATTCTTCAGCCTTCTCTAGGTTTTTTAGGCTGAAGGATGCTGGGGTCTGTATGAGAATTATCTTCGCTTTTAGAACGCGGCATATCTGCTTAATTTTCTCGAAAGGTTCAGATGCCTGCTTAAGGTTTAATCTGTATCTGTGAGTTATGTCTTGATGGGCTTTAACTGTAAACTCAAAATCTTCAGGGGCTTTATTTCTCCATTTCTCGACGGTTTTTATACTCGGATACTTGTAAAAAGTGCTATTCAACTCAACAAGTTTAAAAGTCTCATAATATTTTGTTTGAGAGACTGGATAGCCGCAACAACCAACTTTAATCATGTTTAAACCCCCCTAATTATACATAAAGAGTTTTAACTCTTCCTTTTAGCTTTGCTCAATCATTACTGAACTTCTTCCCTCCCTCTTTTCAACTCTTATCACATAATCCGCTTTTTCAGCAAATGCTTCGCTATGAGTCACCGCTATGACTTGCTCAACTGTTTTTAGGCGTGATATTAATTCAGCCAACCTATCTATTGATCCATCCTCCCTACCCAAACTTTCTGTCGGCTCATCCAATAGTAACATACTCAATCCCCGTCCGGATTTAATATGCATTATAAGCTGACCTACACCTAAACGATATGCAAGTGCTAGAAAGGTTCTCTCCCCACCGGATAAGTTTAATATACTCCTCTCATATCCTTCTTCGCCTATTATTATAGGAGTATAATTCTCGTCAATCTTAACCGTAAGCGGCGGCCCATCGGATCCAGCTAAGTCATCTAGTATGTGCTGTATCATCCTTTCAAGATACTTGATGAAGTCTCTTCTTATTTTAGGTTGTATACTTCTATAGGCTTGCCTAGCTTCCTCAATAAACCCTAATATTCCATTAACTTTTTCTAATCGCTCAATCTTCTTTTGAGCAGCATCTAATCGCTTCTTAAGATCCTTCAATCTGAGCATGATTTCGTTTTTCTGCGTCTCTAAACTTTGAACTTTATACTTTAGGTTGGAGTATTTCTCCATAGCTTCATTGTAGAGTTTCTGAGCTTCCTCAAGTCTTGAATAGTCAAATCTGGCGATTTTGGACTGTAGAGCTGATAGCTGATTCCTAAGCATTTTTATCTCTTTTTCTCTATCTTTAAGTTCCTGTAATGCTCCATTGAGGAGTTTTCTCTCGTTTTCTAGCTGTCTAATTATTTCGTCTCTTTTAGGACGAATAGTTTGCAGGTCAGAGAATACTGAGAATAAAAGGTTTCTCAGCTGTCCAAGCTCTCTAGTATTCTTTTCAAGCTCCTCCAGCTGTTGCCTATAGTCAGAAATTTCTTGATATAAGCTTTTTATCAACTTATCCTTATATTCAGGTGAAATGGGTTGAAGGCATAATGGGCACTTACTTTCCTTAACAAGATTAGTTATTCGCTGAGTTACTCGTTTAATCTCGCCTCTAACATTTTCCTCTTCCCCTTGTATGCTTGATATCTGCTCAATAATGCTATTAATATGCGATTGGAGTTCTCCTTGAGATAAGTCCGTAGGTAAACCTAAATCCTCAAGTTTCCCCCTAACGGCTTTCTCTCGAATGTTTAAGTCTTCTAATCGCCCCTCCAATTCATTCACTCTAATTTTTCGCTCTTTAATCTCACGCATTAACCTAGTGCAAACGCCCTCCAAACTTCCAATCTTGGTTTTAAGCTCTGCTTCTTTAGCTTTTAATCTCTCACTTTCTTGACGTAATGCCATGATTTCCTCAAGGCGGACTGACGCCTCTTTAAACCTTAACTCCGCCTCCTGAAGCTGCCTCCGTGCCTCCTCAAGATTCATATCTCTTTTAGATAATTCTTCAACAGCTTTATCATACTCGCTTTGTATCTCCCCTACGTTAATTATATCTGGATCCCGCTCCAGAGTTCTCTTTTCGCTTTCATACCATCTTTGAATTGATCTTAAATTAGCCCAAGAAGTTTCATAGTCTGATACGCCGAAGAGCTGATCTAACTGTTTTCGCCTTTCAGTAGGCGTCATATCCAATATTTCTTTAAGCCTTTCTTGTCTAACCCACATTATATTGCGGAAAATCTCCTTATCTATGCCTATTATTGACCTTAACTGTTCCTTTACAGCTTCATTTCTCATTTCAGCTATGAGATCCTCTCCCCTAAAGAGTTTAAGCTGCTCCATATCTTGACTTATGCGGTTACCATGTCTCCTGAGCCCCCTCCAGAGAGTATATTCCTTCCCATTTTCTACAAACTTTAATGCAACTCTGCCAATGTTTGTTCCCTCACGAAGAAGATAATCGTAGCTTCTACCAATTGGATCACCAAAAAATGCGAAGTCTATAGCGTAGAGAATGCTAGATTTACCAGCGCCAAGACCACCTACCAAGCAGTTAAATCCATCTGAGAATTTTATGTAAGTTTTCACATGAGACCTTATGTTTTCAATTAGTATACTGTCAATCTTCATTTTAACAAATCCTCCAAAATTTCCTTAACCTTATTCTCCTCATCTCTCACTAAGAACTGTATTAGGTCTAAGGCTATGCGAGCTCTTCTCTCAGCCTCATCGCGTTTATAACGTTGCAGGAAGAATTGAAGAAAATACTCATATGATTTGGCTCTTAAATCTTTCATTTCGCTCTCAAATATGTTCCGTATTACCTCCTCCGGAAACTCTTTCTCCCTTAGGAGTATAATTGGATGAACTATGAGAGCTTTCTCAGCGGCTCTTTTAATTTTCGCTAAATCAATCTCCCTCCTACTTGATTCAACTGGAAGAGATCCTCTCAAAACTGGAACTATAACTATGCCTTCCTCATCAGCTTCCTTAATGACTTTTATAGTTAAGTCGGTTATTTCCTGCGGAGATAAATCGCTGAAATTCTTATCCAATATCTTAAATTTCCTTGGGCTCTCTAGTTTTATATGATTCACTTCCACGTCGCCGTTCTGATTCACCTCAACGTAATAGAAGCCCTTATCAGCATATGCATCCTCGTAGCTAACGGTTTCTGTTGAACCACTATAAGCAAGCGTCCCATTTTTGAAGGGCACATGTATAGGCACATGTATATGCCCACCAGCATAGTAATCAAACCCATCCGGTATCAAATTTGGTGAAGCTTCAGCCGCCATCTTAGGATATATGCTGGTTATCTCAGGAACATCCAAAGCCATATGAAAAACAAAAATGTTAAAGGAAGATTCACGTGGTGTAGGCTTTTTGTTCTCATAGAATGCGGGTAACCGCCTTTCAGTTCTATCCCTAGTCCTAAAGTTTGGCACACCGTAAACATAACAATAGTCGCTTTCCCAGCACGCCCCTTCGTGCCTAGGGAGATAGTAGATTAAACCGGCGCTATCAAGAGGATTCAGTATGGTGCCTGTTACAACATTCGGAGCAGAATCATGCGAGCCATCAACAGCCAAGATTGGTATGCCAGCATCCTTCATTCTCCTAAAATTTCTTATCGCCCTCTCTAGAGTTATGTTTAGAGGTCTAGCATGATGAAATAGGTCTCCCGAGATTATCATAAAATTGGGTTTTAATTCAATTGTTTTATCAACAACCTCAGTAAAGGCTCTATCAAAATCTTCACGCCTCTCGCTAAGATTATATTGCTCATAACCGAGGTGGACGTCAGCTACATGAACAAAACTAAACTCCCTCAAGCTACACGCTCCGCTCCTTCAGTAACGATATATGCGTGAATGACCGTTAACCACATATGTATCAACTGATACTAAGCTATAAGTTTATCTAAGGAAAAAACTTTATCACCGATACAACTTAAAATCGCAGGCTTATTTTGGGGCAGATAAACATGAAAATGCTTATCAGAAAGACGTGAAAAAGCTCTTTGAACACATAATCTGAATGAGAGTCTCCTCCTCGCTGATAATAGGTTATCGATGGGGTTTAATAAGTTCGTGGGAAAGCCTATGAATCTCTCAAGGAGAAGCGAAAACAAGAAATAGAGTTAAAAATCGCTGAGAAAACTGCCAATTTAGAACGAAATTAAACTTAATACCTACTATATAGGCTGCTTTAAGTATGATATACGGAATCCAGAGACAAGAACTTATCACAAGAACAACCTTAAAGAATTTTTCCGTCTCAAGAATCCAAATCGTTTGGATATTGGCTTAGGCATTCAGGGAAGGGAATCGGAAGAAAATGGATATCAGGCTACAGTTAATGAAGAATGTATGAACGTTTACGTTTATAGTCGAGAACGAGATTAAACTATAAGATAAAAATCAAATTTCAAAGAATGCTTTTACTAAAAAAGCTAAAGAACGATTTTTGGTTAAAAACTTGTAGAATATCCTTAAAAGGAAGCTTAGCTCATTAATATCATCCTGAAAGAGGATCCCAGCAATGCTAATATCAGAGATAATCTTAGAGAACTTTATGTCCTACGAATACGCTAGAATACCTCTTAAGCCCGGCGTCAATCTAATATGTGGACCAAACGGCGCTGGAAAATCATCAATTTTACT
>CAYSKG010000024.1:0-17439 GCA_964431725.1 uncultured Candidatus Bathyarchaeia archaeon | reverse complement strand
AGAAGCCATTGCTCCTTTTATTCTTCATGATTATTGTGGATTTAGAAAGTTTCGAGGCGGTTCTGCCGCTTTACGGCTCTTGCATTACTGCCATAACTTTTTAAGGGGAAACATGTTATCTCTTAGATGTGGTGAAGAAAGGAGAAAAAGGCCGTTCAAGCCTGAAATGTTAGCTCCCTATTTTTGGGGAGTTAAGTCCTAATAGATGGAAGGTTGGTGAATAAGCTGTCCGATATTAGTGTTCTCTTAGCTCCCTGCGGCTTATACTGTGGTTGGTGCCCATACTATATCCAGGGAACTGAAAAATTTAAGTGTCCTGGCTGTTGGGAAAGAAAGGATGAATGCTCCATTCGAGACTGTGCTAAAGACAAAGGTTTGAAGTTGTGTACTTACTGTTCCTCATTTCCCTGCGATAAGCTTTCTCGTATGTATGCCAAAATGGATAAGTTCTTTGAAGAGATAAAAAGGGATTTTCCTGAGGGAATTAAACCGCAGGAAGAAAGCAAACATTAACTTTAATCTTGAAGAATAGTGTTTAGTGTGATTTTAAAATTGCGCTAACTTAGTTTCTTCTATGCCGCTTAATTCTATGGAAAATGTATGAACAAATATAAATTTTCTTTTTTTAAAATAAATAAGTATTTAAAATGAACAAATGTTAAAACTCTCTTTCAAAATATTTTTGTGCAAAGGAGGAATTATCGCTTGAAAGAATTTGATATCGGCAGATTCCTACTTCTTCCCAATAGAAAACTTTGCGGCTTTATAGTTGAGGCTGAACCTAAACCTGGCGTTTTAAGTAAAATTTCAGCTGTGCCAGCCGCCTATAATGCCGTAATCCTCTGCGTATCCTACTCTATGCCAAGCCTAAAAGATAAAACTATACGTGGTTTAGGTTTTGTTGATTTAACCAACACCAATATTTCAGCTGAGAAGATTGCTGAGGAAATGCGTAATTTAAAGGGAGTCAAAAAAGTTGAAGTTATCCAATCGCCCATCGAAGGCTTCATAGCGGACGCATGCTTTCATAGAATTCTAATGGGCGGCGAGAGAGCTATAATATTGCGTAAGTGGGGCTACAGCGGCTTAATTTCCGGGGTGAGAGAGCGCTTCGGAACAGGGGGAGAAGCATTCCTATATTATTTCGGGTTTGAAGCTGGCATTAAATACGGGAGATCACATATGGAGATAGGATTGAAGCTCGGTTTAGCTGACCCCATTAAAATAGCTCAGCTCATATGTGTGCATCTATTTAATTCCGTAGGTTTCGGTAAACTAAAGATTATGGAAATCAAAGCTGATCCTCCAAAAGCAATCTTTAGAATATACGATTCCTTTGAATGTGAGCTGGGTTTAAAGAGTGGAAAACCATATAGCCAACTTATCCGGGGGATGATTGCAGGCTACTTATCCATTTTCTTCAATAGAAGAATGAAAGCTAAAGAAGTAAAGTGTATAGCGAAGGGTGACCCCTACTGCGAATTTATGGTTGAGCCAGAATAAGACATAAGACTTTTTCTTCTTGAGAGAGGTTGAAAATCACCCTTTTATGCCTAAGCTACGCTTAAATATGGCGGAACAAAAAAATAAAACAGAGTGAATTGAGTTTGAGAAAAATTTTGTTTCTAGGGCTTCTGCTGTTACTGTCATTTTCTATACTGCCCATAGGAGTTCTAGCCTTAGGTCAAGAGAGAGTTCCAGTCATCATCATGTTCAGGGAGAAACGTGACTCAGATTTAGTTAGAAACCTTGGCGGAAAAATCAGGGTTATATACAAGTTTAAACCTGCTGTTGCAGCAATCATCCCGGAAAAAGCTATTGAAGCCTTAAAAAGAAATCCAAATGTAAAGTATGTTGTCCCAGATTTACAAATTGAGCTTGTCGGAGAAATCTTGCCATGGGGCGTTGAGCGGATAGGCGCCCAAATAGTGCATGCATCTGGAAATAAGGGTTCAGGAGTAAATGTAGCAGTCCTCGACACTGGAATAGATACGGATCATCCAGACCTCACCTATGTTTGGGGCTACGACTTCTCCGGGGACAATGATCCGGATCCGGAAGATTATGATGGGCATGGCACACATGTGGCTGGAATAATTGTAGCTTTAGACAACGAGATTGGAGTTGTTGGAGTAGCTCCAGAAGTTAACCTTTACATCCTAAAAATATTCACTGACGATGGAAGTGGAAGCTACAGCGATGCCGTAGAAGCGCTTGAGTGGTGCATCGGAACCTACTATGATAATGTTACGGGAAACGAGATACAGATCATCTCCATGAGCTGGGGATCAAGGGTTGAATACGGGGATCCAGGGATCGAGCCTTGGATCAACGAAGCCTACAGCCTCGGCATAGTTTTGGTTGGAGCTGCTGGAAATGAGGGAAACCCGCCTGGAAAAGGTGACAACGTGATTTATCCAGCCAGATATGAAAATGTAATAGCCGTTGCAGCTACGGATGAAAGCGACAATCGAGCGAAGTGGTCGAGTACTGGTCCAGCAGTTGAGCTCTCTGCTCCCGGAGTTAATATTCTCTCCACCTACCTGGATGGTAGATATGCGTATGCAAGTGGAACCTCGATGGCGGCTCCTCATGTTTCAGGCACAATCGCATTATTGCTCTGCACACCTGTTGATGACTACGACTCTAATGGAAATGGAAGATGGGATCCCAATGAGGTTAGGGCAAAGCTTCAGAATACGGCTGATGACTTAGGTTCCTCAGGATGGGATAGCAAATATGGATATGGTTTGGTTGATGCTGACGAAGCATGCGGAGAAGTTTCTCCGCCTCCGCCTCAGCCTGAAATGCATGTTGAAAGCATAGACTTCTCAACGAAAACCCTGAAGAATGGTAGGGAAGTCTTAGTTGTAACCATTAAGGTTTTAGATGTTGATGGCAGTCCGGTTCAGGATGCAACCGTCTACGGAACATTAACTCTCCCAGATGGAGCTACCAGGAACTATTCGGGTGAAACAGGAACCGATGGAACTGTAGTCTTCGAGTATTCCAAAGGCGGGAAACCCGGGCCACTGCTCTCGGGAACCTACAAGTTCTGTGTGACGAACATAGTGAAAGAGGGATGGACTTACAATCCAAGCGAAAACAAGGAAACCTGTGACAGCTGGACCAAACCTTAACAGCATACTCTAGCTTCGGAAGAGATTAGAAGCCTATTTAAGCAGTCCATCCTTTACTCAGTAAAAGCCTATTTCTTTCCATTTTATGAATTTCGAGTTTTCAATTAGCTGCTTAAGGTTTTTAACAGTTGTCTGCATATTTTCTATATAGCTGAATGTACACTTGCTTCGTTACTGGTGTTTGTCCATGCGCAGGTATGGAGGAGCTCCTCTTTGACAGTAGGTCTTTTAGCTTTCCATCTTCCATGTATTTCCGTCCCACCGGATCCCCTAATGCATCTAAGAGCTCGTAGTCGCTGTTTAATGCAAGTTTTATTGTCTTAGTTACTTAGGATTTCTCCCATTATTATGATTTTCAATTCTTTAATATTTTTGAGTTCTATGTCATTCGTTATGAAGGCTTCTGCTTTGTTAACGAGTGAGGTTGCAATCTGTAGGGCGTCTGGCGGCTTTAACTTATATTTGGCTCTGATTTCAGCCGCTTTTTCAGCTGTTTCTGCATCGATCGGCTTTATTTCTAGGTTCGGAAATGTTTGAAGTACGAATTTATACTCTTCTACAGCCTCCTTGTTTCCGTTCTTTTTCGGTTTGACCAAAATCTCCATTAGAGTGATGGTTGAAGTGATGCCTCTTATTCTTCCAGTTTCCACCATCCTGAAGAGAACCTCAGTAAAGGGAAGATACTTCTTGTTTTCCTCGAAATGATATATGAAAGCCACCGTGTCTATTCCGACCGTTCGATACCTCCCTAATAAGTCTTTGATGGATTGTTTTAAATCCATGCTTCCCTTTCCTCTTTGATGTATTTTGTTGCTTTTACACCCTTCCAAACCTCTTTATGGAGTCCGCGCATGTATTCCGTGTAATTCTTCGGCCTAGGTCTCATTAATATTTGTTTACCTCTCACCGAAACGATGAGATTATCCCCTGGATTAATGTTCAACGCTTTACGAGCTTGTTTAGGGATAACTATCTGATATTTCTTGCTAACTCGCACAACTTCTGTCAGAATAATCACCTCTCTACTTTACTTTTCATGTATTCACTTTACTATAAATATTTTGTTTTACAATGGTCCAACAAACACGGTCTCTCTTCTTTTTAAGAGTCATTGAAACTGGAAGAGTGGAGATCGCGAACCCCGTAGCCGCCATACCACAGGATCAAAAAGAAAAAAGAGAACCACAATAAAAACTAAAAACCAAAGTAACTCAAACAAAATAAATAGCATCCACCAAACTTAGGGATCTGTATTCTAACCTTAAACATCTACCAACCCTTTTTATGTTGCAAGGAATCCCCAACATTAAGTAGATCGAGCAATAATAACAATAAATACAAGAAAAATTTTATGGAGAACACTGAACATAAATAATTATACGTTAGATTATTGGGGCAAAATTGTGGAGGATAAAGAGAAAATAGTTATGGAAGCTATGGAAAAAGCTGGTAAACCACTTAGACCGGGAGACATAGCGAAAATGACAGGGCTTGAAAGTAAAGAAGTGTCAAAAATAATAAAATCCCTAAAAAAGAAGGGAAAAATAATCTCCCCAAAGCGATGCTACTACTCGCTGGCAAACAAGTAATCGCAAAAACCATTCTCCCACCTTTTTAGATACCTAATGGTGAATAATGCTCTAGAAAAGAAAAATCTATAACAATTATGGGAAACCTCCTCTCGCTTATATGCTCATATTAAAGATAAAGTAGTAATGGGGTGATAGCCTAAAAAGTTAAAAGCCGCCAAAAAGAATCTTTCCATAAAATGTTCATTCTCCAATGAACTACAGCTATTCAACAACTATGCTAAGTCTGCTCTGGAACCTTCACATTTGAAAAGGCAACAAATGCAGGCAAGATTTCGATTCTTCCGACCAACATAAGCGCTATTATCAAAATCTTCGGGACAAAAGGCAAGTTTGGCGTTAATACTTTAGGCGAATCTCCCGTAGTTGTTATTGCCGACACACTTTCAACCAAAGCATCAACAAAACTATAACCATAACCACACAAAATTAAAGCTGCAAAAAATGAAATCAATATAAATAAGAAAGCTGTTAGCAAATGTATCAGAACATCCGATTTCCCAAGATGTTTCCCCTCAATCTCAATCTCCGGAATCTCCCCTCTTAAGAATATCTGTGGAAGCGACAACAAAACTTTTCCAACAATATAAACCCTAAATATCCTTATACCTCCACCTATCGAAAATGAGCATGGTCCAATAAGCATGACAATCACCAAAATAATTTTACCTAAATCTCCCAATTCCCCGAACGGAACCAGATTCAGTCCAACCGAAGCTGAAAAATCAGCAATATGAAAAAATGCTTGAAGAGGATTCATTCTTGTTGCAAACCAAAATACTAGAGTGAAAATCGATAAAGAAACCAGATATAATTTAATTTCTCTACTTAAGCCTATCCTAGAGTTCTTTCTTAAGATGAATGAAAAGAGTTTAAGATGAAATGAGAAACTGAAGGCTGAGAGTATCATCATGACGGTAACAACTATGATAGCTGGCAACGGAAGATCTAATATATTAACAACCGTGAGCCCCGTCGTAGAAAATACTGTAAGCACTGTATGAAACGCTGTAAATGCATCTAAGCCTAACAAAATTAAAATCGCCGAGAAAATAAGGGTGTAAAATAGGTAAATGAGTAAAACCACTAAGAAGGAAACCTTGTAATCCCCAGCAATCTTCTCTATACCAAGCACTCTCCCATAGTGAGAGAGCGCATCGCTAGGATAAAGAAAAGCAAGCAGAATGAAAATTATGCCGATCCCGCCAATCCATTCACTTATCCCCCTGGCTAAAATCACGGATTTAGGTACAACCGTCCCCTCAAGAAGCGTAAGCCCCGTGGTTGAAACCGCCGAAGAAGTTTCAAACCAGCTATCAAGAATCTGATCTAATATGCTTCCATCAAAAATCCCCAAATACAAATAGGGCACACAATGCATTAATGGAACAATTAAGAAATATAAAACTAAAAGCATGCAGGATTGTTTCATATTTAGTGTTTTTGTTTCAAATAGAAAAGTCAATATAAACCCTGAAAATAGGAAAATTAATGCGCTTATGGAAAGCCCTACAGCCGCATTTAACTCATTAAGAAAATATGCGTAAATTATTGAAGGTAAATAAAAGAATCCTGAAATTTGAAGGAGAAAGCCTAGGTTAGCCAAAACCGGCTCCAGTTTAGAATAGTAAAGATATCGTTTTGTCAAATGTCTACGCGTATAAAACAGAAATAGCAGAAATATGAAAAAACCTACGAGGATGCCTATTATCGCAAGCATGACGGGATTAAGATTAAACTGCATCTATTTCCACCATATTCCTACGGTAGAAAACTTCTTAAAGGAGGTTAAGAGAATTTTTTTATTCCAATATTTGTGACAAATCTCTCTTAAAGTCTATAAATAAATGTTTCGCACTGTCAATCCTTAAATATATCCGGCCGAGAAAAACCTAAAATTATTCTATGCCTCCCTGCTTACACAAAAGCGTGAACTCCTTTTCTGAAAGCCACTTCTTTTTGGACAACTCTTCTAATCCCTCAATTATTTCCTTACGATACTTTTTTATTATATCCATCTTAGCGCATTCCTCTCTTACAGTATCCCCGAAAACCAGGTTCTGTTCAATTAAATTTACAAAACGATTTAAAAGATTCGTTATGGCTGAAGAATACTCTTGTAGAAGCATCCTCACTTTAAAAGATTTAAGCGCGCCTTTAATCTTCAAGATACCGCTTGGCGCCCTTACCACTGAAGGTGGAAAAACAACGTATCTTTTCTCTAAACCCCGCTTATAACAGACAAGAAAGAACGGTAAATAAATAATCTTATATCTCCTTCTTCCTTTCATAGAATACATTATTTTTTCGAGCTCACCTAACGTAAGCTTCCTCAGCTCCACTAGCCTATTTATCTGATTAACTATGGCTAAGGTTGATTCCTCCAAAGATTTTGCTGTTTGCTGATAAGTTTGAATTTCAAAGTCCCTAGACGCTTCAATCTTCTTTAAATCAACCATAATATTCTCTATTTTAGAAGCATATTCAGACTTGAGTTTTGAAATCTCTTGATCTAAAGCAGATTTAGTGTTTTCAATATTTCTATTTACCTCTTCAATCTTTTTGTCTACTTTTAGAAGTCCCTGTTTACATTTTTCAATCTCTTTTCTCCACCGTTCTTCTTCAGCTTTATCTCCACGAGATCTAGCTACGTCCATCTCATTTTTGTATCGTTCAATGTAAGAGTTTAAGTGCTTCTTATCCATTTCAAGATTCAGTTTCTCTTGGCTGAGATCTTGAATTAGACGATTTGCTCTTCTAGAGATTTCAGCGATCTTCTGGCTATATTCCCTGCTTTCTTTCTCTATTTTCTCCATGCATCTAGACTTTAAGCTGGCAGCTTCATTCTTGTATTTTTCGCGTGTTTTCTCAATCTTTCTATTAATCTCATCAATATGTCTCCGAGTTTTCTCAATAAGCATTTTTATAATTCTTTGTAAGCTTCTTATATCTTCGCTCAAAGATCTCTTGAAGTTAGAAAGCTCTTTGATAGAGGCTTCAATAGCTGACCTATCCATAATCGGGGGTAAAAGAACCTCGCCTTTAATGGATCCTTGAATGGGCTTTGCTTCAGAAAGTAATGAAAGTAAATCTTCAGTAAATCTTGAATCTACTATCAAGCCTCTTATAACTTTCTGTCCCTTCCCAATAACCTTGAAGTAATCTAAATTATGAGAAAGAAAAGTGGAATACGCTTCAAGATTATCCGAACTCCCCTTAATCTCGCGGATAAAAACGCCTAAATCAGGTAATACGTCAAAAGATATTGTGTGGTTTGTAATCCTTAAACCATCAAAAAGTAGAAACTTTTTTCTCCATGGGGCGAACCATAAGGGATAATAAACCTTAGTTATGAAAGATATTTCTTCAGAAGGTCTTTTTGAAATAAAGCCCCCTCCCTTATCTCTCTCTAGCTCAGCTAAACAAAATACTGTAGCGAGCTCCACTTCTCTATCTAGGCGGATTCCCTGTTCCTCCGACGGAACAGTGAAGGGAAGGAGAAAAATCTCTAGATCATTTGGCAAATCATTCCACCCTAACACGGTTCAACGCAACAATCTTTGTTTTTATTATAATTTCAATTCCTAAATATCTTACGTTAAAAACAACAATTGCTGACATCTGTTGAAAATAAATTTATTATGTAGATATATAAAACTTAAGGTTCTCCTCAACTATGAATTACTTAACAAGATGTAGAATGTGATGGAACAACAGAATATTTTTACGTTGATAATCCTTTTTCATAGCTTTTTCTTATAGGAAAATTCTCTTTTATTCCACCTAAACTTTAACTGTAGATGCTCAGAACTTTTCTGATTCCATTTATAGTTAAATAATATTTTTCTACATTGTCCCTCACATGTATGTCAATGTATCTTTCATCCCTCAGTTTCAGAAGCCTTTCTTTCACTCTCCAAGAATCTATACCCGCCCACCGAGCTATCTCATCTACAGATAAAGATCTATCAGGACTTATAGCTCCAATGTTATGTAGTAGAGCTAAAAACTTCATTTCCTCAGGAAATTCACTCATGTCACCATATATCCTCCAAACGCCACTCATTTATCCTCTTACTGTTTTTACTTGAAATTTAAATACATTAACAAAGTTTGGAAGAAGCTTTATAACAATTACGGTCTATTTCTAATAGGAACCTAAATCATCATTTCCGGAGGACGATATAGGAATGGTGATCAATCTCAGAGTCGATTCCTATGAGGCTGGAATCGGAGCCGTAGGGGGATTAGCCACCTTCCATAATAACCTCTACCCTAGACTTGTAAACAGAGGATTCGACGTCAAGACGTTTTCCATGCATTTCAGACAAGAGCTCCCTGTGCGTGAAACCTTCAAAGGCGTTATAATTAGGAGACCATCCTCAGATGTTGACTTAGATGTGGCTTACGCCTGGACATACGATATTCTGCATCAATACGGAATAGATGTAAGCTACCTAACCCCATCTGAACTATATATGGTTCCAAGATACTTCACAAACTTCGTTGTAGTTCCCTCACCTTATAGAATGAGCCTAGCCGATATTTTCTCCCCACATGACTGGATGTCATTTTTAAGAAGCGCCCTTTTCGCGTGGCTTCACCCAGAGCTAATCCAAACTATATTCATCCATTCAACAGAGCCAGGAAGAATAGGCGGTCTCCAGCATATGAATCTGAACGGAACCTCAGATAAGCTCACGCTAGATGAATTTGACCTCTGCGGAAAAGGATTCCCAGAAGCTTTTTACACTGGTCTAAGGTTGATTAGAGATCTGGAGTTTCCTCTAACCTTTAAGATTTTACGGAGGCTTCCTCATTCAGCGTTATTCACAGTAAGCAAGATTCACAGGAAAGAGTATCTGTTAGGCTTAAGGGCGCATGGAATGCGATTCGGAGAGGTTGAGGACAGAGTTTTCGCAATATATCATGGTGTAGACACAAATGAATATAGGCCGATGCCTAAAATGAAGGGGGAGGGTTTTAGAATAGGGTTCATAGGAAGAAGCACAAGAGTTAAGGGGATTGATTTAATCCCCGATTTAGCTCTAATACTCGCTAAAAAAATCCCTGACATCAAATTTCATATAGTTACAAAAACCGACCCTCATAATCCAGTGTACCTGGAACTAATAAACAAGATTCATCAAAGGAAACTTGAAAATATCATTCACCTAGACAATACATTTTATACTGGTGAAGAAAAAATCAGAATAATAAACTCTTGGCATATTCTACTCGCTCCCTCAAGATATGAGCCCCAGGGACAAGTCGATTTAGAAGCCATGGCCTGCGGGGTCATTCCGGTTGTAGGTGTGGGAGGCTTACGTGAAAAGGTTAATGATGGCTTCAATGGAGTATGGATAAACCCCTACAATGTTAGAGAAATAGCCGATAAAATAATTCAGCTTTATAAGGGTGAATATAAGGGTAGAAAAACCGAGGAAATCGCTAAGAATGCTCGTGAAAGTGCGGTGAAAATATGGGATTGGGAGAAGCGAGCGGATGCTCATAAAGAAATATATACTTACTTTCTTGATGGACGCATAGACGACATTCAAAAAGATCTTTACGAATTGCTGCTCCCCAGTGTTTCCCAAATCTGAATTAGTGGACTAATACTAAACATTTATTAAACTGCTTAGGCTTCAATAGTTCAGATCAGGTGGCATATAGATTGAATATAAGTTTCTCTTTTTTCCAAAAATTCTATATCAGTTTTAATTTGCTGGGGAAGAAAACTTGACTGGTGAAAATAAAATAAATCCGAAAATTGCGAAGAATATTCTTCAAGAATCCGTATCAAAGGAGAAAGCCTTTTATTTCTTTAAGAACTTCGGCCAATACACCGGTAATTTCGCTGTTAGTTTGGAAGAGTTCTATGAAATGATGGATAAGGTTCCCCCACAATCTCTTGAGTTTCATTTTCTGAGGGGTGATTTCGAAAAGTGGATAAGGGAAGTTTTAGGCGACCCTTACCTTGCAGCCCAAATTGGTTCCATAAATAGATCGCTTAAAAATAAAAAGTTGAAGGCAATGCTTAAAAGGAAAATTCGAAGACGCATAAACCAGCTGAAGAAGCTGCTAAAACGATAAATAGCTTCCTCCCTAAAACAATTTAGCCTCTAGCCTACAGGATTAAGAAGGGTTGTAGCGTTGCACCTAAACGAATTAAGAAAGGATTATCTTTTAGACCGCTGGGTTGTAATCGCAACTCAGAGAAAAAGAAGACCGACAGACTTCGTAAGGTCGAAAGTGAGTAGCCGAAAGAAGAGAGCTATCTGCCCCTTTTGCCCTGGAAACGAAAATATGACCCCTCCTGCAATCCTAGTTTATGTAAAGAAAAACGGAAAAATCATTAAGGATAAGGATTCAAATGGTCTCCGCCATTCCAGATGGCTGGTTAGATGCATCCCAAACCTCTATCCAGCTTTCACATGGTTTCCAGAAGAAAAAATGGAAATAAAAAGAAAAGATATCGCGAAGTTTAAGTCGCTTCCAGCAATTGGGCATCATGAGGTAATTATAGAATCACCTAACCATTATGAGCATCCAAGCGTGGCAAATGTTAATCAGCTCAAACTTGTTATTGAGGCTTATATAGATAGATTTAAAGATCTATCCTCAAAGAAGTATGTAACTTACGTCTCAATCTTCAGAAACCATGGATCCGAAGCCGGAGCCTCTCTATCTCACGCTCATACACAAATCATTACAACGCCAATAATGCCTAGAATAGTAAGAGAGGAGCTGGAAAAAGCCAAAGCTTATCATAATAAAACTGGAAAATGTATTTTCTGCAATATTATTGAAAAGGAGGAAAAATGTAACCGTTTAATATGGAAGAACGAGAATTTTATCGTCTTCGCTCCTTGGGCAAGTACGCATCCATTCGAATTTTGGATCTTTCCAAAGAGACACCAACCAACAATTTTAGACATGAACAAGAAAGAAATCCGCGACTTAGCGATTACAGTAAGGAAATGTTTAGGCGGACTAAAAAATCTCTTGAATGATCCACCCTACAATTTTGGTTTTCACATGGTTCCTGACGTCTCTTTTCACTGGCATATTGAAGTTTACCCCAAACTTTCAATCTGGGCTGGCTTCGAAAAAAGTACAGGAGTTTTCATAAATATATTCTCCCCAGAGGAGGCTGCCTCAAGCCTGAGGGAGGCTTTAAAGAAAGAAAATTAACTTTTCAATTAACTATCATCTGCCCTCCCCTTAAGTTTCAATAATTCTCTCGTAAAGAGCAACTGTTTTCTCGGCAATAGCATTCCAACTATAAACCTCTTTAACCTTATTTTTAGCATTCTCCGTAATCCATCTAGAGAATCCTGGGTCTGAAAGAACCCGATTTACCCCCCAAGCTATAGATTCAGGATTCCCCGGATAAACGAGAACACCTGTCTTTTCATGCTCAATAATCTCAGCCAAGCCGCCGACATTAGCTGCCACCACAGGGGTGCCAGCAGCCATCCCCTCAAGAGCAACTATTCCAAAAGGCTCATATATGGAGGGAACAACAAGAACATCAGCACTCGCTATAAGCTTCGGAAGCTCAGAATCTGGAATGAAACCTAAAAATCTTATCCGATTTCCAAAGCCAGTTCTCTTCGCTAAATCCTCTAGATATCCCCTTGACCAGCCATCCCCCGATATTAGAAACTTTACGTTTCTATGACGGCTAGCTATCAGCGGAATAGCTTTAATAAGGCTGTCAACTCCTTTCTGTGGGACAAGTCTGCCCACAAAGAGGACAACCCTTTCATGAGGTTCTATACCATACAGTCTTTTAACGTTCTCGCGATTAACATCTATCTCAAATTTACCTATTTCAACGCCGTTTGGAATAACCGTAATCTTCCCGGAAGGCAAGTGAAAATGATTTTCAAGTTCACGTTTAACAGAATTGCTACATGCAATCACATGTTTTGCTTCATAGGTCATCCACCACTCAATTCCATCAATCAAGAAGGAATCAGAGTTATGAAGACCTTGAGATCTACCAATCTCCATGCTATGAACCGTGGAAACTAAAGGTTTATTTAAAAAGTATTTAGATGATATACCTGCTAATGCCGTCAGCCAATCATGTACATGAATAACATCGAAATCCACCTCTCTGCTCAGAGTAGCAATTTTCTTTTCCATGAAATGATTAAATACGAAAACCCATATTATGAAATTCGGGTGACCAAGCTCTATTAACACACGGTGAACTTTAACTCCTTCAATATTTTCTTGAAGAGGCGCGCCTGGAAATTCTAGAGTCACCAAATATACTTCATGACCTTGCTTAGCTAAGGCTTTCGATAAACCTAAGCAGTGGCGGGCGATCCCTCCCACAATTCTAGGAGGAAATTCCCATGTAATCATACATATCTTCATTCTAATCATCAACTTCTACTCATATGAAGGAATGGAGAAAAAATAGCTAACATGGTCATGTTAACTTGAATTTTTAATCACCATCCAACTTTCCTTCAATTTCTTTTATCTTTCTACCCACAATCTCCAGAAGCTTTTGGCGTAACAATCCGGCATTCCGAATCCTTCGAAGCCTCGATATTTCCGCCGCCAATTCTCTGTAACCAACGACATGAATCAGCCATCTCTCAAAGTCTCTCCTCGCCATATGGAAACGAATAGACTTAGCATCCACCATTTTTAGGATCGAATAAAACTCCTGAAGGCTATGGGCAGTCAATTTTGTAGGCTTTGAAAAATCATAGTAGAAAGTAAAGCCTTTTTCAGGCGGAAGTATTCTAAGCGCACGTTTATGACGTAGCTCAGGTTTCTCCAGCCTTAAGTATACTCTAGCCTGAAAATCTGAAAGAATCCTCGAGAATACCATAAAGGCCTCCATTGGGCTAAAGTATGGGTTAAAGGTGCTGTGAACATCCCATGAACCCCCGCCCTTTGTGCTCATATAATAAAAATGGTCGCTTGTTTGAAGATAACGCCATATTTCAATCAATCTTTTATCCCCGATATATCTAAGCAGAGGTTCCATCTCCCTTAAGAGATTAAATAGACTCTTCTGCAACATGTTTCCAAGCCAGGCGCTTACATCCCGCTCTAAATCAGCCCACGATATTGTATTACTTTCAGCTACGTCAAGCGTATCCACAGCCTCATATTCAGCAATAGCCTCGCTCGGTGTAGAGAAGGATAAATTTCTCCATTTTAGAATTTCTTCTGGAAGTTTCTTTAAAAAGTCAAATATCCCGCTTTCACGTCTAAAGTGCTCTCCAAATGTCTCGTAATCTATGAATATCACAATAACGTCTCCCGGAGTGGAAGCCAGCCAGCAAGCGTATTTGTCTGCCGTGAGAGGCCACTCCTCCCACTCTCGGGAAGCGAAACGGAACCCTATATCATCAGAGAGCTGATAGTTTCGGAGAAGAAGACGAAGGGTGGAGCCCTTTGCTCTGTAGATGTAATTGGGGTTCCGCCAGCCTAGAATTCGCTCTGTTCCCTCTGTCACTACAGCCTTGAACCCTAATTTCTCAGCGATTCTCCCCACAAAATTATTGTAGATGCATTCCGTATTCTCGAAAACTTGCGGTTCGTAATTAAAAATCTCTTTTATCTTTTTCCTATGCATTTCAATCTGCTTTACGAACTCAAACTCTGAGAATAAGCTTGCAAGCGAATGATAATAGGTTTGGCATAATAGTTCAATGCATCCAGTGTTAACAAGTCTTCTAAAAGAATCTGTGAGCTTTGGGCTCCAAAGTTCACACTGCTCTAGGAAAATCCCGGAGAGACTGAAAGAAACTTTAAATTTTCTATCAGAGTCCTCAAACTTTTCAATTGACTCTAAAATAGTATTATTTGCCGGAAAATAACATTCTCTGGCTATGCGATTAAATATTTCCCGATTTAAGTCCATATCAAAGTATAATTGGAAAAGATCATCAGCATCCGGATTGGAAAGCAGATCTCTTGGAAAATCACGATTAAGCCTGAAAGGCTGATGAACTTCAAATATCACACATATATCCGTCATGCCTTTTAGTTTCCTTCAACACATTACTCAGCTATTTCAAGCATATTTCTCCTCTAAGAAGATCTTAAAACTTTCCCTTCAAATCGTCCTCTCTCAAGCAATATGTCCTCAACATAAGCCCTAAGAGGTTCAGCTACACTCCAAGCCTGAGAAATACATCCCCTAGGAAAATGCGGAGAATCCCCATCAAATATTTCGCTAAGCGATCCGAGACCCGCCCTGTAAGGCTCAATGTAAAATAGGGGCTTCAGAAACCTTTCCAGAGCAAATCTTCGCCAGTAACTCTCATAACCCCTATTTTTCAGGAAGGCGGTGACAAACGGACCTAGTAGCCAAGGCCAAGCTGTCCCATTATGATAGGCCGAATCACGGAGAGAAAAGCCGCCCAAATATGCCCCAATATATCTTTTGTCTTCGGGTGTAAGAGTTCTCAAACCAAAGGGAGTTAAAAGCTTATTTTGGATATGCTCTAAAACACCTTTCATTCTGGATTGCTCTAAAATTGGAAAATCCAGGGAGATAGCTATTATCTGGTTAGGTCTAAACGAAGAATCCTTACGGTCTCTCCATACTACATCGTAGAGATATTCGCCATTCCAGAACTTCTCATTAAAACTTTTCTTACTCTGTAAAGCCAGATCACCATATTTTTCTGCTTGACTTTTAAAACGAAATCTTGAAGAGAGAATCTCCATAATTTTCAAGGAATTATACCATAAAGCTTGCACCTCAACAGCCTTCCCTTCACGTGGAGTAACCGGAACACCATTCACATTTGCATCCATCCATGTAAGCCTTGGACCATGAGTGATTAGAGCGTCCCGATCCATGCGGATGTTAAACCTTGTTCCATGAATATAATGCTCACATATATCTTGCATTGTATCCCAAAGATTTTTTCGGATGAAACCAAAATTTCCCGTATACTTCAAGTATTGAAGAATTGCATTAAAAAACCATAGAGAAGTGTCAACGGAATTGTATTCCGGTTTTTCCTCAATTTTCTCAGGAAATCTGCTGGGTATCAATCCGTCTTCACAATACTCTGCGAAGGTTAAAAGTATCTCTTCAGCTTCTTTGAATCTCCCAGTTACAAGCGTTAGGCCGGGTAGTGAGATTAAAGCGTCTCGCCCCCAATTCTCAAACCAATGATATCCAGCAATAATTGACTTCTTTTGAGATTCTCTTCTCCACACAAGAAATGAATCAGCTGCAAGTAACAACCAGCTCAGCCAATTCTCACATTTTATTCCCCTCTTTTCCTCATAAAAATCTTTAAGAATTTTTTCTCGACGTTTCTTCTCATCAAAAAATAATTTCTCCAAAGCTTCTTTCTTGTTGAACTGCAAGTAGGTAGATATTGCATGCTCTCTATCAGTCTCTCCGAATGCCGCTAGGTAGAATCGTATTCTCTCCTCCGGTTTTAGATTTATGTTAAAGAAGCCCGGCTGAAGACAATCGTCAAAACAGCTCTCCCCACGAGAATCATCTTTTTTAAAATATATCCTCTCAATCCATATATCTTCGTGGTTAACGTATTTGCCGGCGGTTGAGGAGATAAGCAGAAAACTCTTTTTAGGGGAAAATCTAAAAAGGATTCCTTCCTCTAAATTTTTCTCTCTAAAAGCTTGGAAATCCCCTTTCTTCACAGTTTCGTAAAAATGTCGAATACTTATCAGGGGATATATGCGTAGATTTACAGATTTTCCGAGACTATTGAAAACATCATAAACTATGACAGTCATGTTCTTTTGATGCGGCATGAAAATCTCTTTTTTCAGATAGATGCCTCTGGCCTGATAATAAAATGTTGGAAATGGATTCATCTCAAAACCTTTAAGCATTCTGTAACCATCCGGATAAACAACATCCTTAAACTGGTTTGAACCCAAAGGATAACGCTCTTCACCTATCAATATTTCCTCATCAACCTTAGATAACAGAAGATAACGATTCGCAGGAGGATTAAACGCGATGAAAAGCAACCCGTGAAATTTCCTTGTATTCACATTTAAAATTGTGGAGGAAGCATATCCTCCTAATCCATTAGCTAAAATCCACTCAAACCTAGTTGCATGATCAAATCTAAGAAGAACATCGGGTCCAAAGTAGATATAGGGAAGATTAAACAACAATCCCACCTAAAAAGCAGATGCCACATTCATCAACCATGACCGAAAACGATCACCAACCTAACTATACAATCAAACATATAAAAAGATTTCATCCCCATCGCGGAAAACCAAAGAATAGAGTAAGAGTCTGTTTTTTAACGATTTACCAACTTAGAGCATAATGTAAGAATACTGGAAGCAAGGTAATGGAGAGTATATTTTGGAGCTTAACTAAGATATGCAAAGATGGACCTGCACAATCTTTAAGCGGGGCTCCTACGGTATCCCCTATAACCGAAGCTGCATGAGCCGGACTTCCCTTTCCTCCGAAATATCCCATTTCAATATATTTCCTCGCGTTATCAAAGGCTCCTCCAGAGTTAAACATGAATATCGCAAGCAAGCTTGAAACAATGCTTACTGCTATTAGATATGCGGCTAAAGCCCAAATATTGAAGATGAAACCGTTTGTCACTGGGAAGATTAGGGATATAATTGTTGGTAGAACCATCTCTCTGAGCGCGTTTTTTGTGCTTATGTCTATGCATGTCGAGTAGTCTGGTTTCGCCTTCCCCTCT
>CAYSKG010000023.1:0-18299 GCA_964431725.1 uncultured Candidatus Bathyarchaeia archaeon | reverse complement strand
CCCCGCGCACCAATTTTTCATTAATTTAATGGTTAAATTTTACTTTTTCGGTTTCTTCTGATGCTTGTAATCGATTAATTTAAATTATTGAATGTTGATTAAGATAATTTTTGCTGTTCAGATTGCTTATGCTTGGAGTGGTGGCGGCATGGCTATTGTGATGAAGCCTAATGCGAGCGAGGAGGATATAAAGCGGGTTATAAGGTTTGTTGGTGAGAAATATGGGTTGAGAATCGATGTTTCTAGGGGAGAGTATCAAACCATGTTGGGTTTGATTGGAGATGAAGATAAGGTGGACTTTGACAGATTAGCTCTGCTTCCCGGAGTTGAGAAAGCCTATAGGATTACATCCCCTTACAGGCTGGTAGCCCGCTCCTTTTTTCCAGAAGATAGGATCATAGATGTCAAAGGCGTGAAGATAGGTGGAGATAACAAACCCGTCTTCATAGCTGGACCATGCTCCATTGAAAGCAGAGAGCAAATCTTCCGATTAGCTAAGGAGGTTAAGGAGGCTGGAGCCGACATATTACGCGGCGGAGCCTTCAAGCCTCGAACCTCAGTTCACTCATTTCAAGGCTTAGGTGAAAAAGGCTTAGAGCTACTAGCTAAGGCGGGTGAAGAATTCGGCATGCCAACCATATCTGAGGTTAGAAGCGAGAAACATGTTGAGCTAGTAGCCAAATATGTTGATATACTTCAGATAGGAGCCAGAAACATGTATAATCAGGACTTAATTGAGGAAGCCGCCAAACAGAAGAAGCCGCTTCTGATAAAAAGAAACTTCGGTGCAAGCATAGAAGAGTTTCTCTCATTCTCTGAAAGAGCCGTAGTGCAGGGAAATAAGGATGTAATCCTATGTGAAAGGGGAATAGTGCCTATTGGCAGAGGAAGGCAATTTACACGTTACAGCCTAGATTTAAGCGCCATTCCCGTGATAAAGAAGGAGAGCTATCTGCCGATTATAGCTGACCCAAGCCATGGAACTGGACGCAGAGACCTAATTTATCCGATGAGCAAGGCTGCGATAGCTGCTGGCGCAGATGGGCTGATGATAGAGGTTCACTACAATCCTAATGAGGCTTTATCTGATGGACCGCAGATGATTCTTCCCTCAGAGCTAAAGAAGATAATTGATGTTTGCATGAAGATTTATATGTTGAATTCCACGGAAAAATAATTGGTGCTTAATGTTTTAAGCGTGAAGTGAATGGTTGAAAGTATACGTCTAAATCTACAGGGTGTTTTAGATGAATCATATGATATTCTCATAGGATATGGTCTTCTAGAGAGTATACCGTCAGACTTAAAGAGAAATCCTATAGGGAGAAAATATGCGGTAATAACCGACTCCAATCTTAGAGACTTATATGGCGAAAAACTGCTTAGGGGATTGAAAAAAGAGAACATTAACGCTTGCCTAATCACCGTTCCAGCCGGCGAAGAATCGAAAAGCCTAGATATGGTTAAATACTTAGCGGAAAAACTGCTTGAGAACAAACTCGATAGAAAATCTGCAATAATCGCATTAGGTGGCGGGGTCATCGGGGACCTAAGCGGCTTCACCGCCTCAATCTTCATGCGGGGGATCCCATATATTCAAGTTCCAACAACCCTCCTAGCTCAGGTTGACAGTAGCATAGGTGGAAAGACAGCGGTGGATACTAAAGAGGGAAAGAACCTTCTCGGCGCATTTTATCAGCCTAAAAGAGTCTATATAGATCCATCATTGCTTAAGACTCTTCCCGAAAGAGAGTTTATTAGCGGAATTGCGGAGGTAATTAAATACGGTGTCATATATGATAGAGGATTTTTTGAATATCTGGAACGCAATGTCGATGAAATAAGGAGCCTAAATGAGGAAAAGCTGTATCATATCATAAGAACCTCATGCCTGATAAAGAAGAGTGTTGTGGAGGAGGATCCTAGAGACGAGAATAAGCGGGCTATTTTAAACTATGGGCATACACCAGCCCACGCCCTTGAAAGATTAAGCGGATATAAATGCCTGCATGGCGAAGCCGTTTCAGTTGGCATGAGAATATCAGGCTGGATCGCTGTCAAGAAAGGTTTTTGGAGGATAGATGAGTGGAAGAGACAGAACAAGCTAATCGAATCCTTCGGTCTTCCACTTCGTATGGAGTTTAACTTAGAAGAGTTCATCAAAACACTATACTACGATAAGAAGATTGAGGAGGGAGTTCTAATGTTTGTTTTTCCTAAGCGCATAGGCGAGATGGCTTCAATTAATGGAAGATATAAGATACCGGTCTCCGAGGAGGAGCTACGCCTTTTCTTAGCGGAGCTCGCCGACATCTAAATATGCTTTTTAATTCACCTTATGTTTGAATTCTTTAACTTGTCTCAAAAGTAATGTTAGAGCTATTAATCCAAGCGTGCCCATGAGGAGTAGGGCTGGTTTAAATGATGCGTAAACATCTATTAGGTGGCCTATAACCCCAACCCAGAGGGAACTGAAGGCGAACCCTATAGTGAAGAAGATTCCGACAACTAAATCTCTATTATATCCGCTTGTAACCCTAACCAGCTGCGACTGCAATAACGTCGGCAGTGAAAAGCTCATAAACATTAAAGCAAACAGATGAAGCGAAATAAGTATTATTTGAGGCTCCGATTTATAAAGGGAAAGCATATAAGTTAGAAGGGAAGCTAAGCCCATAGATAATAGTGAAGCTCTAACATATCCTATGTGGCCAGCGTATTCACCCATCAGGATTGGCCCTACAACTCCTCCGAGAAGCCCAACTGTGTAAACCATCCCCCGCACATACACGTCCATTTGAAGCGAATCCGCTAGGAAAAGCGGAATATAGGTTGTTAGAGTTCCTAGGTCTATTCCACCGGAGAGCAGAGCCTGAGTTACTAGGATGGAAACAACACTTTTAGTTTTAATAAGAGTTAGTATGTCAGTCTTTAAATTGGATTCGCCTCTATTCTCCAGATTTCCTCCATCTTTCTTTTTCCCCTCATTTAGGTACCATATTACTATTAAACCAACTGTTAGCGCAGGTATGGAAAATGCAAATAAGGTGTTTCTCCATCCCCACATTACTGCTAGGAGCGTCATCAACACTGGGCCAACCACATTACCTATGTAGGCCACGCCGTAATGGAAGCCTATGGCTCTTCCAAGGGATTTCCCATCGAATTTCTCGCTGATTATCGCTGTTCCCATGGGATGCTGCGGCGCTACACCCACGTTTGAAATTAACCTGGCACCCAAGAAATCTATGAGCTTACGGGATAAACCTGTTAGGAAAGTGCCTAATCCCAGCAAAATGTTGCCTAACCCTAATAGGATATGTCTCGCGATTCTACGGCTGGCAACACTGAAGAATATTTGGGATAAGCCACCTATTAGGGATGAAATCGCCATCGCTAAACCGAAACTCGTATAATTTAACCCTAGATCCTCAACTATTAGCGGTAAGAGAACTGATGAACCCACATAGATATGTTGCATAACATGCGAGAGGGTTGCTACCGCCAGAACCTTTGTCGGCGATATTCTTCTCTTCATGATTCAGCCTTCCAGCAGCTACATCAAAAGACACTATGCCCAATTCAATCAGCGGGGAGATAACCCCCATCCTTTAAGCGCCTCGATAGCTCCGGCAGCGCTTTCTGGAACATGGAATTCTAGGCCGCACTTTGGGCATTTAACGTATTCACAGCTAAGTGAAGAAAGCATTCTGCTACAGTTCTGGCAGGATACTGCTCTAGCATATAGGATGCTAAAGCGGAAGCCGCAGTTTGGGCAGGTTATGGTTTTCCGTTTATTATTAGACAATAACATCAGCTCCACTGATCTTATCTCTTCTAATTTTTCTGTAATCGAATTGCTCTAAAAATATCAAATCATATCTCACATAAAAACTATTTTGCTAGCGGGAGAAAAAGAGCATAAATCTTAAATTATAATAAGGAATTATAGTTTTCTTGGATGGAAAATTCATGGAGAAATTTCTACCAATACTTAATGTTGTGCAGACCAGATTGAGGGAGATTCTCGCTAAAAACAGGGATGGAATGCTCTCATGGGATTCCATGAAGCTCAAGAGCGTAGGCGACGACTTGCTCAAGCTATCAGTAGACCTATACCCGCATTTAGCGCTGGTTGAGCACAGAGTGCTCTGTCAATCCATAAGAGAAGCCGGCTTAGGAATTAGAAGAAGAGCCTCTCTAATCGGCGAAAGAAAGATTAGGGATGAAGATAAAGAATATTTTGAAAGTGTTTACGAAGCCCTCCTAGACATATATCAGAAGATTGAAAGCGGAGAATATTATAGGGCTCTGCTTGAAATAGCCGATAAAAGAATTAAGGAGAAAAGATGATTCTTCTACGTTTAACCTCTAGATTACCTTTTTCACTCCCCTATTTTCAGAATTTCCTCCTTAACTCTCTTGAAGTCAAGCAAAGCCAGGGAGGCAGCCTCAAGAAAAGTTTGAACGGGAACTATCTTTATGCCTCTTTCTAAGAGCAACTTCTCAGTTTCAAAGCTCTTCAACCTATCATAATTGTATTTCGGCATGATAAGCACGCGGGCATACTGATCTGAGAGAGCAGCCTCAATCTTCCCCATCCCCCTATAATCAAGCCCCCCAACTGGCCAAACCTCACCCAGCGCCGTTATGGCACCCGTCATAATAACTGTTGGATCAACCTTAACCCCTGTTAGAGCTGAAAGCATGGCGACGGCTATTGCGAGACCAGCGGAGGGCCCTGAAACTGGGGGTCTAGTTACTCCAAGTCCAATCACCTGTTTTTCCATCCCTTTTGCGGGTGTAACTATTTCAACGTATATGTCGTAATCCTTGAATTTCCAGTCTGAGATGGAGTTTATGTATATGAAGGCATCGTATGCGCTGGCAAGTATGCTTTCACCGGCTTCACTACCGATTATGTGAACTTTACCTGACCCCTTTGGATTGGCGACAACCTCAATTACTCCAACGAATCCTCCCATTTCACCCCGTTCACCTAAGGCTACAAGCCCGTAGCTTTTACCCACCTCAGGTCTCTGGATCCTCACGGTTTCCAGCATCATTTTTTGAGCTTCTTCAACAGTTTCATCATAGGTTCTTTCGAGAGCTTTCTCGAAATGGTATAGTCTAAGCGGATAATTGTCCGGTTCAATCTTTTCAAGATTCTTTAGTAGTTCTGGATCTTGAGGGGTTATTTTAAGAACCGTGAAAAGCCGTTCCAGATCGTTCTCATAGAGTTTCTTCACTTCACTAACCTTTTCAGGCCTATATTTCATCGCTTGCGTAAGCCTATGGCATGCTTCAAGCTCCTTAGTTCTCAAGCGGTTTGCATCGTCGATGGTATCTGCAATCTTCCTCGGACTGAGAATCTTCTTCTCAAATATTCGCAGTATGTCCTCTGAAGTTAAGCCCTTCTCCAAGTAGGGTTTATATCGCCTAAGATGTATCTCTATTATTTCAAGCTTCTCTCTTCTATTCTTAGGGTATGTAAATTCGAAATGTCTTGTGAAGCGCTCAAGCAAAGCTGGATCTAAAATTTCGATTCGATTTGTAGCCCCTATGACAACGACGTTTGTGAGAGGAGTGAAACCATCTATCTCAGTAAGCAGCTGCGAAACAACTCTATCCATTACAGGGTCATGCGTCCCCCTTCTTGGAGCAACGGCGTCAATCTCATCGAAAAAGATTATTGCCGGAGCATTTTTTCTGGCATCCTCAAAAATATCTCGTATCGTCTTTTCCGGATCTCCATAATGACCCTGAAGTATGGATGGACCATTAATGTTGTAAAACCAAACATTGTTTTCTCCAGCTATAGCCTTAGCCAGCAGTGTTTTACCGGTTCCGGGCGGACCATAAAATATGAAGCCCTTCGGCGGCTGGTATCCGGCTTTAACCGCTAAATCAGCATCTAAAGCAAGGGAGATTTCCTTAATTATTTCCTCTTTTATTCCATGCAATCCACCAACGTCGCTGTATCTCTCTTTTGGAGCTATTCTGATGATCGCCCTCTTTGCAGCTTCAGTTTTCTCTGTGGAAGCGTAGCTCTTTAATTTGCGGGCGGCTCTTCTAAAGTCGCTGAGGGTCACCTTGCTTTTAATCGATTCAATTGGCGGATCATTTTTCCCTTTGAGCAGTATTCTGTCGATGAGCCTACGTTGGATAGGCTTGTATTTTTCGCTCATAACTATGTCAAAGGCGTTACATACGTCTGCAGGGGTTAATCTTATTCCACCAACCGTTCTTAAGGAGTCTTCAAGCGTATTTATTATCTCGTTTGGACTAAGCTCTACGTTGTATTCGCGGCATTTTCTTCTCGCTATTTCGATAAGCATGTCCCTGTTGATTCCAGCGTCCAAGTCTATTGTCCCCACGATTCCTCTTCGCCGAAGGGTTTCCGTTATGGTTTCATACTCATTTGTGGAGATAAGTAGAATGCATCGGTAATTTTTCTTTTGGAGATCATCGATTTTTTCTAGGAATACTGTTTGAACTCTTTTCTCTTCCATGCCGACTTCTGTTGAGGATGCAAAGCGGCTTCCAAACGCTTGAAATTCGTCAATCAATATTACACTTGGTCTCTGAAAGGCGGCTTCAAAAAAGGAGCTGAGCTGCTGAGCGCTTTTGCCATACCACATTGTGTAAACTTCTTCCGGTTTGAGGGAGGCGTAATAAACGATTAAACCGTATCTTAAGCCGGCTTCAAAAATTTCTCTCTGGCATGCCTCGGCGAAAAATGTTTTTCCGCTACCTGAGCCACCCTTCAATATAAAAACTTTTGGGGGTGGAACAGGACTGTTCTTTCGGATTTCTGGATCTCGGAAAATGTGGTAGTATGCGCTTAAGAGAACCCTCTCGAACTCTTCCTCTCTCCCCACAACATCAGTTCTCCTCACTCTCGGGAAATCCATTCTCTTTCTTATGGTCCTAGCTTTTCTTTCAACCTCAGCTATTCTTTTTTCTGGAGGTTTCTGCAGAAATCTCCAGAGCCTATACTGCCATGAAGTCAAGTAGAGCAGCGGCGCAAATATTTTTCTCAGTTTCGGCCTATTATACCACCATTGGCTTGTGAATTCTTCTTCCTCATACATGATTTTAATCACCAGACAGCAGTATATAGGATTGGTGGATGATGAAGAAGCTTACAAGGAGCAGTAATCCTATTAGCACCCATCGACTCTTTGACATACTTTCCCTCTTGCTTTTGAAGTATAAGTCTATGAAGAAGAAGGAGTCAAAGTAGGCCACTCCCGCACATACGGCGATGAATAAACCAAGGTTTACAGGTGGGGGAAAATTGAATAGAGACGCCATTGAGGAATTTCTCTCATAAACCAACAGGATTATTCGGATGGTATACTCAGTTGTAGCATTATTTTTCGGCGACACCTTAATTGTCTGCAGCTTTATAAAGTAACCTTGAGGAGTGTACGTGGAGGAGCCAGCGCTCTGATAAAACTCGATGTCGTTTGTATAGACACCTATGGTGCTGTTCCAGGTTTTACTTAAGCTGAAACTTATCATAAGATCGTATTTTCCCTTATATCTCGGCATCATGTATATTAGGGAAAACATTCCATTATATTGCGTTTCATTCGAGAAGAGAGCAATTCTGAAACTATTTGCCTTCGAAGTATCGCAATTAACTGATATGCTTTCAGCTGGAGGCCATATATAGACTGCCAGCGTATCATTTGCCAAGAAGTTGAAAACGAACTCGAAATCCGTTGAGTTTTCCTCGGAGAGGCAGAAAACGGATGTAATCGTGATTAAAAATAATATGATAATAGGGGTTAAGGCTAAAAATTCATTTTTCAGAGGCATTTCCCTCGATGCGTAATTTTGGTTTCTTTTCTCTTTATAAAAGGCTCTGTTCACCTTGCTTCTCCTTAATAACATATTTATTACACTTTTCAATAAATGTTTCCCTTAGAAAAGCTGAGTAACCAAATGCTTAAAACATGAAGTTTCTTCTTGAATGGAATGGGAGAAATTATGCCTGCACGTAAGTACTGGGGAGAGATTAAAGATCCAATTTACGGATACGTTTACATAACTGAGGAAGAAAAGAAGATCATAGATTCATATCCTTTCCAGCGGCTACGTAGGATAAGACAGTTAGCTGGCGCAGAATATGTTTATCCGGGAGCTAATCACACAAGGTTTGAGCATTCAATAGGCGTCATGTATTTAGCTGGATTGCTGGCTGAGAACCCGCAGCTCTCCCAAATTTTATCTGAAGATGAAATTCGGATGATACGTATAGCCGCCTTACTCCACGATGTTGGGCATGGACCTTTCTCTCATATTTTTGAGCATATACTCATAAAGTTTCTCGGTAAAACCCATGAGGATATGACCGTCTGGATCATTACTAGGTCTGAGCTGAGAGACATATTAAGCAGTTTAGGCTATGATCCTAACGTTATAGGCGCATTAGCGGTTGGACGATTAAATAAGCCTGATATGGCGTTTATGGATCAGATAATTAGAAGCGCTGTGGATGTAGATAAATTAGATTTCGTTGTTAGAGACACTTATCACACTGGCGCGGAATATGGGTTTGTAGATGTTTTCCGTTTAATACGCACCTTGGATGTTATAAATGGAAATCTCTCTGTTGATGTGGGCGCCTTATCCGCTCTAGAATCCTTCATGCTGGCTCGGATAGAATCGTTTAAGAGCATCTATTTTCATAGGGTTGGAAGAGCAGTACAGATAATGCTCGCTATGGCTATGGAACGAGCTAAAGATGAACTAGGGCTTGCAGACTTCAAATCTCCGGAGGAGTATTTGGCTCTTAACGATTATAATCTGTGGACTAAGCTAAGGGAATGCGAGAAATCTAGCGATATAATTGAGAGATTAGAGAAACGTAAGCTAATAAAATGCGCTTATGATCCACCGCCATTCTATATTAGAGACAAAATTGTAACAAGCATATTTAATGTTGAAGGTATAAGGAAGCGTATAAGGGATCAAATAGCTGAGGAAGCAGATGTGGATCCGCAGAGCGTTATAATCGATGTCCCAACGCTTCCCTCGGTTCCTTATCACCATGCTTTTCCACTTGAACCTATGGAGATACCTGTCTTCCAGAAAACTAGGGATGGAAGAAAGATCTCTGGAAGATTAAGTGAAGTGTCAGGTATATTTGATTTACTTAAGGGCTTCATGAATATTTTAAGAGTTTACACTGAAGAGGAATATTTAAGGAGGGTTCAAGAGGTTTCTGAGAGACTGTTCGGTGAATTACCATTCTCAATGAGAATCTCCTATTAACAGGGTGATCACTTGAAGTTTACGCTTAAAGGTCGACCAATAGTCTCCGGCAACGCTAGAGGAATGGCTCTAGTATCCGGTAAACCGCTTAGCTTCTTGGGAGGAGTAAATGTAGAGACAGGGATAATTATTGAGAAGGGACATGACCTTTATGGGAAAAGCATTAAAGACGCGATTTTATGCTTTCCTCACGGGCACGGCTCAACCGTTGGCAGCTTCGTGCTTTACGCACTTGCAAAGAGGGGTTTAGCGCCTAAGGCAATAGTGAATTGCACGGCGGATCCGGTTGTGGTCGTCGGCGCCGTTATTGCTGATATACCTATGGTCGATGGAATAGATATTTCAAAAATAAGAACCGGCGATGTTGTAGAGGTTAATGGAGATAGTGGAATAGTTAGGGTTTACAGAGGGAGGGAAACATGTACCTAACTAAAGAGGAAGAGAGAATTTATGATGGAGAGCTGGGCTGGGCTTATCAAGTATCCATGAAAATACTTGTTAAGCTAGGCGACTTATATGGGGCTAGACGGCTTATACCAATCGAAAATGCGCATATTTCCGGCGTTTCCTATAAGACAATCGGCGACGCCTCCATAGAATTTCTCAAAGCACTAGTAGATTCTAATGGTAAAGTTAGGGTTAAAGCGACAATAAACCCCTCAGGCATAGACTACAGGTATGCCGCTTTCGCACATCTCCCTAGAGAACTGGTTGAGAAACAGAAGGAAGTAATTAACCTCTACAGGAGAATGGGGGTGAACGCTACTTTAACCTGCACACCATATTATTTGGAGACCCCAAAAAGCGGGGCACATCTAGCTTGGGCTGAATCATCAGCTGTGATTTACGCTAACTCGATGCTTAATGCGTGGACGAACCGTGAAGGGGGTCCTAGTGCGCTTGCGTCAGCTTTAATCGGAAAGACCCCGGATTACGGATTGCATCAGCCGGAGAATCGGCGTGCATCAATTCTCGTTAGGGTTGAAGCGGAACTAAAGAATGAAGCGGATTACGGTGCATTAGGCATGTACTTAGGCGGGATTTTAGGCGATAAAATTCCATTGCTTAAAGGCTTACCGGAGGCTGAGGAATTCTTTCTTAAACAGATGGGTGCAGCCATGGCTACAAGCGGCATGGTTTCAATGTTCCATTTAGATGGAAATAGAGAAAGCTCAGCTGACATTACGGAGGAAATAACTGTTGAAGATAGGGATTTACGTAGAGTTCAAGAGGAACTCTCAACATCTTCTTTTGATAAACCGGATCTAATATTTATTGGATGCCCACATTGCTCGCTCCATGAGATTAAGCTCATAGCTGAGCTCATTAAAGGGAAAAAAGTTAGAGATGACATCCAGCTTTGGATTTGCACATCAAAATTTATTCGCATGAAGGCGGAGAGCTATGTGAACATTATTGAGAAGGCTGGTGGAAGGGTTATATGCGACACATGTGCTGTTGTTACTTGGCTGAGGGAGCTCGGCATAGAAACATTGATGACCAACTCAGCTAAAACAGCTCACTACGCACCTTTATTGAATGGAGTGAACGTTTCATTTCTACCTTTAAAAGAATGCATTAAAGTCGCATGCCAAAAAATATTTTGAGCCACTAAAAATCTCCTTTTTGAATTTAATGTCTAGAAAGCTCTAGCCTAATTTTCTCAATTATTTTCTTAATTCTTTCATTCACTGGGACTTCAGCCTTCTCAAACTTCTCCTTAGGAACCTTCAGTGGACGTGTGGCGTCAACCCCAACCTTAGTTGTTAAACCAGTCTCCATGTCAGCTGAGGGATCAAGCGTTGACCCCCTGACATTTCGGATAATTAGCAGATCCTCCTCAGCTTGAAAGCGTGTGGCTACAGCCCATTCAATTTCCTCAAGATTAAAGACATCTATATCCTCGTCGACAACAACTGCATGCTTTAAACTTGGATGCGCTGCGAAAGCCGCTAGCAAAGCGTTTTTTGCATCACCATCACTTTGTTTTTCGATTGAGATAACTGCGTGGAGCCATCCGCAGCCGCCGAGAGATAAATTAACCGCTTTAACCTTTGGAACAACCTTTGATACAGCCTCGTAAATTGCAGCTTCCCTAGGTAAACCCATTAAAAGCATATGTTCGGGTCCACCGGGTAGGAGGGCTTGGTAAATATAGTCTTTCCGCCGCATCACGTTGACAACTTTAATTATTGGCTGAAGCCTCCGCGCATCGTAGGCTCCAGTAACGTCTACAAATGGGCCTTCTAACGCTTCTTCTTGGCGGGATATTTTTCCTTCAAGGATTATTTCTGCCTCTGATGGCGCGTATGCTTCAACCTTTTCACATTTTATTAGTGTGAGGCTCCCCTTGAGCAAGGTGTTAGCTACACTGTATTCGCTGACTCCGAATGGCGGTGATGATGCAGCTGCTAAGAGCACTGCTGGATGCACTCCTATCGCTATTGCTACATCTAGATCTTTTCCAGCCTCTTTAGCCATCCTCCATAGTTTGAACAGATGTCTTGGAACAAGTCTTATTGCTATTCTTTTCTCGTCAAGTATGAGAAGCCTATGCACTGAAACATTTTCGATGGTTCCATCCGGGCTTCTAGCTGATACAATGGCAGAGGTTATGTAGGGTCCAGCATCCCGCTTAAAATGTTTTAAAACTGGTATTTTGAGAAGATTGGGTTCTTCAATGATTTCTTTAACTGGGGAGTCGCTGACTATTCTTGGGGCTTTAGGCTTATTTACGGCTTCAATTATTTTCTTGTATATGTTTTCAGGCTTCGTTTCTAGGGCTAAACATAATCTTCTTCTTGTTGCACACACATTTCCGACGACCTTCACATTGTATCCATCAACGTTGTCAAAGAAAACTATTGGCAAGCTTGGAACATACTTCATTATTGCCGAAATCTCAAAGATTGGTGAAACCCTATTCTTAATGTGAAGTACTTCCCCACGTTTCTCCATGACTTCAAGAAAGCTTCTAAGACTCACTGAATATTTTTCCCTCCCTCAAAATCTTCTCTAAAAGTTTTATGAATAAATGCCCTGCTTTAGCCTCGTCTAGGGTTCTTATGAAAACTGAAACTAGAACCAACTTTCCTGTGAGAGCTGCTAGTCTCTCCGCTATTAGCCTAGCAACCATCCTGTTTCGCTCTCCTAAAAGCACTGAAGAGAGAGGTAGCTTAGATATTTCCAGTCTAGCTGGTATGGAAACCGCTAGGGTTCCGAGGTTTTCTACTCCTTCGCTTAGCAACACAATGTAGGAGTTTTTTAGTTCTATAATCCTAGCAGATAAGGGTATACCCTCTTCCGTAACCTCTTCATATAGGATTTTAGCCTTATACACTGTCACATCATCAACCTATAACATATTTTCAGATGGAGGATAACAATTTCTTTAGTTTCTCACCATTCCTCTTCCACCAATTAAAGAGGATTTTCAAATCTATACCTATATTGAAGTGGCGCACGCCAAGCTTAACATATTTCTCCGCATCCTCTGGACTGTTTATTTCGGCTCTTGGAGCCACATCCATTTTTAGGGCTGTTCTAATCACTTTTTTCTCGGCTTCCCTAACTTTGGGATGATTGACTTCTCCGGGTAAACCTATGCTTATCGAGTAGTCAACGGGACCAAATTGTACCATATCTATTCCTTCAACAGATAGGATCTCCTCAAGATTTTCAATAGCCGACTTCCGCTCAATCATTAACGCGATTACCGCTTCATCGCAGATTTTAACCACATCTGATGGAGAAGCTAAAATTCCAACGTATCCAACTTTTCTATCCATTCTGAAACCGTTTGTGCCCCTCGGCTCCATCCTAACAGCCCTAACAGCCTCTTCAGCGTCTTCAACACTCATTATATCGGCGAAAAGTATGTTTTGAATTCCAGCGGCTAAAGCTCTCTGAGCTAAAAACGTTCTGGGTTGCTGGTCAATCTTCATCATGGTTGAGATTCCAGATAACTCTGCAGCTCTAGCCAAATTATCTAGATCATGCAGATCGTAGGGACCATACTCGCCTAGAAATTCAACATAATCATATAATCCCGTGTATCCTATGATTTCAACAAGACCTGGCCATGGGCAGACTATTCTTGTTCCAAGGGTTGGCTCACCTCTTGCTAGAAGATTTCTAAGCTTATTAGTTTTCAAGCAGCCTACCTCCAAGTTCACATACAAATTCTCAAACGATACCTATAAAATTTAGCGCATGCAAATAATTTCGATTAGCTATTTTAAGTAGTTTCGGGATGGAGCTAAAGTGAAGATGGAGAATACTGAGGGTAGAGAATTTTTGAGAGCCATAGAAGTCTTGGAGATTTTGAAGAAAAATTTTTCCATTCCTGATTTCTCAAGCATATGTGAAGATCCATTTAAGGTTCTGGTTAGAACTATTATAAGTCAGTCCACTGCTGAGGTAAATACTAGGAGAGCCTTCGAAAATCTTTCAACTAGAACACGAATAACTCCAAGGGATTTGTTTGAAACTGATATTAGAAAAATTGAGGATGCCTTAAGGGTTGCTGGGCTCTATCGAAATAAGTCAGTGATCCTTAAGAAGATTTCAGCAATAATACTTGAGAGGTTTAATGGAAGTCTTGATTTCATATATTCCTTACCATTAGAGGATGCCAGAAGGAAGCTGATGGATTTACCTGGGGTTGGACCGAAAACAGCTGATATAGTTTTGCTTTTCTGCGCTAAGAAACCCATTTTACCCGTGGATACTCACGTGTATAGAGTGTCTAAGAGGCTTGGTTTGATAGGTGAGGGAGAGAGAAAATATGATGCTGTTAGAATGAGGCTTGAAAAATTATATGATCCGAAGGATTATTTTGCGGTTCACATGTTATTTATAGCTTTAGGAAGAAAATTTTGTGGAGCTTTGAAAACTCACTGTTCAAAATGTCCGGTTAATAGGTTATGTCCCTCAGCTAAATCCTAAGAACCTCTTTGCAACGATTTCAACTTCGCTTCCTTTTTCATCTAATCTTATTTGTCCAACATGAACCTTTGCAACGGGGCATTCAACATTAGTGTAAACTTTCAGTATGCTTCTATCAAAGTCGATGGAACTTATGGTTCCAATCCCCAAGAATTTTCTGTTTTTATCTTCTAGGGCTACGAGAAGTCCTTTTTCATCTCCCTTTCGCATGATTCTTATGGGCTTATCGAATTGAGCGGATAGCTTCTCACTTTCTTCATCATTTAATATTGTTCCCTCTTTCAATACTAGCATAATGTAATCTGGGGAGTTTTCGCAGTAAAGAATCTTGTCGCCTATAATCTCCTCAATTTTTTTCTTGAGAGACTGATCCAACTTGCCTTTAATATTTAGGTTTCCGTCAACCTTTATCCAGCTTAGCGGGAAAGACCGGATTTTAGCCTCCCCTAAATACCTTTTATAGTAGGATTCTCTAATCATCCTCCTAGTTTCCCTATCCCTCTTTTTTATGTTTTTTGGAGTTTCAATCGACAGGATTTCTATTTTCATATCCATTATGGAATCTATGAGGGATGTTAGCTCACCACCACTCTGTATTGTCACGATAAAATTCGGTTTTAAGCTGCTTACTAGCTGACGCTTATAGTTTATAGCGTCAGACCCCTCAATCCAACCGTCAGTATTGATGATCACGAAGTTTGAACCTGCGTTTACAGCCTTATCCCTCAGCTCCACAAGACCATTTATAGTAGGCTCTATTACACTATATGGGCTTGTAATCCCTATGAAAATTAGATGATCCGGTTGAAGATTGAAGGGATCTATTATGGGTTTTTTTATGAAGCTTAAACCTAATGTTCCGGGAGGGCCTATATCGGACTGCCCTAGATCTCCATCTACTAAGGCAACGTTCCACCCATAATTTAAAGCCATGTTGGCTAAGTATATGCAGAAACTGGACTTACCGGAATCTATGCCCCCTAACACAACAACTTCCACTTTCTCTTTGAATGAGAGAATTTTTTTTGTAGTCTCTTTCCATGTAGGCGGTATTGGATCTTCGTCAATCAGAGTATATGATGATAAATTTCCTAAGAGTAGTTCTAGTTGGGAATCCTCGGCTGCTTTGATAGGTATACGTCTTCCCCTACGAACAATAATGCGGTCTCCAACTTTTATTTTGGCTCCAAATATCCTTATTGCGCCTGAAAGTAGAGTTATGCATGCTGGGCCATCAACTAGGAGCGCTTTACCCTTTTCAATATTCTGTCTCAATTTGAGACCCCCTTAATCGGATTTCACCCTTTTTTGAAGCTATTTTTATGGCTGAATCAGCATCACTTAGCTTTTTCTTAAATCCGCTATTTTTTAAAGAGCTCGTTCCTTTCTCATCAACCATTTCAATAAGAACGCTTTCCGGTATAGAGCGCTCCAATCTACTTGCGATTTCTTCAGCTAGATTCGGTAAGCCCTTACCGATTCTGATTATCTGGGTTTTAGAGGGGTTTCTCTTCAGCTCTGTTAAAATAAAATCTATTGTTTTCTCCATAGTTGAGAGCTCTTCCCTTCTCAGGGTTTTACCATCAGCAAGAACTGCAACCCCGAAGGTTTTTCCCGGATCAACCCCGATGACTAATTCTTCGTATACTTCTTTATTCATGACTATTCGTAATGCCTCACTTATTATGTCTGATGGATCCTTTTCAGCATCATATATTAGGATCCGCTGATGATCTATCACGGGCTTCTCTTTCTCGGTTGTTAATACAACCTTTATTGATTGTGGAATGGGGTCTCCCGGAACTAGGCTCAGGAAGGGAACATCCCTATCCTTGAGTTCATTAACGAGTTTATAATAAGCTTTTCCCGAGACTGTTGCGACAGCTATTTTTGCCCGCCTTCTCATAACATTACGCTCAAATACTATATCTAATTACTACTAAGAGAGAAAAGACTAAATTTAAATTTTAACCATCTCTTAATGTGTGGAAAGTAATTGAGGAGATGGATACCTACTAGCTGTCTTTCGCTCGACAGAGCCTTAGAGGGAGGGCTTCAACCTGGAGAATTGACACTCATCTACGGTGAGGCTGAAACTGGGAAAACCAGTTTAGCTATCCAGTGCTCCGTGAACTCAGCGAGAATGGGTTACAAAACTTTGTTCATTGATGCAGATGGAACATTTTCATCACAGAGACTCATGCAGATCGCATTTCAAGATTTTAACGAAGCATCTCAACTAATAATTATTTTCACACCCTCAACCTTTGAGGAACAATCCAAATTGGTTGATGAGCTAGAAAAGTATGTTAGTCAAAGCCTAGGCTTAATAGTTTTCGACACCATAACATCCTTATATCGCTCGGCGATAGGAGAAAGGGAAGATACTTTCAAGGCGAATAGGGAGCTAAACCGTCAGATGGCTACACTCACCCATATTGCAAAGAAATTTCAAATACCGGTTCTAATTACAAGCCAGGTGAGAAATGTTTTAACTGAGACAGATTCTTTTGTGGAGCCTGTTGCTGCAAGAGTTCTTAAATACTGGTCAACGGCAATTATTAATTTATCGAGGACTGGCAGACGGGGGGTGGTTAGGGCAATAGTTGAGAGGAAAGATGATAATAGGAGGAAAATAAGCCTGTATCTGTTTGTGGGCGAGGATGGCATACATGATTATGATAGATTTAAATTTAAATTAAATATCATTTAAGGTGAGACTATTTGCTTCTATTTGACGAAGTATTTAATGCATTATATTTCATTTTTCCAGCCTATTGTGCAAATGCGTCTCCAGTGATCTTCGGAGGGGGAAAACCGATTGACTGCGGAAGAAGCTTTTTTGATGGAAAACCAATATTTGGCTCACATAAAACCTATAGGGGGTTTACTTCAGGTCTTTTGATAGGAACATTTGTCGGATGGGTTCAAGAGGCATTCGCCCCAACCGTCGGATTGCCGAAGGGAAGCATCCTTGCGGGTTTAGCTTTATCATTCGGCGCATTGTTGGGTGATTTGATCGGCTCCTTCGTAAAGAGAAGGCTTAATTTAAAACCGGGGGCTCCGCTTCCAGTAATTGATCAAATAGATTTTGTACTTTTTGCCTTACTATTTGCATTAGCTGTGAAACCTGAGTTATTTCCTCCGTTGAGAATTGTTTTAACGGTTGCTTTAACAGGTCCAATACACGTGTTAGTGAATCTTATAGCGTATCTATTGCATCTTAAAGATAAACCTTGGTAGTTTTCTATGCCTTAGAGAGTAGCGTATACTTTTATGTGTGGATTTAATGATTAATTTTTAGTGATTTAGCGGCATGGGTTTACCAGTCTTCAATATTGTTAGGTCAGCTTTCTGCACTTGTCTCCCAAAATACAATATAAACCCGTATCTTGGCAGATGTGGCCATAACTGTCTTTATTGTTATGCAATTAAATTTCCAAGCTTCACAGGACCAGTTACCCCACGCTTAAAGCTTAAGAGAGAAATTTCAGAGATGGTTAGGAAAACAAGGCTTCGCCTTCCAGTTATGTTTAGTGATTCAACAGATCCATATCAGCCGCTTGAGAGAGAATACAAGATAACTCGGAGGTGTTTAGAGGTTTTAGCTGAGCATGGATTTCCCTTATTGATTGTTACCAAGTCGGATTTAGTGGTTAGGGATATTGACATATTTAAGAAAACGCCCACCGTTGTCTCAATGACTATAACAACGAGCCGTAGTGAGATTGCAGGTGTTATAGAGCCTAATGCACCTAACCCTCATGCTAGGTTTTCAGCTCTAAAGAAAATTGCAGACGAGAACATACCGACCGTTGTTAGAATAGATCCTATAATACCTGGGATTAATTCGGATGTTAGGGATCTTGAGAGGGTGGTTTCTGAGGCTTCTAGGATAGGTGTAAAGCAAATCACTGCTTCCACGCTGAAGTTAGTTAGGGGGGTTCTATCAACCATAGGGAGAGTAAACCCTAGGTTATCAAGAAAACTGGCGGAAATCTATTCTGATGGAGAATGGATTGGAGGCTACAAATACTTAAATAGAGAATTAAGGCTAAAGATACTCT
>CAYSKG010000022.1:0-18851 GCA_964431725.1 uncultured Candidatus Bathyarchaeia archaeon | reverse complement strand
GCGGTTCCCAATCGCCCGAGGTGCCGGGTTGAAAAAGGTTCAGCGTCTGGACGAAGTTGTGGGTCTATGCGTGGTTAATGATAATTTTGGGTAATCTTGTTTTTCCGGTAATTCATTTTTGTTTAATTTAGGGCTTTTTAGCTTCTAGGTCAGAAGTTTATGCTGTTTAATGTACTTTTTTGTTCAAGAAAGATTTAAATAGATCGTTTTTATACAGAATGTGACTGACATGTATATGTGGAGGCGCATGGTTTGGGTGATTTAGTTTGGCGTCCATCCCGGATTCGAGAGCGAGTCCTCCCATCGCTTAAGGTTTAAGAGAGTTTCCTTAGGTTCACCGATTGAAGTTTTTTTGAGAATTTGTGAAAGATATGAGCATGCTTTCTTGCTTGAGTCAATAGATAATATTGAGGATAAAACGAGGGCGAGATACTCTTTCCTCGGCTTTGATCCTAAAATAATTATAAGCATTAAAGACGGTGTAGGCTACATAGAGGGTGCCCGAGAAAAAATTAGTGACCCTCTAAATGTTATTAGGGAGTTTATTGGAGGAAAACATTCTAGAGACTCCCAAAGCCGTCGATTTAGGTTTGTTGGCGGAGCTGTTGGGTATATTTCTTACGATCTGGTGCGCTATTGGGAGAAGCTACCGAATAATTCTCTTGACGATCTGGGATTTCCAGATATTGAGATGGGCATATATGATGACGGGTTGATTTTTGATCACTTAAATAATGAGGTCATTTACTTTTATAGAGGCGAAAACCGCTTTGATGAGCTAGCTGATTGCCTCAAGAAGGCGACCAGCATATCTAACCTTTCATTTTCAACTCCAAAAGTGAATATTGAAAGAAGCAAATACGATAGAATTATTGAGAAAGCAAAAGATTACATTTTTTCAGGCGATATCTTCCAAGTTGTCTTATCAAAAAGGTATTCTTCAAGTTTTAAAGGAGGCTTTGAGGGATTCTATTTGGCTCTTAGGAGAATTAATCCTTCACCATACATGTACTTTCTTAAGATGAGAAACCGATACGTAATCGGCTCAAGCCCAGAAACCCTTGTTAGAGTTGAGGACTGTTTTGTCGAAACCTATCCTATAGCTGGCACTAGACCTATAACTGGCGACCCAGCGAAGGACAGCGCTTTGAGAAGAGATCTTTTAAATGACCCGAAAGAGCTAGCTGAGCACATAATGCTTCTTGATTTAGCGAGAAATGATCTAGGTAAAATTTCAAAGTATAGCACCGTCAAAGTTTCCGAGTTCATGAGAGTATACAAGTATAGTCATGTTCAACACATCGTCTCGAAAGTTATGGGCGAATTAAAGGATAACTGCGATTCATTCGATGCTTTCAGAGCAGTCTTTCCAGCTGGCACAGTTTCCGGAGCCCCGAAGGTCAGGGCCATGGAAATAATTGATGAATTAGAGGAAGTTCGCAGAGGTCCCTACGCGGGAGCAGTCGGATACTTCTCCTATAATGGAAATATGGATTTCGCAATTACAATAAGAACCCTATTTGCAAAGGATGGAAGATTCCACATACAGGTTGGCAGCGGAATAGTCGCTGATTCCACGCCTGAAAGAGAGTGGCTTGAAACCGAGTTTAAGGCTAAAGCCCTGATTAAGGCTCTTGAGGAGGCAGCTGATTTAGGATGAGAGTCCTTGTTATAGACAATTATGATTCATTCGTGTATAATCTAGTTCAGTATATTGGTGAGTTAGGTGGAGAGCCAATTATTTACAGAAATGATGAAATCACTCTTAAAAAAGCAATGGAGATTAATCCTGATAGAATAGTTATTTCTCCGGGGCCAGGAAACCCTGTTGAAAGAAAATATTTTGGTGTATGTTCTGATATTTTGAGAACCCTAAGCAGAAAGGTGCCAACATTAGGGGTTTGTCTTGGCCATCAGGGGATAATATCTGTTTTCGGCGGCAGAATAATTCCAGCTAGGAGGGTTATGCATGGAAAGACCAGTATGATAGCCCATGATGGACTTGGAGTTTTTAAAGGAATTAAAAATCCCCTCCGGGCCACGAGGTATCATTCGCTTGTGGGGGATAGTAAATCTATTCCTTCATGCTTGAAGATCACTGCGAGATCTCTTGATGATGGGGAGATTATGGGTGTGCGGCATATTCACTATCCAATAGAGGGATTACAGTTTCATCCCGAATCCATCCTAACATCTGAGGGAAAAAAGATTATAAAGAATTTTCTTGATGGAGTTGGGCTTCCATGATTAGGGAGGCTATAAGTAAGGTTGTTGATGGACGAAACCTAACATTCCAAGAGGCGAGGGAAACAATGAGGGAAATAATGACTGGTAGGGCCACATCAGCCCAAATAGCTGCTTTATTAACCGCCTTGAGAATAAAGGGAGAAACTGTTGAGGAGATATCTGCCTTCGCATCGGTTATGAGGGAATTTTGCTGCGCAATTAAGCCAAATATCAGCGGGAGACATATTGATACATGTGGAACGGGGGGAGATAAGATAAAAACATTTAATGTGAGCACATTAACGGCGTTTGCGGCGGCTGGAGCTGGGGTGATAGTTGCCAAGCATGGAAACCGCTCTATAACGAGTAAGCTTGGAAGCGCAGACCTACTTGAGCGATTCGGATTAAACCTTAATGTTAAGGGGGAACTCGTTAAGAGAGCTATTGAGGAGACGGGTATAGGCTTCATCTTTGCTCCGAAATTTCATCCAGCGATGAAATATGCTATTGGCCCACGTAGAGAAATAGCCATAAGAACAGTGTTTAATATTTTAGGTCCAATCACGAATCCAGCGGGGGTTAAGGCGCAGCTACTTGGAGTCTTCGATGCGGGATGGGTTAAGCCCTTAGCGTGTGTGCTGAGAAACCTTGAATGTGAAGAAGCGATGGTTGTTCACGGGGTTAATGGGCTTGATGAAATATCTGTAATTGGCAGGACAATAGTGGCATGGCTTAGGAATGGCGAAGTTAAAACATTCGAGTTAACTCCTGAGGATTTTGGAGTGAAAAAAGCTAGGTTAGAGGATATAGTTGCGCGGAATCCGGAAAACATGGCTGAAACATTTTTCAGAATCCTTTACTGCGACCCGAAAGAAGGCGACCCAAAGCTAAACATGGTTTTAGTAAACACCTCGGCAGCTCTTATAGTCGGCGGAAAAGCGGATGATTTTAAGTATGGTGTTGAATTAGCCTTAGAATCCATTAAGAGCGGATCAGCCTACAAGAAACTTAAGGAGCTAATCAGGACTTATGGAGGAGACTTGTCAGCATTAGAGGAGCTGGAGAAGAAGTATGCGTGACTTTCTAGATTTATTAGCCTTAACAGCTAGGAAGAATCTAGAAAATGGATATTATAATATTGATGTTAAGACGCAAAATGGGAGAAAACGAAGCTTGAGAAGAGCTATACTGGAATGTAAGAAAACCGCTATTATATCGGAGATTAAATTTTCTTCTCCTTCACTCGGCGTCTTAAGAAATAAAGAGAGCGCTAGATTGATATCAAGGGAGATGGTTGAAGCCGGGGCCATTGGAATATCTATTTTAACTGAACCTGAATATTTTTCCGGTTCTCTAGAAACTTTAGTTGAAGCACGTAAATCTGTTAGCGTTCCTCTATTGATGAAGGATATTATTGTAAGTAAGCAACAGATTGATGTAGCCTACAAATTGGGTGCAGATGCCGTGCTTTTAATAAAAAGCTTATTTGAGCGCGGATACTGCGATGCAGATTTACATGAAATGATAGATTATTCTCATAGTAGAGGGCTTGAGGTTTTGCTAGAGACCCATAACGCTGAAGAGTTTGAAGAGGCCATATTAACGGACGCTGACTTAATTGGAATAAACAATCGAGACCTAAAAACCCTTAAAGTTGACATTAAAACAACAAAAAGAATTCTCCAAAAATTTACGAAACGCGAGATTGGAGATAAGCTTGTCATCAGCGAAAGCGGAATAAAAACCCCGGATGACATCCGATTTTTAAGGAGCTGTGGAGCTGATGCCTTTCTAATTGGAACAGCAATAATGACCGCTGACAAAATCAGGGATATTGTTGCACGGCTGGTTGAGTCTTATGAGGAGAGTTAGAGTTAAGATCTGCGGTATAACTAAGCTAGAGGATCTGCATGTTGCCGTTGAGGCTGGAGCCGATGCGCTAGGCTTCATCGTCGATGTGCCACAGTCACCTAGGAATCTTTCCATAGATGAGGCTAAAAGACTCATGAAAGAGACTCCCATATTAATTAAGAGGGTTGCTGTCACAGTTTTTAGGGATGTGGATCAGATTCTTAGGATTTATGATGAATTGAAGCCGGACGCCATTCAAGTTCATGGCGGATCATTAGCTGGAAAGCAGATGCATAAAATTTTAGGTCATATACCGATTATAAGGGCTATTAATATTGTTTCAAGAGAAGACTTGAAGAGAGCTTTAATAGAAGCTGAATTTTTTGATGCGATTCTAGCTGATTCGCATGTTCCAGGCAAGTATGGTGGGACCGGCATCACACATGATTGGATTTTGAGTAGAAAATTAAGGGAAATGATAAGGCCTAAACCTCTAATTCTCGCCGGCGGATTAAAGCCGGAAAATGTTAGGGAAGCCATACTTCTAGTTAAACCATTCGCTGTTGATGTTTCGAGTGGTGTTGAACGTAAACCAGGGATCAAAGATAGAGACAAAATTATTTCGTTTATTAAAGAGGTTAGGAGAGTTGAGCTATGCCTAAACTGAGTGAAAATCCGGTGAATGGAAAATATGGAAGATTCGGCGGGAGATTTGTTCCAGAAACCCTTATGTCAGCGCTTCTACAGCTCGAGGAAGCCTATGAAGAGGCTAGATCTGATGAAAACTTCCAAAGACAACTAAAATATTATCTTTCGGAATTCGCTGGTAGACCAACGCCACTCTATTATGCTGGGAACTTAACCAAAAAATTGGGCGGCGCGAAAATCTATTTGAAACGTGAAGATTTGGCTCATGGAGGCGCACATAAAATAAACAATACTGTCGGTCAGGCTCTTCTCGCCAAAAGGATGGGTAAAAAGAGAGTTATAGCGGAAACCGGCGCTGGACAGCATGGGGTTGCAACTGCTATAGCTTGCGCAGCTTTGGGTTTAAAGGCTGAAATCTACATGGGAATTGAGGATATGCAACGTCAGAGATTGAATGTTTTCAGGATGGAGCTCTTAGGCGCTAAAGTTCATCCCGTTGAATCGGGTTCAAAAACTCTTAAGGATGCGATTAATGAGGCGCTTAGAGACTGGGTTACAAATGTCCAAACAACACATTACTTGATTGGATCAGTTGTTGGCCCCCATCCGTATCCGATGATTGTTAGAGATTTTCAGAGCGTGATAGGAAAGGAGATAAAGGAGCAAATAATCGAGAAGGAAGGGAGGAACCCGGATATTTTAATTGCTTGCGTAGGCGGAGGAAGCAACGCTATAGGAACCTTCCATCCATTTTTAGATGACCCAAATGTTAGGATGTATGGAGTTGAAGCGGCTGGTAGCGGTTTAGAGACTGGTAAGCATGCGGCTTCCCTATGCGCTGGCTTTGAAGGAGTCTTCCATGGCATGCTAACCTACATACTGCAGGATGAGGAGGGGCAGATAAAGACAACACATAGCATTTCCGCTGGCTTAGATTATCCTGGAGTTGGTCCTGAACATTCATTTCTGAAGGAGATTAAACGCGCTGAATATGTTGCGGTGAGGGATGAAGAAGCCGTAAAAGCTTTCACCGAGCTTTCTAGGACGGAGGGGATAATTCCAGCTCTAGAACCTTCTCATGCATTAGCTTACGCAATGAAGATAGCACCAAACCTAAGCAGAGATGACATAATAGTTGTTACATTGTCTGGAAGAGGAGATAAAGATGTTGAGGTTGTTGCTAGGTATTTAGGTGTTAGAGTATGAGGGCTATAGAGGAAAAATTTAGGGATCTAGAAAGTCGGAATGAGGGAGCATTGATAGGATATATAACCTGCGGCGACCCGACAGCGGAGTACACGCTGGAGATAGCTGATGCCTTAATTTATGGTGGAATCGACATGCTTGAACTCGGCATACCTTTCTCGGATCCTATAGCCGATGGACCTATAATTCAGAGGGCTACATTTAGGGCACTAAAATCAGGTATGAAACCACGTAAAGTTTTAGAGTTAGCTGGAAGGATAGCTGCGAAATATAGTATTCCCGTTCTAATATTAACCTATTACAATATAGTTTACAGGATGGGAATAGAAGAATTCTTTAGCTTTGCCAAGAGGAATAGTGTTAGCGGTGTGATAGTGCCAGATTTACCTGTGGAAGAAGCATCCGAATATAAGATAATTGCTGAAAGATATGATGTTGACACAATCTTTCTTGCTGCACCCTCAACATCAGATGAGCGGCTTAGAAAGATAATGGAGTATTCTTCTGGATTTATATATTTAGTATCTGTTTTCGGCGTTACTGGCGTTAGAGATAAACTTAGAGAGGATAGCCTTAGATTTATAAAAAGAGCTTTATCCATAACCATGGAGAGAAAACGTTTAGCTGTAGGCTTTGGAATTTCAAAACCCGAGCATGTGAGGAGCATCATATCTACTGGGGTAGACGGAGTTATAGTTGGAAGCAGATTCATTAAGGTTATAGAGAGAAACATTAATAACAAGGAGAAAATGCTGATGAAATTAAGGGAAACTGCCAAGAAACTTAAAAAGGCAACTATTAAATCTTGAACAATTAAACTCTATTGGATATCTACTTCCGCGGCAGCTCCCTGCTTTATTAAGGCTTTAGCGTTTTCTTCAGGAAGAGTAGCTATATCCTCCGGTTTGAATGGCCCGTAGGTTTTCATGTCTGAGCCGACGATTTGCGGTATCTCTTTAAGTATGCGGACAACCATGAACCCTTTGGTTTTTAGACGTTTGATTTTTGGCTTTTGACCTTGCAGGATATCTTTCAGAAGAGTGTCATAGGCTTCTGCATGAGATGATAATCCATTATATAGGTTTTCTTCCTCCTCTGTTAGGGTAGTTAGGGGCGCAATCTCTCTTTTGGCTATTATCTGAGAGATTTTTTTGTATCTCGTTTGAATTAGATCTGTGATCATTCTTCTCACGTTTTCTTCTTCTCTGCGGAGGAGCTTTCCCCTAATACTTTCCTCGTCCATCATACGTCTTTCTTCACGGATTCTACGCATGTAATCCGCTAATCTCGTGTAAAAATTCTTGGGAAGATGCTGGAGATCCGGTGATTCTTTTTCTTTTCTCCAAGCTTCAAAGAGCTCATCATACACTCTAATTTACCACCTTACCGGCATTTTTGCATAGGAGGAAAAGCGCCGCCGAGAGTGGGAGATTAACTGTTTGATTTTTGAAGGGGCCAAAAATTTCTTCCCCCAGTCTAAATTTTGGGGCTTCCTCTACATATATTTTAGCTTCCCCCTCTTTGAAGGCAACTGCTTCCTTAAGTGGATCAAAGCTTTCAATCTCGTTTGTTGGGAAGGAAATTTTGAGTAAACCCGTCTTTCCATGGAGAGATCCCGGCAACCGTATTAGGCGGTGAATATCCACTGTGACAACCGTATCAACTTTGGCTGATTGAAGCTCTATACCGCGATTAACTATTCTTCTCCAACCCTCCAATCCTAAACCTTTGATCATATTCCATGGACCACTTGTCTCCCAACTCTCAAGTATCATGTCTCTATTTGCAATTATTTCTTCAATGACATTTCTTTTGAGACCTAATTTTTTCAGGTCTTTAGCGGATGCAGTTAAAAGAAACTCGTAGGTTCCTTTGGCTGCACGTCCACGCCAGCCAGGATCGTCTAGAGTTGGACCTATAAGCATTCTTGTTCTACCACTGCCAATTTCTTCAAGTCCATGGAAGATTGCGTCTATTCCCATCCCGGTTACGTAATCCACAATCTCCTTTCTGGCGGTTGAATCCAGCTTAATAATATCTTCATTTTCAACTTTAACGTGGTAGCCTCGATGCCCACTAAACGAACATTTTATATCTTTAATTGAGAAACCTAGATCCTCTGTTAGCATATCTATGAGCTTGATAGTTTCCATTCTTGCCGCCTCTAAGCATACTTCACATGGCCAAGTTTTCTCCTCAAAACTCTCATTGCCACAGTTTGGACATTTAGTTGGCGCTAATCCTTTACCTTTTAAACCGCATTTCCTACATGCCCAGACATCATGTTCCTTATTACATTCAGTTGGTATATGATCAGCATCTATATCAAAAAATAGGTCTGAGCCAAGCCAACCTTTCTCCTCCATTTTGGCTTCAGGTAGGCTGTAGTAGGCTGCTGAATAATAAACGTTTGAGGGAACTATCTTTTTTATAAACTCCTTTAGATCCCCCGCTCTCGTAAACCCTTTATGTCTAACCATTATTTTTTCTTTAAAAAGTGTGAAACCGAATTCTCTCTTCTCAATCGATTTTGGAATTTCAATTCTATCAATGTTGTTGTTATAAAATTCAGAAAATTTTTCGCGGATAAATAGTTGATTATCGCTCTTCATTTTCGGATTCAACAGTCTTCTTTCTTCTAGCATTTTTCGTTCTTATTAGATAATAGGTTAATGGATGTTTAATTCTTTTACATAGAGCGTCCATTCCGGGACAGAGTCCATGAGTTTGTAATGTATCGCATTTAGGCGGAGTATATTTGGTTCCGGAACCCCTCTCTCCAGCTATATGTTCAATTTGATAGCGGGTCAGTCTCTCATTAAAGTCTGAAGACTTACGGAATAGATCGACAATCGTATCTGGTTTCATACCTACATGTAGTAAAAAGGATGTAAGCGTAAAGCGTCCAACATGGGAAAGATGCCGCCCTGATCGGGCTGCTTCATAAAGCTGTCTTATACACGGCGGGAAGGCTTCATTAACAACACCGATAGAAGAGAAATCCTCAAAAGAGACCTCCTTTATTCTTTCCGAATATTTTTGTTTGAGCCTCTCTATTCGCTTGAGAATCTCTTCCGGAAGTATTGACCTAACTTTTGGATCTATTTTGGCTTCAATGTAACGTTGGATTTCCTCTTGAAGTAAGCGGGCGGTCTCCTGCTTGGATAAGTGCACTTCGCCTCTTAAAACCGGTCTATTTACCAGCTTCCAACCTTTTTCGTGGAACGCTTTTATATTTCGCAGATAATCTATAAAGTTTAGAGCGAAGTCAAACTTCATTAATCCTAGCTTTTCGCTGGAAAACCTTATTCTCCAACCAAACTTTCTGGCTATTTCAACTATTTTGTCTTCATTTTCAATTTTTAGGAGTTCATATGCTCTTCTTGCTTCCGCTAATGCGTATCTTCTTTTGACGTATTCGTTGGCGAGAGAAGCTACTAGAATTACTGCGACGGGGAATGAGAGTATTTCTACGTCCTCACTATATTTGCGCATGTTATAGCTGACTATTGGCGGACTGTTAGTTAAGGCCTCGATTATCCTTTTCTCAGCTCTTTCAAGTATAGGCGCATAATTATTTTCTAAGAGATTCTCTATTCTGAAATTTAGTTTTTTAACTTCCTCAGCGGCTTCGGGAATAAACGGATATTTTGCTAGATCACTTGATGTTAGTATATCGTTCCCCCTCTTTCAGCTAGGTAGAGAAGTGATATACTATTCAGGTTTATTCAACCTCGATTCTGGGCGCCAACAGATACACTAGTTTTCCATCATATCGTTGCCTGAAATCTAGGCGTATCGGCATGTCGGTTGAAAACTCAAGTGTGACAATATCTGACGTGTCTGAAGCTGCCTTAACTATCTCAGTTAAATAGCTTAAGCTAAAAGTCGCCTTTGAAGGCTCCTTAGCTTCTATTGATATTATTGCATCGCTTCCCTTCTTAATTTCTATTTTGGCTCCAGATATGTCGCCTTTAGCGTTCATTATGAGGGTTTCTCCATCAACCTCTATTCGGACATTATCGCTCACTAAGGCTACGTCTTTAAGCGTGTCATGGAAGTCATCGGTGGTGAGGGTTATCTTAGCATTAAATGTTAGCTTAGGTTCCGGAACCTCTTCTTCGCTAGCCTCTAGAGTAGGTATATTGAAGGTTCGCGTGTATCTACCTATAATTTTAACTAGAAAGCGTCCAGTCTCCTCATCTAAGGATAATTCGATAATGTCATCTCTTCCGGCTCGTTTGAGAAGCTTTAGAAGCTCGCTTAGATTTACACATACTTTAGATTCCTCTGTAACTTCATATTCGTCAAAGCTTGTTTTACGCATTTCGAAGTCGACCATTGCCACACGTGATGGATCCATTGCCCTAAGCTTTATTCCATCCGGACCTACTATGAAGGTCGCTTCATCCACTATCGCAGATATAGCATTCAATACGCTTCTGAAAGTTTTTGTATCTGAAATTCTCATTCTAAACAATAATGGCCCTCCGGCTCATACGGCATTTTGTACTTTCTTTATTTATTTCCAATCTTCTTTATAACTTTACCATTTTCCTCGTAAATACCAAAAGAATATTGAGGGAAGAGAAGATTGAATTAATTAGGCTGGTTTAGCTAAAAAGATCTCATGGATAAAGGTAGAAATTTTATTTTTTAAGTTTAAAAAAATAGTCTCCAACCTTGTTAATGGTTTATAGCATATGGCAAGGTGTAGATCTTATGAGTATTCTCTGAAGGTGTAGCCGCATTTGGTGCATCTGAAGAATTGTGTTGAAGATTCATCAGCGCTTCTTGTTTGCACCTGCCAGACGTATGCAAGGTTGTTTCCGCATCTGGGGCATTCGATGTTGATTACTGGGAGTGTTTTGAGTTTCTGCTCTTTCTTGCCGATGACAATTATGTGATCTTCAGGTTCGATTTCAGCGATTCTTCTGGCTGGGGACGGAATCAATGTTTCAACTTGCTTTTCATATCCGCATTTAGGGCATGAGAGGAATAATTCCTTCGAGTTTTTCTTGCGTTTCAACACTAATCTAGTACCACAATTTGGACAGAACTCTATCAAATTTCTCCTCTCACATCCGCTTTTATTCTTAATCCTTTTTGAGAAAGGAGACTTTTAAACTTTCCTCTTTCATCTTCAAATAAACCTGATTAGAGAGCCTTGTAATTTATTATTCAAAATTGTCCAATTCGGAACGCTTAAAAGCAATATTTTATAAGACAAACAATTAGCTTAAAAATTTGTATCTAAGGATTAAAAGGCGGTTTTATGCTGATTATATCATTAACTGTTGGTTCCTTACTTACAAATTGTTATCTAGTAATATGCGAAAGGGAAGCGGAGGCAGTGGTTATAGATCCGGGGTTCGACGAGGCTGGAGGGGAAGATGTCTTTAAGGAGATTAGAGAGCGCAATTTACGGGTTAAATACGTAATTAATACCCATGGGCATGTAGATCATATTAGTGGCAATAGAAAGATTAAGAAAGAAACGAAAGCTCGCATATTGGTGCATTATGAAGATGCTGAAATGCTTAGGGATCCTACTAAAAATTTGTCTTGGATGCTGGGGTCAGCTGTTGTTTCTCCGCCTCCAGATGTAATGCTTAAAGATGGGGATAGAATAAAGGTTGGGTCTTTAGAATTTAGAGTTATTCATACCCCTGGGCATACTCCTGGAAGCATATCGCTTTATTGCAGTAGTGAAAAAATTGTTTTTACAGGGGATACGTTGTTTGCTGGTTCGGTTGGCAGAACAGATTTACCAAGTGCATCCTATGAAAAACTCATATCATCTATTAGGAGAAGACTGCTTGCTCTGCCGGATGAAACAGTTGTATATCCGGGTCATGGTGAGAGGACAACTATAGGTAGAGAGAGGAAGTGGAACCCTTTCATAAGGGATTGATTAGGTTTATGGCAGAACCTTATGCGGGTTGAGTATGTTGTTGGGATCGAAAATTCTTTTTATACTTTTCATAATCTCTATATGCTTGCTGTTTAAGACTGAAAATAGGTTCTTTATTCTTAATTTTCCAACTCCATGTTCGCCGGTTATTACGCCGCCTAAGGATACAGCAACCTCATATATCTCATTTTTTATCTTTTCAGCTTTATCCAAGTCCTTTACATCTTCCTTCATTATGTGAACATGGAGGTTTCCGTCTCCAGCGTGACCATAGGTTGGTAGATAAACACCATATTTAGCAGCTATTTTGTCAACTTGATCCATTAGCTTTTCCAGGCTTTTCGGCGGAACCACTACATCTAATATATCTATCATATTCGGCTTTAGAGCCGTGTAAATGTTGCTTCTTATTCTTAAGATTTTATTCTGTTCCTCAGGTGATTCAGCAAGCAGTATATCCGCAGCGTTATTAGATTCGCATATGCGGGATATTTCTTCACATATTGATAGAAGTTCTTCTTGACTCGTTCCATCGAGAATAATTATTAGTTGAGCTGCACCCTTCTGAACTGGCCAGTTTTCGCTTAGATGCTCAGCTGCTTTCATTATTTCTTTTATTTGGACGTATTCTATTGCTAGAGGCATTGAGGCTGATTTTAATATTTCTGGAACCGACTTCAATGCGTCTGAGCGGTTGTTGAATGGAACTATTAATGTGATTATAGATTTGCTTCTTGGGAACAATCTGATCACGGCTTTTGTTATGACGCAGAGGGTTCCTTCGCTTCCGATAATTAGCTGCATCAGATCGTAGCCAGTATTATTTTTGAGGATCTTTCCACCAAAAGATAGTACTTCACCAGTTGGGAGGACAACCTCCAAACCTTTAATATAGTTTCTCATAACACCATATTTTATGGCTCTAGCTCCACCAGCGTTTGTGGCTATCAATCCGCCGATTTGGGCGCCTTCATCTCCCGGATGCGGCGGAAAGAAGAGGTCAGAGTTCTCAGCCAATTTAATTAGATCGCCTAATGTAGCTCCAGCCTCTGCAACCGCCATGAGGTTTTCTTTATCGATTTCGATTTTGTTCATACGTTCAAGTGAAAGGATTATACCGGGCTCTGTTGGAACTGCAGCGCCTACAAGCCCTGTTCTTCCACCAACTGGGAAAACAGGTATTTTATGAGTGTTTGCGAGCTTAAGAATTGAGGATACTTCCATGGTTGAGGAGGGTTTAACTAGAACTAAATTTTCGGCAGGTTGAGGTCTGAGAGGATCCGGCGTTTCATCTTTTAGGTAGCTTTCCATAAGCTCGCGTTGCGTTATGACCCACCTATCGCCAACTACACTTTTAAGTTTGTCTGCGATGTCGTCTAAATTTAGATTCGTAGGAGAAGGAGTCATATCTTCTTGCCTCGAACCTTTTTGAGCTCACAAATTAATCGAGGTAAAATTTCATATAAATCTCCTACTATATAATAGTCTGAAACATTTATGATTGGAGCGGATGGATCCTTATTTACAGCTATTATTATGTCCGAGTCTCTCATTCCGAATAAATGCTGTGGTGAACCAGATATACCAAGGGCAATGTAAACTTTCGGCTTAACGATGTTTCCGCTGAACCCGACTTGATGTTCTTTGCCTATCCATCCTGCGTCAACGAGGGGCCTACTTGAGCCTACAACGCCCCCTAAGAGATCTGCAACCTCCTTTATGAGTTTAAAGTCGTCTGGGCTTTTGAGTCCTCTACCAGCTGAAACTATTACTTCAGCCTCTGAGATATTCACTTCATCAACATCAAGTTTCTTCAAAATTTTTATTCCTGTTTCTCCCGGATCCTCAACTCTCATTCTTATTATATCGCCTTTCCTATCGGGATTTCTTGGAATAGGACTCATTATTTTATATCGAACCGTAGCCATCTGAGGTTTAGTTCTAGTTTTTATTTGCGCCATAATGTTTCCGCTGAAGGCTGGTCTAATCTGCACCAGGTTCCCATCCTGGTCTAAGCCTAGATCGACACAATCAGCTGTTAAACCGGTTTTTAAGGCGGCTGCAATTCTAGGCGCTAGGCTTCTTCCGATCCGCGTTGCACCTATAAGGAAAATGTGGGGCTGAACTTTTTTAATTAAATTAACTATGTTCTGCTTGTATCTTATAACGTCGAATTCTTTGAGGGATGGATGATCAAAAAGGTAGACTTTATCTGCACCGTGATAGATCAGCTCTTTGGCTTCCTCTTCAAGCTTATAGCCTAGAAGAACAGCAGAGAGGTTCTTTTTGAGCTTATCTGCAAGTTCTCTGCCTTTACCCAGCAACTCATATGTTACTTTATGTACTTTCCCATTTTCCTGTTCGGCAAATATTAAAACACCGCATTTTTTAGGCATCTTTCATCCCAAAATTTTATTCTCTTTAAGTATTTGCACAATTTTTTTGGCTATTTCCTCAGGAGACCCATGGATAACCTCAACTTTTCTTTCTCTGGTGGTTGGCGTATAAACCTTAATTACACGCGTTGGCGAACCGCTGAAGCCAAAATATCGCGGATCTGCAACCTCAGCTAAATCACGGTGATCCCAGATTGTTATTGGCGCTCGCATAGCTTTTAGTTTACTCCTTAAAGTTGGTAGGCGAGGATTATTTATGTCCTTTGTCACAGTTATAAGCGCCGGTAAATTTAGTCTAACAATATGGTAGGAGCACTCCGTTTTCGCCTTAACAACAATGCTATTATCAGAAACCTGCTGGATTTCCTCAACATATGATACATGGGGAATACCTAGAAATTCAGCGACCTCTGGACCAACCTGCGCAGTGTCTCCGTCAACTGTTTTTTCACCGCATATTACTAAATCGAAAACACCGATCTTTCTTATAGCTGCGGCAAGCGTGTAGGCTGTTGCTAAAGTGTCGGCTCCAGCAAACTTTTCATCAGACAATAATATGGCTTTGTCAGCGCCTCTTGCAAGCGCGTCTCTAAGCGATTTCTCAGCCTGCATTGGACCCATGCTTACTGCGGTAACTGATCCGCCGAAATTCTCTTTTATTTGAACTGCTGCTTCCAGAGCATTTAAATCAAAGGGATTTGTAACGGCGCTGGCTGAACTTCTATCTAAGCGTCCCTTTTCGTAGTCAAAGCGGACTTTCTCGATTTCTGGAACCTGTTTTATCAGGACTATTATATTCAAGATTTTCTCATCCCGCTTATCATGGGAGATTCTTCTTTATGAAATATAAAATTCTGTGGGGTTTGGGTTAGTAGGCTCTCGCAACATAAACAACTCTTTCGGCTGGTTTCCCGCATATTACACATGGTTCTTCAGGTTTCTCTTCAACATCAATTCTGTATCCCCTTATTTCACCGCCAGATATTTCCCTAATTTTTTCGGCGCACTCTATGTTCCCACACCAGCAGACTCTAGCTATCTTTTTGCTTTTAATTATCTTGTTTAGCAAAGATTTGTCAGCGGTATTAACAATGAGTTCTCTGAGAGTTAGGCAGCTTTTTTCCTTAAGACATCTCAATACTTCAGCAAAAGTCTCCTTTATGGCTGGAATCATATCATCAAAATCAACAACTTTCCTTTTTAGGTTGACTCTATCAAGAATGGTTACTTTTTGTTCTTTTTGATCTCTAGGACCAACTTCAACTCTAACAGGCACACCGAATCTTTCCCAATAATAGAATTTTTCTCCTGGAGTCATACCTTCTGAATCATCTAAATACGCCTTTATACCTCCACTTTTAATTTTCTCATAAACTTTCTTGGCATATGCCATTACCTCTTGTGCAGTTTCTTTATAAATGATTGGAATGACGATTACTTGTATTGGGGCTATGTCAGGCGGCAAGATTAATCCGCGGTCATCACTATGCTGAGATATTATGGCGGCTACAACACGGCTGACTCCAAAGCCATAGCATGTTTGAACAACATTCTTATGTGTACCATCTACATTTTCATAGGTTATTTCAAAAACCTTAGCAAAGTTTTCCCCTAGATTATGCACTGTGCCTATCTGATTTACTCTTCCATCAGGATTCCATGCGTCAAACGCTATTGAGTAAACTGCTCCAGGAAACTTATCGAAGTCTGGGCGTTTGAGGATCAGATAGCTGAGACCTAAACGCTTGAAGACGTAATTGTAGATTTCTATGGCTTCTTTAACCTGTCTTTCAGCCTCCTCCCAATTCTTGTGGGCGGTATGCGCCTCATTCCATAGAAATTCACGCATCCGGAAGAGAGGCCTAGTAGCTTTAGTTTCATATCTATAGACTGCAACACTCTGATAGATTTTAAGTGGCAGATCAGCATGTGATCTGATCCATAATGCGAACATGGGATACATGGCTGTTTCGGAGGTTGGCCTTAAAATAAGTCTTTTATCCAGCTTTCTTTCGCCAGCATGCGTGACCCAAAATACTTCAGAGCTAAAGCCCCTAATATGCTCAGATTCCTTTGCGAACGCATCTTCAGGTATCACTACTGGGAAGAAGTTGGGTTCATGCCCAGTTTCTTCAAGCTTTTGTTCAAGAATGTTCAGTATGTTTTTAACTATTTTTGCTCCCCAAGTTCTGTATACAGCGAAACCCTTAACAGGATATCTATTATCTAATATTTCAGTATTAAATAGAATCTCGTCGAACCATTCGCTAAAGTTCTCGAACTTCTTCATGATCTCTCACAGCGCCGTTTATTATGCCTATTTAAATGAGAAAGCCCTATAAATTTTTCATCACATGAAAGAATTCTCAGGTAAGTTTTTAGGTTTCAATTCTTCTTATTTTAGTTAGGAGAGCTAATGTATGGCTGAACTTAACTATAAGGAAATGCTGGAAGAAGCGTATAAAGAACTTCCACCTGAGGTCTTTAAACGTGAGAGACTTGAGGTGCCAAAAGCCTCCTGCATAGTTTTTGGCTCGAGAACCTTTCTAACTAATTTTAGAGAGATATGTAATGTTTTGAATAGGGATCCAATTCATCTTTTGAGGTTTCTGGCAAGAGAGATGGCTACTTCAGGAGCTTTAGATGGCCCTAGAGCTGTTTTTCAAGGAAAGTTTGAATGCGAAATATTGAATAGGCTGATTAGGCGCTACATGGAGGAATTTGTTATATGTCCAGTATGTAAGAGGCCTGATACAAAAATTATTAAAGAGAAAAGGTTAAGCTTTCTCTTGTGTGAAGCCTGCGGAGCGAAGTCTCCGGTGAGACGCATATAAGCATATACAATTAAACTTAGAGAAGGAAAAAGCGTTGGAGGTATATGTTAAAGTTACAAGGTGGGGTCGGCATACTCTCCTAGCCATCTGCGACACCGATATACTCGGGAAAACCTTTAAGAAGGATGGGGTAGTCTTCGAAATCAAAGAGGAATTTTATAATGGATACAAAACAACCATAGATGAAGCATTAGCGTTAATCGAACAGTCAACGATTGTAAATCTGTGTGGACGAAACATAGTTAAAAAGGCTATTGAGAAGGGGTATGTTCATCCAGAAGCCATATTTGAGATAAGCGGAGTCCTCCACGCGCAAATAATAAAAATGTAATCTAGTTAGTGCATGGAGAAAGAGAAGAATGAAACCTGATGAAAAAAGAATAATAGGTCTACTAATACTCTTACTAGGTCTAACACTGCTAGTAGCCGGGATAGCAACAAACCAAATAAACTATCTAATAGATTTTATTAAAAGTATTTTTGAACCTTCAATTCTAGGATTACCCTAGAAAAAGAAAGTTTATTAGAGAAATTTAAGGAAAAATATTTTGACCGGGTTGCTTAGGTAACTTGTTGCCGGGGTGGCCGAGTGGATAGGCAGCGGGCTGCAGACCCGCGTACATGGGTTCGAATCCCGTCCCCGGCTCCAAAAATTTTGCTTCGTTTCTGAAACAGGGCTTAAAAACGGGCTTTTCCGGGAAGTTTGCTGCGAAAAAGTTGTTTTGCGCTGCAATCTGATAGAGGAACTGTTTGCATGCTTCTTTCGGGTTTATGCCTAATTTTTTAGTGTTACAACAATTTCCTTTGATATTCTGAATACGATTAAATTTATGTTTTTATTTTTCGCTGATTTCTGGTGTAACACCAAAATTTTCACCCCACATTTTAAATCCTAGCATGTTGAAGATAGCGTTAGAGCTTCCCAAAAAGCGGTTATATAGAAGAGAGCCTTATCCAGACTTATTTGAAAAAGCAACCGTGTGTTAATGAGAGAGCTCATAGTAGCCACGTATTTGAAGCCACTAAACAAGAGAACCAGCTATATCTGCGCGGTCACCTTTCTTGGATAGAATGGATACGCCGTCACAAGTAGGGTCGAAGAAGCAGCTGGCCGCTACGACATCGAATACATCGCAGAATGGCTTAGAGAACATCCGCCGAACATCAAACCTCTGAGAAGTGCTGTGCTTAACACTCTCCCACTTTAGTGGGAGGCTTTCTGGCGTGTGAAGTGTAATTTGTTAATTATCCGGCTAGCGAACTCCGAAGGAACTTTTTATTTTAAGCTCAAAAAAGAAAAAGGAAAAGAGGAGGAAAGAATGTTATGCTGGTTTAATCGTGAATTCGCAGTATGGGTCTCCTTTTGCTATGCATTTGGTTTCGGTTACGGTTGTTGGGGTGTTGAAGAGTTCGGTTGTGACGCCGGCCAGTATTCCGCGGACGAGGTAGCTGTAGGGTTTTCCGGTTCCGCGTCCTAGCTCGCACTCGAACAGGCTGTATACTCTTATGGTTATTTGGAGTGGGCGTGACTGGAATTTGATTATTTGTGGGATTCCGAAGCCTACGCACTGGAAGATGCCGCCGCCTATATGTTTGAAGATTCTTTCGAGATCAGCTATTCCGAGTTTGAGGGCGATTTCTCGGTGTGCTGCGCCCGCCTTTCTGCCTATTTCATAGCCTATATGATAGAGGAAGGCCTCCCCTCCAGAACCAAAACGTTCTCTGACGCCGCGTATCAGCCCCTCATATAGTGGTTTTCGAAGTATTATTGCTCTG
>CAYSKG010000021.1:0-19170 GCA_964431725.1 uncultured Candidatus Bathyarchaeia archaeon | reverse complement strand
TCTAACATCGTAACACTCCTAATATTTCTTGCCAATCGGAGCATTAAGTAGCTTTTCTTTTCATTTCTAAGGGGGGATTGTTACTTCTACTGAGGAATTCGGTTTTCATGAAATAAAAATATTAAGGCTTTACGAAAATTTTATTTATTATCTTTTTATAATCCTAATGCTTAAACTATACTTTTAACGAATCCCTGAGGAATTTTTGGGAAACTAGAAATATGATGGAAGGAGAAAATGGAAGATTATGGATTTTGTAATTTTAGGTTCGCTTGCAAGCCTTATCGCTGGGCTTGCCACCGGAGCTGGAGCTCTACCAATTCTTTTTGTTAGAAAAGTGTCAGATAGGCTTCTTGACGTTATGCTTGGATTCTCAGCTGGAGTGATGCTTGCAGCCACCTCATTCAGCCTGATAATTCCCGCATTAGAGATGGGTGGAATCATAGTGGCGGTTTTAGGTCTTTCATTAGGCGCGATCACCATTCATCTAATCGATCGTTTTATTCCTCATCTACATTTAATTTCCGGGTTGGAAGGGGGTCCCTCTAAGATTTCCAGAGTATGGCTTTTTATGATGGCTATGACTATTCATAATTTTCCTGAAGGCATGGCTGTAGGCGTGAGTTTCGGAACCGGAGACATAGCTGCAGGAATGATTGTAGCCATAGCGATAGGCCTTCAGAATATGCCTGAAGGATTAGCTGCAGCCCTACCATTACTCCGGGAAAAGTATAGTAGAGTGAAGGCTCTATGGTACGCATCTCTCACAGGACTTGTAGAACCAATCGGAGGTTTACTCGGCGTAAGCTTAGTTTCCCTTTCAAGCAGTTTTCTTCCTTGGGTCTTAGCCTTCGCCGCAGGAGCAATGCTCTTCATAGTTAGTGATGAAATGATTCCTGAAAGCCACAGAAAAGAATTTGCGAGAGAGGCGACCCTGGGGCTAATACTCGGTTTCATAGTAATGATGTTCCTAGACACAATGTTTAAATGATATGGGTTTTTATTTTCCGATAAAACCTCAAAAATCGAAATCCCAAACAAAAATCTTAAATAAAGCACTTTAGAATTAAATTCCTCCCTAGTTGGTGATTTTATATGGCGCAGGAAGAAACAATCATTTGGATCGCTAGAGACTATCTGAAATGCACTGGCTGCAGACGATGCGAAGTTGCCTGCTCTTTATTCCATGAGGGATGGATATGGCCTGAAGCTTCTCGAATAAGGGTTTTCACACTTGCGCCGGGAGTTGAAATACCCCATTTCTGCGCCCAATGTCACGATTATCCATGTGTTTCAGTGTGCCCACCAAAGGCTCTCTCCGTTGACGATAAAACCGGAGCTGTTCTAGTTGATAGAGAAAAGTGCACTGGCTGCGGAGTGTGCATACAGGAATGTCCAGGGGATATTCCATTCCTTCATCCCGGCGATGGAAAAGCCGTGATATGTGATTTATGCGGCGGTGATCCGCAGTGCGTTAAAGTTTGCCAGGAAGCAAACTTTAATGCTCTATGGGTTGTCAAAGAGAGTAAAACTGGAGGGGGAAGCGTTAATAGGAAGCTTTTTGCCCAGACTCCGGAGGAGCTCACAAAAGATGTTGCAGTAAACCTTTATGGTGAAAAAGCTGAGGAGTGGATATAAATGCCGAGAGGTTACGCGGGAAAATTTCTTGAGATAGATCTTTCCTCCGAAAACATAAAAGACATCGTTTTAAACGATGAAATCCTCAAAAACTATGTTGGGGGTAGAGGTTTAGCCACAAAAATACTGTGGGATAGACTTGGACGCAAATGGGAAACTATTGATCCACTAGGTCCAGAAAACATCTTCCTAGCTTTAACAGGTCCATTAACCGGGATATATCCAGGCGAGCGAACATGCATATCTGGAAAATCACCTCAATGCAACGGAATCATTGGATCAACAGTAGGCGGAAACTTCGGGTCTGAACTTAAATGCGCCGGCTATGACGGGGTCATAGTCACAGGTAAAGCTGAGAAACCAGTATACATCCTCATAACTGATGATAACGCTGAAATCAGAAGTGCAGAGCAAATCTGGGGTAAAGAAGGGCCGGAAACCATAAGAATTCTAATCAGAGAGGTACGTGAGCTACTTGAAAATAGGAATCGAAAAATAGGGAAAATTAGGGAGCCAGCAATAATATATTGTGGACCAGCAGGCGAGAATAAAGTTAGAACAGCTGCCGTAATGCAGAAGATAAGCCATGCAGCTGGTTATGGAGGCTATGGAGCAGTTATGGGCTCAAAGAATCTTAAGGCGATAGTTGTTAAGGGAAGAAAGCCTCTTCCAGATGTTGTCAGCCCTGAAACAGTGAAGATTCTTTTACGCGAGATAGAAAGAAGACTTTTGAAAAGAGATAGAATTAGACGCTGGGGAACCGGTTACGGCGGATATGAGGTGGGCGCTAGATCAAGCTCTGAACCCGTTAGAAATTGGCAGGAAGAATGGCATGATGAAAAAAGATTCGGAGGACCAAAATTTGACTTTAGATATTGGGTTAAAAGATACTGGAGCGACTTTAACTGTCCAGTCGGCTGCATGAAGATATCAGTCATTAAAGCTGGACCATATAAAGGCGCAATCACCGATTGCCCAGACTATGAGATGCAGGCTTATCTGGGACCAAATCTTGGAATATTTGACCCTGATAAGTGTATATATCTGTCTGCTCTAATGGATTACTTGGGCTTATCGGGAATAAATTGCGGTAACACACTTGCCTTTGCAGCTGAACTCTATGAAAAAGGCATACTAACTAAGGAGGATTTAGGCTTTGAACTTAAGTGGGGTGACGTGGAAGCTTTTGAGAAGCTCGCAAGAATGATTGTTAAACGCGAGGGAATCGGTGACATACTTGCTGAGGGAACTTATAGAGCTGCCTTGAAAATAGGTGAAATGAAGGGTGTGAATGTGACAAAATACGCTGTTCATGTTAAAGGGGTTGAGGTGGGGGCTCACGGAACAAGAAGCGGACTAGACTACAATCCGATCTCATACGCCTGCTCCCCTCAATGCGGGGATCACACATCTCCTGTCCGCGACGCCTATGACGACACGATTATAGTGTTCTCAGATTCAGCCGTTGTATGCTCCATATCTCTTGATGACCTCGTGTGGGACTTCTATAGGGCTGTTACGGGATGGAACCTAACAAAGGATAAATGGGGTAGAATCCTAGCACGTAGAATTCTTCATGTCCAAAGAGCTGCTCTTCTACTGGGTGGACCAGACCTATTCTGGAAACCGGAGATGCATGATGATAATCCACCTAGATTTTATGAGCCGCTTCCCTCAGGACCCTACAAGGGTAAAACCACTGATAAAAAGGCTTTTGAAGAACTGAAAAAACAATTTTATGAGACTATTGGTTGGGATGAAAGGGGAATACCTAAATCGGAGGTTCTTAAAGAGCTCGGGCTTGAAGACGTTGATAAGGCTCTGGAAAAACTAAGAAAATAAATCAACCATCTCCATTTTTTTAAGAGTGATTTAAATTGAAGATAAAAGTTAGAGCCTTCGGCAACCTCATCCCGATCTTAGGCAACGAATTAATCGTCGAATTGGAGGAAGGGGCGAAAATCAGCGACCTAATTCAAAAAATATCTGAGAGAAAAAAAGGGTTTAAAGAGAAGATCGAATCTTTATCTAGGAGAAGAGGAATAACCGACTTTAGTCTAGTGATACTCTTAAATGGCCGTAACATAAATCTCCTTAATAGAGACGAAACTTCACTAAAAGATAATGATGTAGTAATCTTTATGCCGCCAGCCGCAGGCGGATTAAGAACCTAAACCAGAAACAAGTTTTTATTCTTTAACGCTTAAGCTGAAAACGGCGAGATTTAGTTGAAAACAGCCGATTTTATTTTTTAAGGCATAAATCTGGAGCTAAATTTAAATCTAAGCTCAATTTTTATTTTTTATTCCTAAAAACAGAAGAGGGATAACTAATGAACAAGAGCGTAGATGTGCTGAGTAAATATGTCATCAACATTTCGCTTGTCTTAAATTGCGAGCGAAGCGATGAAGCTAAAAACATTATTCAACCAATCTTAAGCAAGATTGAGGAACTATGCAGAGACCGGAAAATCCTAAAATATACGATAACGGAGTGGTCGCCCAGTGAAAAACCGAAAACTATACGTTGACTCTGAGCTAAATCACTAATTTTCAAGTTTAGAGAACGGTACATGATTTTATGTTTTCAGCTAAAAGACTACTTCTCCGTCCTTAATCACTTTCATAGTTCTTAGTATTCGTCTGCAGAGTTTCCGTTTTCCCGAGGAATCCTCAAGCAGGAATTGTCCCTCCTCCATTTTTAAAATCGTAACGTCTCCACGTGCACCCGGCTTTAATGTGCCGATGACCCCCTCTTTACCTAAGACTTCAGCCGGCTTAACCGTAGTGGCCCTTATAACTTCTTCAAGCGGAAGCCCCAAATGAAGGAACTTCGACATGGTTGTAGGCAAATCATAAACTGGACCATTATAGCTTCTCTTATGTAAATCAGTGCTTATGGTATCAGGTTTTATCCCCTGTTCTATGCCTTTTTCAGCAACTAGCCAACTAAAGCTCGCCACGCCGTGGCCCACATCTAGAACCACACCGCGTTTTTTAGCCTCAAAGAATTCCGGCTGAACATTTCCATCCCTATCCAGTAATCCATCATTTTTCTCCATCTTTAATCCATGATAGAGATGTGTTATCACGTCTCCTCTCCGCATGTACTTTAGGGTTTCAGGCTGAAGATGGTTTTCAGCCATTAATAGGCATCCAATCTTATCCGCAGCTTTTCTAGCTAGCCTTACACCCTCAATTCCATGATGAGCCCACTTTATACCTAAAACAACGTCACGGTTACGCTTAATGACATCTAGAGTTCCCTCAATGTTTATGAACATTTCATCTTGGCCCGTAATCAGGCTGGTCCATTTCTGGTTAGACCGCGAATACTCTATCATCCCTTGGGATTCAATGTTTATTAGAGCGAAGATTCGAGTCTTAAAATTCCCTATAACATATCTCCTAAAACCGATGAAATTTAACTCACCCGTTGAGCCAGCGTCTAAAACTGTTGTGCTCCCCTTAGCCAAACACGCTAGATCCGGATTAATCGCTAGGTGAGCAATTCCATAGCAGCAATGCACATGTAAATCGATTAACCCTGGGGTAACAATCAATCCGGAAGCGTCCATAACGTATCTTGAATTAGCGGCATTTATACCTCTGCGTAAATCAACTATTACTCCTTCAGCTATAGCTACATCCATTACCTCATTAATCCCTTGGGATGGATCTATCACCAAACCGTTCTTAACGACAACATCATACACCTTAATTCACCCTCCATTTTTACTATGAAATCTAATTTTTCACCTTAGAAGAACCATAGGATTAAATTGACATTTATTGGGTTGAAATGCTTTATTCCAGAGAGACGAAATGATAAAAATTATATTTAAAGGATTATCTTAACATTTTCTAGGTGTGAAATTTTGGTTCTACCAGCAAAAATATTTGAGATTAAAGAGGATGTGAACCTGTTTTTCGCATCTCAAAAGCTCAAACATTTCCGAGAGGAAGAACCCTACACGATGGTTAACGGCGAAACAATAAACCTTATCTCGGAAATTCTAGACTTAAAGATGGAGAGGGACTCAATCTCCGGAGTATTCAGCAGAGACTTCATTCGCAGCCGGACTTATAGGCGCAAAATCGTGGAAACCCCAGTCACTGAAGAGTCGCCTTTCTGGATAAAAAGATTCAATGAACGATTCTTTCTAATTGTTTTGGCGCCGTCAACGGCACGTGGCATAAAGAAGCTATTAACAAATTATGTTGCGGACAAGCTGAGCAGAATTCTCTTCATAAAGCCAAATGTCATACTTGAAGTTGAAATCCCTCATGAAAGACTTAAAGCCCTACATGAATCAAATCCTCAGGCAACCAAGCTAATATGGTTTGACAACGTTGATATACCGGGGGTTGAAAAACTATGCTTGGCTGGAGTAGATCTAGCGGACACTGGACTTTATCAGGAATATCTCAAGCATGGGAAAATCTGGTATGTTGTCTTCGAAGTGCAGAAGAGAGGCATGGTTGTAGGAGTTACAAGAAACTGTGTGGTGACGCTCTTCAGTAAAAGCTCAATGGAAGAATTTGTAAATTACATAATGGAAGATATTCTGCCATTAATAGGATAAGAATGGAATAAAAAGCAGCCTAATTTTTTCTCTCCACTTCATCCTTCATTGAACTTTTAAGTCTATAGCTATCTGCCACTTGAGAGGGGCAACCTCCTTCACTATTCTCTCAGAGAGTACGGCTAACACATTTCGGCCAGCCTTCTTCACGGCTTCAACCACCCGCTTTCTCGCCTTCCCTATAGCGTTTACCCCTCTCGCAAACTCGTAATAATGGATTATACCTCCTGAAAGGTTAAGGGCCAGACATGCTGCATTAACGTATTCTATGGCTTTCTCTGGAAGATTCATTATAACCCGGTCGGCTATCCTCCGCAACCTACTCTCCACAATCTCCCTTGCATCGCCAAGGATTGGAATAACCTTACCCTCAACATTGTTTACGCGGATATTTCTCTTTAAATATTCTATTGCATTAGGGTTTATGTCAATTGCATAGACAGTCACGTTATCGTGGATTTTAGCTATTAAAATCGAGAATGGACCTATGCCGGCGAACATGTCTAAAACTGTTTCTCCCTCTTCAACTTGGGATGCAACCCTGAAGTGCTCATAGGACAATCTAGGCGAGAAATAGACTTTTCTGGGATCTAGGTAATATCTGCAACCATATTCCTTATGAATTGTTTCAGTGTTATCTGAACCAGCTATTAGCTCATAATCCCTTAAGCGATAAACTCCGCTGATCGCCCCAGATTTGGCAAGCACCGATCTAACACGCTTAAAGACCTGTAGCATAGTTTCACCGATAAGTTGCTTATAGTCCTCAAGTTCAGGCGGGATCTCTAGGATGGCTACATCTCCAATAAAATCTATCGAATGAGGGAGAGCTGCTAAAAGATGAGGCGGCAGCCTATCTTCTAGAACATCAAATAGGCTTCTGGCAACCCCCTCCCGCTCGGGAAACTCTTGAATCAATATTTCAAATTGATTTATTTCTTCTATAAGCTGATCTAGCTTTTCTTTCACGGGTTTTCCTGTAATCGGTATGAGGAGCCAGTCTCCCCTTCTCAACACTTTTAGATTTTTATTTAAAAGATTAAGTCTGTTAGCAATCTTTATTGTTTTCTCACCCAAACGCTTAGGGACCTTGATACAATAGGCTTTAACTAAAGAACCCCCTCTTTTCATGATAACTACTTACAAGATTTTAGGCTGGAAATACTTCAATCTTTCGTCTCAGCTCTTCACCCTGCTCCTTAAGGATTTTCTCAACGTTCTCTCTGGTTACAGCGGTTGTTGTTCCAACCATGGTTACACATGCCGCTCCAGCAGCTTCACCAGTCAAAAGCACTTCAATGAGATCTTCGCTTGAGAGACTTGTTATATTGCATTGTTTATAGCCTGCTTTTTGAAGAAGCCTAAAAATGACTCCAGCGCAAAACGCATCCCCCGCCCCAGTTGGATCCACAACTGAAACCTTAAACGCCGGCATCTTAAATGTTTCGTCTTTTGTCTTGGCGATTAACCCTTTATCGCCGAGACTTATAATAACTAAATTAACACCATTGTCTACGAGAACTTTACTTGCCTCTTGCGGATCCTCCTTTCCAGTTATTTGCTTTGCCTCGTCTTTATTGCAGTGGAAAACATCCATCCATTTCATTGCTGGAAGCAGGAAGTTCCAGTCGTGCATGTAAGGCTTAACTGGATCAACGAAAGTTAGGGAGCCGAAGTCTTTAACTTTCTGGAGAACCTCCGGTAGCCGTTCATCGAGTATCCCGGTGAAACCGACTCCCCCCACATAAAATATTTTCGGCTTCTCCTTCTCCGCTATTGATAAGACATATTCTGGACTTAGAAACCAATTCGCCCCATTATCAACATGAAAACGGCGGTCTTCACCCTTAACTACAAGCACTAGATTCTTGGATGTCCCAACATTAGAAACCTTCTGGAGATAGGTTCTCACCCCATGCTTTTTTAGTTCCTCCTCAAGGAATAATCCGAAAACATCCTTTCCAACGGCGCTTATTGAACTAACGTATCCCTCCTTTAAGCCAAGCTTCCTCAAATCTATTGAGACATTTCCAGAATGCCCACCTAAGTGGATCTCTATTCCATTTGGAGCAAAAGTAAGTTCGCCGGGATTTGAGATCTTCGGTAAATCAGCCGCTATAATATCCGCAACCAGTATACCAGCACATGTTACGAGCAAAGCGAATCCCCGAAGATTCCTATTTTAGATAACTAGGATTTAAAATTTTATTCAGCTCTTAAACTAAAATAACTTAAGGTATTATAGTTATGTTTTTGGTTCAAAAGCTATTGCTCTTATCCAGGAGGAGTCTAGATGCTTAACATTTAATGGCAAACCCATAAAGAAAACTCTTTCGCTATTGATTTTATCTAAGTTAACCAAGCCTTCAATGATGGGTATATCATTCTCTAAAAGATTTATGTGGGTTGAAAGCTTCTGTGAATTAGGTTCCTCCGGTTGAACATTTTGAACACCTAGCATCTTTATGCGCTTTCCAACGAGAAAGCTGGCTGCCTCAGAGGTTATGTATGCTCCGCCTGGACTCCACATAAGCACTATATCGCCCTCCCTGACCTTCTCGAGGTGCTCGGGTTTTATAGGCATGTCCACCTCAAATTTTAGAACCACCGCTTCTCCCATAAACTTTTCAAGAGGAATTTCAGCGCATGACTTAAGTCCATCCCGAAGATGCGAGGGGCCTTCAACATGGGTGCCAACGTGGGATTCAGCCTCAATAAAATGCATAAATGTTTTATCCTCGGCATTTATGAACTGACGTAAATTGAACCTTCTAATCTGATTTCCACGTACATATTCGCCATTGACTTTTAGAATGTTAGGCTGAACCTCAGCGGATAAATCAACAATCTCATATTTTTTCAAGGCTTCAACAATCTCCCTAACCATATTGATCACCAATTAATCGCAACGCTTTATTACAATTTAATTCTTTTGCCAATAAACCGTAATCCTTCAATTTGAAGAAACATGAATTAAATTTAAATTTGAAGTTGCAGAATCCTCTTATTGAAGTCTTAAGGTGGAGTTTTAGTTGTCTAAGCTTGCCCTTAAAGGAGGAGAACCAGTTAGAAGAAAACCATTTCCAAGATGGCCTGTGTTTGATGAGAGAGAGATGAGAGCTCTAAGAGAAGTGCTGGAAAGCGGTTTTTGGGGGATGGGAGGAAAACGAAAAAAAGAGTTTGAGGAAAAATTTGCAGCCTATCAGCATGCCAGGTACGGGGTCGCCGTTATAAATGGCACCGCCGCTCTTGAAATCTCACTGAGAACCCTTGGAATAGGATGCGGAGACGAAGTTATAGTTCCATCATACACATTTATAGCTACGGCTATGGCTGTTCTCTACGTTAACGCCATTCCCATATTTGCTGATATAGATCCGGAAACTTATACAATAGATCCGGAAAGCGTTAAATCTTTAATATCAGACAAAACTAAAGCCATACTTCCGGTTCACATCGGTGGTAGACCAGCTGATATGGATGCTCTTCTATCAATAGCAAAGAAAAATAATTTGCATGTAATTGAAGATGCATGCCAAGCATGGGGAGCTGAATGGAGGGGAAGAAGGGTTGGAGCGATAGGCGATATGGGAGCATTTAGCTTTCAATCAAGCAAAAACATTACAAGTGGCGAAGGAGGCATAATAGTAACCAACGATGAGAATCTTTACGTTAAAGCTTGGTCACTCCATAACTGTGGCAGATTACCGGATAAACCGAGATATGAGTTCTATTTTCCGGGAGTAAATTATCGTATGACGGAGTTTCAAGCGGCTATACTCTTAGTTCAGATGGAGAGATTTGAGGAGCAAACTAAAAGACGTATAGAAAACGCCCGCTATTTGAATAATAAGCTTTCTAAAATAGATGGTGTGAAACCCCTTAAAGAAGATGATCGCGTAACAAGACATGCTTATCACCTCTACATATTTAGAATCAATCCGGAAGCTTTCAATAATCTCTCAAAATTTGTGATTGCGAAGGCTCTACAGGCGGAGGGCATACCCATAAGCGTAGGCTACTCCAAACCGCTCTATAAGGAAAACTGTCTAGAACACTTCAGAAAATGCCCTCTCTCATGCCCATATTACGGTAGGCGGATAGATTATTCCAGCGTGAAGAATCCTGTTACTGAAAAAGCCTGTTATTATGAAGGCCTATGGCTTCCGCAGTATGTTCTTCTCGGCTCTAGAGAAGATATGGATGATATAGTATCTGCAATAGAAAAAGTTAGAGAAAACGCAGAATATCTTAAGGAGATAAATATCTAACATTTTTCATTAATCTTCCAGAGGGAAGTCCATGTTAAAATCTAGCAGTAGCGAGGAGGAGATGACTCCTAGGGAGAGATGGCTTGCGGTTTTAAGAAGGAGAAAGCCAGACAGGATTCCGATGGATTATTGGGGTACACCGGAAGTTACAAAAGCACTTATGGAATATTTGAAATGTAAAAGTTTAAAGGAGATGTATGAACGATTACATATAGACGCCGTCATAACAGTTTCACCAAAATATATTGGACCGCCATTACCTAAGAACTCAGATATATACGGTTGCCGTTACAGAGAAGTCAGCTATGGATCAGGTGTTTATCAGGAGTGTGTGTATCATCCCCTAGCTAAATATAGAACTTTAGGAGAAATTAAGAAGAACTATGTGTGGCCAACCGTTGAATTATTTGATTATTCGGTTATTCCTCAGCAAGTAGTTGGTTATGAAGATTATCCCATTCAAGGCGGCGGGTCGGAACCCTTTCTAATATATAAGAACCTTCGTGGGCAAAGGCAAGCCTACATTGATTTGATTGCTAATCCGGATATTGTGCATTACTGCTTGGATAAGCTCTTCGACTTCTGTTATGAAAACACGAAGCTCATTTACGAGCAGATTCCTGATAAGATCATGCTCTCCTACGTGGCTGAAGACTTTGGATCGCAAACAGGCTTGTTATATTCACCAGAGCAGATTAAAGAGTTTTTCCTGCCTAGAATGAAGCGGATGATGGATTTAGCCCACCGTAACGGCGTATATGTTTTCTTCCATAGCGATGGATCAATAAGGAAAATTATTCCAGATCTAATCGACGCGGGAATAGATATATTAAATCCGATACAATGGAGATGTCAAGATATGGATAGAAAGGAGCTAAAACGGGAGTTCGGCAATAAAGTGGTCTTTCACGGGGGCATGGACAACCAACAGACTCTTCCCTTTGGATCAGAGGAAGAAGTTAGACGGGAAGTTAGAGACAACATTCGTATACTAGGAAAAGGTGGAGGATACATACTTGCACCATGCCATAACATACAGCCCATCACGCCCATAAAAAACATATTAGCCATGTACGATGAGGGCTATAAGTTCGGTCAAAATATTTAAAGATAAAATTATTAAGGGAAAAATAGGGATCTAGAATAGATGAAGTGGGCCGGTAGTCTAGTTGGTTAGGACGTCGCCCTCACAAATGGCTAAGCCGCCTAAACGGCAGCTAATCGGTTAATCCATAGAGAACGGCGAAGATCGCCGGTTCAAATCCGGCCCGGCCCATCACCTTCATTGTTTAAGTTTTAAATGCTTTAATTTTACAAGAAGTATTATATTGCGAGTTTGATTTTTAAAATAGAAAAAATAATGATGTTTTGAGGGAGAGGAGGATTTGGTTAAGGTTAGGATAGGTGTAATCGGTGCTGGAAGCATCGCTTGGTCTACAACTTTGATTCGGGATCTATCTTTGATGGATGGATTGCGGGGTAGCACGGTTGTTTTGATGGATATAAATAAGGAGCGCTTAAACCTCATTTATAAGTTTGCGAGGAGATATGCTTCAGAGGTTAAAGCTGAGTTAAAATTTGAAAAAACCATGAAGCTACGCAAAGCTGTGAAGGACGCAGATTTTGTGATAAACACGGCTATGGCTGGCGGACACTATTACTATGAGAAGATGAGGGCTCTCTCTGAAAAACATGGATATTATAGGGGAATTAACAGTGTTGAATGGAATATGGTATCCGACTATCACACGATCTGGGGATACTACCAATTTAAACTTATGATGGATGTGGCGAAAGCCGTTGAAGACCTAAGTCCCAACGCATGGCTGCTTCTGCTTGCAAACCCGGTTTTTGAGGGAACAACCCTTCTTTCTAGGAAAACAAAGGTTAAATTGATAGGATTATGCCACGGGCATTTGGGGTATCAGGAGATAGCGAAGGTTCTGGGATTGAACCTTAAGGATGTGGAATTTGAAGCCGTAGGTTTCAATCACACAATTTGGCTGACTAAGTTTCTATATGAGGGAGAGGATGCATACCCGCTCATAGATGAGTGGATAGAGAAAAACGCTGAGAAATACTGGAGAAGATGGAGGAGGAAACAGAAGAGTCCATTTGACGTACAGATGTCCCCCGCAGCCATAGACATGTATAGGAGATATGGGCTCTTTCCAGTAGGAGACACCGTTAGAGGCGGCACATGGAAATATCACTGGAACCTGAGAACTAAAAGAAAATGGTTTGGTCCCACAGGAGGCCCCGACTCTGAAATTGGCTGGAAAATATATTTAGAAAGCCATGAGAAGTGGCTTAATCGTGCAATTAAAGCCATAGAGGACCGGAAAACTCCGTTAACGGATCTTTTACCGCCAAAGATGAGCAAAGAATCTATCGTGCCAATTATTAATTCTATAGCAAACGATGAGAGAGGCTTATATCAGGTTAACGTTCTCAATCAGGGAGTGATTGATGGCATTCCAGATAATGTGGCGGTTGAGATTCCGGCTGAAATAGACGGCAAAGGAGTGCATAGGGTACCTGTAAAAGATCTTCCAAGTGGCATACTCAAGTATGTTATTTATCCTAGGATGATCAGGATGGAATGGGCACTAGAAGCTTTTTTGGAAGGCGGCAGAGATCTACTTTTCGATTGGTTAATAGTGGACACTAGAACAAAATCCACAAGACAAGTCGAGGAGACAATAGATGCGATTTTATCGCTGCCTGAAAATAAGGAAATGGCTAAACATTTCAGCTAGCAAACTGCTAGCCTAACTATTTTTCCATCCTATTTTTATCTAAATTTTTCTCATAGTTCAACCTCTTGGAAGATTAACGAAAAAATGAAGGGATAAATTATACAATTTAGGTTCAATGTGAGATAAAGCATGGCGTGTTTATTGGATTATTACCTTTAAATTATTTATACACTGTCTAACACATTCTAGAGGAGAATAAGGATAACTTTCCTGTTCAATTATATACCATTCTGTGCCGCCGATGCTCTCACATAAGTTTATAAACTCTTTCCATTTCATTTCGCCCTCACCTAGCAATGCATTTTCATTCTTCGAGGAATACTCTTTCATGTGCACGGTTACAGATCTTCCGGGATATCGTCTAATGATATCTAATATGCCGTCCGGACTTACTCCGCCATGCATGGCGTTCCCCGTATCTAGCTGCATTATAACTTCAGGTTTTGTTGCATCAAAAAATATGTACCATGGGATTTCGCCGTTTATTGGCTTGAATTCAATGGCGTGATTATGGTATCCTACACGCATTCCTTCAGTTTTCAGTTCATCTGCAATCTTATTAATTAATTCAGCCGTCTTCAGCCATGCAGTCTTGGAGTTCCTCATTTCTTCAGGTAATCCGGGCACTATAAGAAATTTATTATTTAATATTCGATTAAACTCAATTGTCTCCTTCAGCTTGTCACCGATTAATGTATCTATGCTTATATGGGTTCCGGCAACCTCAAGTCCTAGATCATCAAGTATTTTCCTTAGCTCCTCCGCCGTTCGACCATAATATCCAGCGAACTCAACACCTTCATACCCCATTTCCGCTATAGCCCTTAAGGTTCCCTCTAGGTCTCGAGCGCAGTCCTCACGAACAGACCAGAGCTGTAGAGCAATCTTTATTTTAGTCATATAATCATCCTCGTATTCACTTTTATTCTGTAATATTCTGTAAAAATGAGAAAAGAATTAAATAATAATTATCTCCTTAACGGTTATCTCTTTTAAGGATTTGGTGAAATGAGATGAGCAGGATTTTAAATTTAGGCGTCATAGGCGTTGGCGTCGTGGGCAGATACCATCTACAAGCTCTCATGGATCAGAGAAATGTTAAGGTTATCGCAGTATCAGACGTAAGCAACGAAGCATTAAAAATAGCTTCTGAAAAATTTAAAGTTAAAAAATGCTTCAAAGACTATCATGATCTTTTAGCCCTAGAAAACATTGACGCAGTTATCGTCTCCACGCCGCCATTTAATCACGCTGAAATAACCTGTGACGCGGCTACCGCAGGCAAACATATTCTATGCGAAAAACCTATGGCAATGAACTCTAGGGAGGCTGCGAAAATGGTTGAGGCATGCAAAAAAGCCGGCGTAAAACTTGGCGTCTGCAGCGCAAGGTCAAGGGTAATCCCTCAAGCCCAAATGGCTAAAAAATACATTTCAGATGGAAAACTTGGCGACATATATTATGCTCGATTTACAAGCATCCGTCGAAGAGGCCGTCCGGGGATAGATATACTGAAGGAGTCTAAATGGTTTCTAGATTCATCTAAAGCTGGAGGAGGAGCATTAATGGATATAGGCTGCTACGATATTGATTTGGCATTGTATCTTCTAGAAGATCCGCAACCTATTTCAGTAAGCGCCACAGTTTATAGAGGTGTTGGTGGAAAGCTTAGGCTTAAAACAAAATATGATGTAGAGGAGCATTCTTCAGCTCTTGTAAAATTTAGGGGAGGAGTAGCTGTATTATTTGAGACTGCATGGGCAGCTAACATGATGCCCTATCAAGAAGCCCTAATATTTGGTTCTAAGGGAGGATTAAAAATTGAGCCGTTCACCTACTTTAGTGAGAAAGACGGAAAGGGCGTAGCCTTGTCCTACGATTTAGGGAGAATCGACTGGAATACCTTGCAGGAGCTTCTAATTAAAGACTTTGTTGAAGCGTGTCTTCATGATAGACCCCCAAAAACAACTGGTGAAGATGGACTGAAAACTATGCAGATAATTGACATGGCATACAAATCAGCCAAACTTAATAGGGAAGTGAGGATAAACGAAATATGATGAGAAGCAACTTAGGGGGAAATCCCACAGTAAAACCTTACCTAGTTAATTTCAGACAAAAATAAATGAGGGAAAAGTTTCTACTTTTTTCTCGATAGCCACCACCGTAAATACTCCTTCCTCATCTTTTTTCTCTCGTCCTCATCTCTCTCGAAATACTCATGAGATTTCTCCCGTAACTCAACAATCTCCTGAAAAGTAAGAGAAAGACCGCAGCTCCTACACACATAATGCTTCATCCTACTTATGTAAACCATCTCGCCTCCACATTCTGGACAGTAAGGCATGACCGAACCCTTCAAAAAGAAAAAGTATCCGAAACAAAAATATCTTTTGGTTTTCCTCCCCCCAGTGATCACCCTTCGTATAAACTTAACTCCCTCCTCAACAAAACATAAAATTCCTCCTTAAACAATAGAAAAATTTTTAGATGCGGCAAAGACTTTCATTATTGAGCCGGGGGAAACCGCCGCCAAACCCGAAAACGGGTTCGGCATGGGGTGGCAGAGTGGAAATGCGCTGGACTCGAGATCCAGTGGCCCTTCGGGGCCGCAAGGGTTCGAATCCCTTCCCCGGCGCCAATGCTTTTTCGGGTTGAGAACTAGTAATAAGAGCGCGGTGATCCTTCCGCTTAACAATCTGCGATGTTCAACCAGATTCTATTTATCCATGGTATCCTGTCGAACTCTTCATCTTCTGAGACTATCCGCTTGATCCCAGCCTTATTCATTGAAGCTATGTGAAGTGCGTCTGAGGGCTTTAATCCATAGTTCATCATCACCTTTCTCATAACGTCATAATCGTTATAGTCTACTGGAATCACCTCTAAAAGAGGCATCAACTGATCCATCAGTTCGAGAACCTCGCCTAATGGAATTTTATATTTCTTTGTTAAAATCCATAAGACCTCATCTACAACAATCATATTGACAAATAGACGGTCTCCACGTTCAATGGACTCCCTTAAAAAGTTCGTCACGTAATTGAAGACCTGATCGCTCTCAGAATATCTAAGATATATTAAGTAGGAAGAGTCAAGGAAGAGCCTCAAGAACCTCATCCTCTAGGCTGAACTTGGAGACGAGTTTTGCTACGGGTTTCCTAGACTTCTTCAACCAATCTAGGAACTCTTCAATGTCTAGGCCTCTCTGTAAAGTTATCTCATTTTCCTTAAGGTCTGCTATCACATAGCTGCGAGGTTTAATTCCAAGTTTATCCCTAACGATCTTTGGGAGCACTATCTGCCCTTTCGGCCCAACTTTTAACTTGAGTTTAACCATAAGTATCACAAAGTATCACTATAAGTTCAACAATATAAATCTTCTCTCATATTTTGGTTCGAACCTCCTTTCCTTTTAAGTCCGCGATAATGAGTTCAGCATGAGTGTGAGTCAAGTATGTCAAGAAGATTTTAAAGGGGCATTCTCCCATACAATTTAAGAAGACTTAATTATTAGTAGGATCAGTCTTTTTTATTGCATAATCATGTTTTAGAAACTTATATTACATCATTGCATTGAAATACGTGTAGTAGAGAAGCAACTAACACTTCCAAATTAATCATAGTTTATCCTGAAAAATAGATTTAATCAGTAAGCGTCTTTATGTGGGCTAAAATTTTTTCCCACGGTAAAACCTTACATTTTTTAGCCCACTCATCATATTTTTCACTAAGATCCTTAACGATTTCCGGACGATTATTCGAAAGGTCTTTCAGTTCGGTTCGGTCTTTCTCCATGTTGTAAAGCTCCCATGGCCCAGGATATTTACACACGAGCTTCCATTTGCCCCTTCTCACAGCGCGATTTCCCTCATGTTCGAAATATAATAGTTTCCTGCCGCTGGATCGACCTTCAAAAGCTGGTGTTAAGCTAAATCCCTCTAGAGGCTGTATTTTATAACCAGCAAATTTACTTGGATAATCGGTTCCTGTGACATCTAGTATGGTGGCCATAATATCCGGTAGTTGCACTGGTTGATGGCGGAATTCGCCTTTGGCTTTGATGCCGCGGGGCCAATGAACTATGAACGGCGTGGCTATGCCACCCTCATGAACCCAATGTTTATATTCTCGAAACGGTGTGTTCGATACGTTTGCCCAAGGAAGACCGTAGCTTTGATAGGTGTGTTCGTCACCGGGCATTATTTCAGGATTATTCCCAAAAATCACTTTCCGTCCATCTCTAGCTTTAATTCTTAAGGCTTTATATTTTAGGAGCCACTTTATCGCTTCTGGATGAAGTTCCTCCGCGCAAGCACCGTTATCTGATAGGAAAATGACTAACGTATCATCCAGCTGATCGATCTCTTTAAGTGTTTGGATGACCCGACCTATCCCCCGGTCCATACATTCTACTTGAGCTGCGTAAACTTCCATTCTACGCGCCTGCCATCTTTTCTCCTTCACTTTATCCCATTCTGGAACCGCAGGGTCACGTTTCGGCAGTTCCCAGCATTCTTTAATCAGCCCCATGCTTATCATACGTTTGTATCTTCGTTCCCTGATTTCATCCCACCCTACATCATAAAGCCCCTCATACTTTTGTATAATCTCTTCAGGCGCGTGGAGAGGCCAATGGGGAGCCGTGTAAGAAAGATAAGCAAAAAATGGGGAGTCTGGATATTTTTCCTGATGTTCTACTAGGAATCTGCACATTTCATCGCTAATGGCATCGGTAATATAGTAGTCTTCTTCTGATGCTTCAATAGGCTTATTATCACATGTAAGAGTGGTGGGCTGAAAATAATTGGTTGCACCCGTTATGATTCCGTAGAAACGATCGAATCCCCTCTGACAAGGCCAATTATGTTTCGGATAATCAAGAAAACGTGTGAGATGCCACTTTCCACTCATATAGGTCCGGTAGCCACTTCTTTTAAGTACTTCAGCGATGGTTACGCAGTGTCGATTAAGATCTCCACGATATCCTTCAAAGCCGAAATCTTCGGTCATGTGGCCGACACCAGTCTGATGGGGATGTAACCCTGTGAGTAAAGAAGCCCTTGAAGGGCAGCAGCGCGCTGAATTGTAAAACTGTGTGAAACGAAGACCATTCTCCGCAAGTTTATCTAAATTTGGAGTTTGAATTTCACCACCATAACATCCAATATCTGAGAAACCCAAATCATCGGCGAGAATAAGCAGAATATTCGTTCCAACCTGCTCCATACTTTGGAGATGCACTCTTCTTTTATTAAGATTTTTCTATTTTCTCAAAACAATCGCTAATGAATGAACTCAACATCTCACACATCAGGCTTTTGTAATCATAATCCTCTAGAACATTTTAACACATATGCAGATATTTAGCTTTAATTAAACGGGCCAGTCTGAGGAATTGCTTATGGCTCTTTTTAAAGAACATCTTGTAGGAGAAGCAGAAGTAGTTGCGGTCTAAGCCGGATATCCCCCAGTGTTTTGGACATCCACCATGGCAATATTGGAGCCAAGCGCAGCCTTCACATTTCCGAGCTAGCTGAATTTTCATCATACGAAATTTATTAAACTTTTCACTTTCGATGATCTCCTCGAGCGGTTGCTCAGTTAAGTTGCCTAAAAACCATTGGGGTTCCACATAGAAGTCGCAGGGATAAACGTCTCCGTTATACTCCACCACTATGTAGTGGCCGCATGACCGACTATAAATGCAACCTGGCGTCTCCTTTACAACATAATTGAAGAGAATTTCCTCGAAATCGCGTATGTATACTTTGGGAATGCCGTTTCGAATCCATTCCTCAAATATGGCGCAGAGAAATCTGCCATATTGCTCGGGGGATATAGAATAGTCCGCTACTCTTCCAGTCTCAGCGTCTATCTCAACGCAGGGTATAAACTGGAGATATCGAAAACCTTT
>CAYSKG010000020.1:0-19819 GCA_964431725.1 uncultured Candidatus Bathyarchaeia archaeon | reverse complement strand
GTCTAGGTTTCCTGTTGGCTCGTCGGCTAGGATTAGAGCTGGATCATTCGCTAGGGCTCTGGCTATGGCTACACGCTGCTGCTGACCACCCGAAAGCTCTGTAGGTCGGTGATCGATCCTATCACCTAATCCAACCGTTGTTAGAAGTTCAATAGCTTTCTTTTCTCTCTCTTCTTTAGGTACTCCAAGAAATATCATCGGTAGGGCAACATTCTCTTTGGCTGTTAGGACCGGTATTAGGTTGAAGGTTTGGAATATGTATCCGATCTTGCGGCATCTAAGCCAAGCCATCGACTTCGAAGGAATTTTGGATAGATCTATACCATCGATGTATACGTTGCCCTTTGTAGGTCTGTCTATGCCTCCTATCATGTTGAATAGGGTTGTTTTCCCCGAGCCCGAGGGGCCCATAACAGACAAATACTCGCCGCGCTTAACTCTCAGGTTTACGCCATCTAAAGCTTTGATTGTTACTGGACCCATCTGATAATATTTAGCTAGATCCTCTGTTTCAACCACATACTCGAAACTGATAAGTCATTCCTCCCAGCGCTTTAAACAATTAAATTACTATTACAAACAATCTTATAAAATTAATTCTGAAATCATCAGAATAATCTGAAAATGATGATGTTTGTCAGCTATTTTGGCAGATACTTTGTGATTCTCTCTTGATATAATGCATCTTTAAGGAGAAAGCTGGTTTTCACCCATTCTTCAATTGGAATAAAAAACTTTGAACTTATATATGTCAAAGCTTCATTAAGTGTATTAAACTTCTCACATTCATGTTTGAAAGCTTCGCGAACACATTCTCTATTAATCCAAACTCCCAGGGGCATAATGAAACTTGGGTGAATTTCTCTCATAGCAATCACCCCAGCCTGCCTACCCTCATTCGACAGAAACTCGGCTACTGCGAGTCTGACAGCATAGTAGCATCCGCCTAGAGAAGCATAGGTTTTTCTTCCCCAATAACCCTCCCAATCACTCCCCATAGCTATGCTTTCACCTTTAGGATTCCATAAAGTTCCGGGATACCAAGCTTCTATCCACTCATACATCCATTTCGTCGGCATCAAAAGTATGACAAATCTGTTCCCTAGATAATTAAAGCTATAAACACGGTATTCGCTAATCTCAGGTTTGTCCTTAACCTTATCTTCTATAAGCCTTCTTGAGATAGTTGAGTCCACAGCGGTTATACTCCACCGCGTAGGCACCATCCTCCGCTGCCTTTTAATTCCAAAGGCACCAACGCTGAAGGCTCTCTGAATCTTAGACACTGGAATACCATTCGTATATAAATCGAGTAGAGCTTCTTCAGCTCTTAAATCAGTATCTCCATAAGCCTTTTCAATTCTACGGTCTATCTTAGCGTTTTCAACTTCGATTTTCAGTAATGGAGCTGAGGGACCCATTGGTTGAACTTCATCATCAAAAAAGAAGGAAGCTGAAGGTTTCTTCTTAAAAGTAACTTCAGTGTCAACAGATTCCCTGGCGAGAGCTATTTCTAGGGTTCTGTTGAGAAAATATTCGTTATCGTAGGGCTTTTTAACATTAACCCTAAACTTACCTCGAACCAAACCTACTCTAAAATTAACTATTTCATCTATTGTCTTTCCAATCCATTTCTCAGGCATATCAAAGAGGGAGGTATCACCTAAAACTGGCGGAACGAGGGGTCCAGCATAAACATGAGGATATCCTATTCTACCAATAAAGACGCCGGGTGGTGAAGAACCGAAAATTCTATCAGTATCAACAAGCTTTCTGACTTTTAGGAGAGAGTAGAGCCTCGCCATCGCCGGGCATCTGGTTTTTCCGCAAAGCATTCGGCTGCCTCTACAAAAGAGGCAAAGACTACCCTCTCTAGCGTGAATTTTTAGGTTTGATATTTGAGGATTCAGGTCTCCAGCAATTTTCTCATCGCTTATAACATGTTCTAACCATGGAACTTTCCGTTGGACTTTCCTCAGTATTTTCCTACGCAGTATCTTCAATATCAATCAGCCTTAAATCGGAAAATACGCGGGCTCAAACAATATGAAAAAATAGATTATCTGATATAAAAGTTTAAAAAATTGGGGAATTTTACACTTTATTCTATTTTTATCGGTTCACCCTTAGGCTTTTCTTCCTTCTTCTTTGGGAGAGTAACTTCTAGCACACCATTCTTGTAGACTGATTTAGCTTGCTTTGGATCAACCTTCTCCGGCAGCTTAACCTCTTTATAGTATTTGCGTTGCGGCGTATCAACACTTATCGTCAATGTTGTCTCTGTGCCATGAAGCTTTATATCTTTCTTCTCAACACCTGGCAGCTCAGCGATAACTTTTATCTCACCATCGGTGTTAATTATGTCAACAAGCGGTTCACGTTCCTCCCTGATTGAAATTGACGGTTTTCCAAATCTTCGACCTACGCCGGGTTTTATGTTACCGAACTCTCTTATCTCCGGTTTCCCATCAGGACCTATTGTAATACTGTATCCATATACGAATGGTCCCCACTCGTGTACTTTAGTGCCGTCTGGAAGAACTCTCTCACGCACCAAATCTTTGGGAACTCTCCTAGAGAACTCTTCGAATTCCCTCTCAAACATTCGTTCCATATCCCTAAACATTTCTTCTATTTCATCAAAGAAGCTTGAGAATGGGCTTCTACGTCTCCTGAACCATCTTTCCCAAAACTCATCGAAGTCGGGCATTTTAGCATCACCATGATAATTATTGACAGGCGTGTCTTAAAAATCTATTGCGCCTTTTACATGAGGTTTTTGCGCTAGAGTATGATCTTTCAACATTCTTTTTGAGGAGGTTTATAATGAAGAAAATTTTTCTTACATCTTTCATTTGGAAATTAAATTTTTCCTTATGGGGGCATAAATCATCTAATGTGACTTTATGTTTGTTCCAATCATAAATTAGTGGATAGAGACGGCAACCATAAGGCCTATACTCATATATTTTGCATCTGTTTCCCTCAAGGAAAAAACATTTTCCATCAATATTTTTAAGTTGCCAGCCGTAACTTACCTTTTTAGCGAAGGATTTCACTTTATAGCCCAGCTTAGATATTCTGTTTACATCTATATTCGTCAATAACATTTTCGTTTCATGACAACACAGCGAACAATTATATTCCAAACATATTTTTCCGCTTTCCACCGGATTGGTCATTCTAAATCGCCGATTTACATATTTAGTGTACTTGCACAAACGATTTTTATCAAATATGATTTATATTCATTCAAATTAATAGCCATAACTTGATGATAACAAATGAATGAACTTTGGAAGTCTTCTGGAACTTTAATTAAAGCGCATACGATTGCCGAAGCTTGGGAAAAAGCTATTTTAGCATGTTGGAACGAAGGAATCGAGGTTCCAACAGAATATGGTGAAAAATCTAAGGAAATATTGGGATTGCTTATAGTGGTTGAAGAACCATTTAGTGAACCTAGAATCCATAGAGGCGACTTACATATCGCCATAAGAAACTCCTTACAGAAATATATTGAAGAAGTTTTAGAGGGAACCCTTGATTGGGCTGTTAAAGAGGGAAAAATACACTATACCTATCATGAACGATTGTTTAGTTACTCACCTAAAAAAATAGACCAGATAGAATATATAATCGAAAAACTTGGTAAGGTCGCATTCTCTAGGAGAGCGCAAGCAATAACATGGATCCCCGAAAAAGATATGTGGGTTGACTCGCCACCATGCCTTCAGAGGATTTGGTGCACCATCAGAGATAATAAGCTTGTTATGCATACTTCTTGGAGGAGCAGAGACATATTTAGAGCCATGCACATGAATATGCTAGCCATGACGGAACTCCAAAAGAAAATCGCTGGCAAACTTGGCGTTGATATTGGACCTTACTTAGACTTTTCTAACAGTGCTCACATATATGAAAAAAGTTATGGCGAAGTAGAGCGCTTTATAAAAGTTCTTGAGAAGAAAAAACGGAGCTAAACCAAAGAGTGCTCTACTGAACTCTCTTAATTTTCATTATTCACCAATCACGTGAACCTGTACTCTCCGAGTTTGCGGTCCATCCATTTCGACGAAAAGGATTGATTGCCACGTGCCAAGCAATAGTCTTCCATTCTCTATGGTCAAAGTAACGCTAGGTTTGATTAAACAATTTAATATATGTGCATGAGCGTTCTGTTCGCTGGGCATCCAGCCGTACTTTGCATTATGGTGATAGTTTCCCTTTATCGGAACAAGCCTTTCCATAGTGGCTATGATGTCCTCCCATAAGTCGGGATCACGCTCATTTACCATAATAGCTGCTGTTGTGTGAGGAACCCAAATGTTGATTAGCCCATTCTTTATTCCGCTACGATTGATTAACTCATTTACTCTGCTTGTTACGTCTAGGATCTCCATCTTTCTTCTACTCTGAATAGAAAATTCTGATGAGTAAAATTTCAAGTCGATCACTACCTTGATTTTAATTCTTTAAAAATTTAATTCGTGAGCTAAAATTATAAAGTTTATTGTTCTTTCTGCCAGTTATCCTTTAATAAAAAATCATAACATTAAATTTATCTATTTTTCATCTTTATTCCTAAACCTATAAGGTTGCTGGCTCCCCTACCTGCGAATAATGGCGCTTTAATTTTAGAGGCCTCTAGTAGTAGGCGGTAGCCAAGCTTGGCTTCAGTCTCCTCAAACTTGAGTTTAGCAAGCATATAGCTTAACATTGATTCAGCACCTTGATTTAGGTTTAATCCGTGGGGAGTTATTCCATCATAGCATCTACCAGTTTTTTCATCGTAAACCTTTACTCCTATGGAGTTTTTACCGAAAAACCATTTCATGGCTGTTTTAGCTATCTCCAAATATTTCCTCTCGTTTGTAATCATAAAGGCGTCAAGAGCAGCTTCACTCATGCTTCCAGCCTCTACAGGTTGCTGATCATATAAGGCTTTAGATTTCCCACGCGGATACCAACCTCGATTACCTACGGGCCAGAATATTCCATTCACTAGCGTGGCTTTACATAGGAAATCAAAGGATTCCAAAGCGACTTTAAGGAAATCTTTCTCGCCAGTTATATTATACGCTAAGAAAAGAGCTTGGGGTAATCGAGCGTTTTCGTAAGTCATTAAATCTTCAAACCATCTCCATGAACTATCGGAGGATTTGTCATATGCCTCCATTATCTTATGAGCTAATTTTTTCACTAAGTCATTTATGGCGTCTTTGTTGTTTGCTTTATAATGGTATTCGTGAAGCGCTATTATAGTGAGAGCCATTCCTCTTAGCGCTTTGAGCTTATCGGTAACTTTTAGTGAAGCATCTAATAGCTCCTTTGCCAGCAACCTGAGATCGTCAGGCATACGAGAAGAATATAGTGACGCACATCCCCACAGGGATCTTCCATAGGTGTCTTCGCTCTTATCCCATTTCCGCAATCTATCATAGCTTAACTTATTATAGAAGAAACCGTCTTTTCTATGCATATAATATAGGAAACCTAGATACGTTTTAGCTAAACGTACCGAGAATTCTAGACCATAGATATTATAACATTTAGAAACTATGACAAGTGCTCTAGCATTATCATCCGTGGAATATCCTAATCTTCGATCTGGAACGGAATATTTGGCATGCTGGAAAAGCCCTGTGTCATCAGTAAATTCTCTGAGATTTCTGAGCATAAGCTGGGATGACATAAGTTTTCTTCCTCCTTAGAGAAGCTTCTATGAATATTCTTAGAAGATCTTCAATTACATTCTCCCATTTAAACCTTAAGCCATATCTTAGGGCTTTCGCTTCTATTTCAGCTCGAAGACTCCTATTTTTAGCGAGCTTTATCACAGAGTCAGCTAAAGAATCCGGATTTTTAAACTTGCATAGTAATCCACGCCTATTTGATAGTAGATCTCTAGCATGTATGAAGGGTGTTGAAACTATGGCTTTACCGTAGCTTAATGCATGAGCGAGAAAACCGCTGGAAACCTGCATTTCATTTATATATGGTAAAACTATCACGTCACTAGCCACTATATATCTGACGTAATCTTCTTTCTCTGGGAAAGTGTTTACAAATAGCACTTGATCCTCCACACTTAGATCGCTGACGAGATTTACGAGCTTTTCATAATATGAGTCGCCATAAAGTTTCCTTTGCTTTGGATGAATAGTCCCAACCACCAAATATAAGATGTTATCTACATATTTTTTGATTTTGGGTAATGCCATGATGGAGTATTCTATTCCCTTATTGGGGCTTAAGAATCCTATGGTTGACATCACAAATCGATCAGAAATCCCTAATTTAGCTTTGATGCGATCCTTTCCTTCTGTTGGAATAAAGCGCACACCATGCGGAACTACTCGCACGTCGTAATCCTCTGCATCATAGTGTTCATGTAATATTCTTAGCGAACCGCGACTCATCACCGTAGCTACACTACTGAGCTCTAAGACCCGCCGTGTAACCTCATTCATAAATTCATCAATAGGAGGAATCACTGTGTGCAATGTTGTCACTATAGGCGCATCAACCCTTTCCATAAACTGTAACAGGTAGCATCCCCATTTACCTCCGAATATGCCATACTCATGCTGTATAAGAACCACATCAGTGTCTTCAGAATTTACGTATTCAGCAGCTTCTAGATAATCTTGGACGCAATCTCTCTTTATCATGTACCCAACGTTACTTGGGTAGGCTAAATGTTCTACACCTTGATCTACGGCTATAACCTTAATTTCAATATCTCTATTTTCCAGTGCCCTAACAACATCACCAGCATACTCTGCTATACCGCACTTAGCGGGAAGATATGTGCTGAGGACATGTACTCTCATGACGATCACCTCTTTAGCAGGAAGATATCAAATCAATCCTAGACTATACTGATCTACAGCACCGTTCAGCCAGAGCTATGAAGCTTAAATAATAATATTAGGCAAGAATATTTGCATATAATATGTACATTTTGATTATTAGCTTATCTCACTTTTAAATTTATCTTTAACATTTTACGCTCTATAATAAACTTTCACCGTGCTTTACATATTAGAAACTACATTTTATAATATTGAACGCTATATTTATATGCTCCTCCAAGTAAAATCTTTCTAAATTGAAGGGGAGTTATTTCATGAATGCTATAGTGACTGGGGGATGCGGTTTTATCGGAAGTAACCTCGTTGAGAGACTTCTCAAAGATGGACATGAAGTAACGGTTTTCGATAACCTAAGTACAGGCAACCTAAAAAATATTGAAGGATTAAACGTGAAATTTTTCAACAAGCCTTACGAAAAAATTTCTCTTTTAACGCGTAATATTGACGTGATATTTCATTTGGGAATACCCTCCTCATCTCCCATGTATAAAAGAGATCCGTATCTCGTTGGCAAAGCGATTAACGAGGCAATAACAATATTTGAATACGCTAGGAAAAATGGATGTAAAGTTGTATATGCAAGCACAAGTAGTTTATACAATGGCAATCCAACTCCATATAGGGAAGATATGCCAATATACGTAACCGACTATTATACTGAATGCAGATATGCAATTGAGAGATTAGCGAAATTATATAATTCGCTTTTCAACGTTAAATCAATTGGTTTGAGATTGTTCAGCGTTTATGGTCCTAAGGAGAAATATAAGGGTGAATACGCCAATATAGTCTCCCAGTTTCTTTGGTTAATGCAACAGGATGAATCTCCAATAATATTTGGAGATGGAAGTCAAACACGCGACTTCATATATGTCGAGGATGTTGTCGAAGCGTTCATTCTTGCAGCTAAAAAAGAATTTGATTACGAAATTTTCAATGTTGGAACAGGCGTCGCGCATAGCTTTAACGAAGTAGTGGGTCTAATTAATAGATTACTAGGCAAAAACATAAAGCCCATTTACAAACCGAACCCTATTAAAAATTATGTTTACCATACATTGGCAGACACAACTAAAGCTGAAAAAATTCTAGGATTTAAAGCTAAGGTGAAACTTGAAGAGGGAATTAAAAGACTTATATCAATGTCAGAATAAAAAATTATTTGTATTTTTATGACAGCAAAAATAAAAGACCATTATTTTTTTAGAAAAACATATAATAGGCTTTATTTTTTAACTGAAAATAGAAACATTACTGTTAATAAGGGGATTTAAATTTATCTAATCTATAATTTATTAGGTTTAATCTCTATGCGACATAAGGACACTGCAGGTGCTGGTTAAAAATGCCCACAAAAGACAAAAGTAAAGAAATACAAGTAAGAATCCCAAGACTAGTTATGAATCTAATGATGGTTTTCATCTTCTGGGTTTTAAACGCCTTTGTCCCCCCAACTTTGGAGGGAATATATCTTCCGGGAATAAACTATCCAGCTAGCCAAGTTTTTTGGTTTATAACGCTTTTAATAATGATAATGTTCTTAGCGAGATCTCTTTCAGACGCTCTGGCTCTAGGAAATATTCTGACAGATGTAGTTATAAGAATGATTGGGATAAAAGAGGAAATCTCACCTAAAAGAGCTCTAAGGGATCTAATCTACATAATCGCTATAGTACTTGTGGCTGCGGCTACATCACCCTTTATAAAAAGCGTGGAAAGCTCAATAAGCATGATATCAACAGCCGTAACCTATATTGCACTGGCTTTGATAATAGTTTTAATTTACGATATCGGCAGAATAATTTACAATCTGATTGAAGAGAAAGCTGAAATATTAGCGGAGAAAATATCTAGGATCTCAGGCGAAGAAGAAAGCAGGCGGAAAGAAAAATGACGGAAGCAACAATAGTATTATTTCTGGTATATTTACTGACAATCCTATTAGCGGCAACCGAAACCATTCCGCTTTCAATGAGCGCCTTAATAGGGGCATTACTAATCGCGTGGTTTGGAGTACAATATGGAGTCTTCACCTATAATGAAGCCCTACATTTTGTTGATATGCGCGTAATAGGTTTAATTGTCGGCACAATGGTGGTAGTTGAGGTAGCAAGAAAAAGTGACGTATTCCACTTTATAGCGTTATATGCTGTAAAGCTTGCAGGAGGGCATCCTGCTAGACTTTTCGTCGCTATATGTGTGGCCTCCGCTGCAGCTTCTCTCTTTTTAAGCGATTCAACAGCTATGCTGTTAATGGCTGCGGCGGTAATTACGATTTCAAAGCTCCTTGAATATGATCCCCTTCCCTATTTTCTCTCATCAGTGATAATGATTAATTTGGGTGGCACAAGTACACTTATTGGATCAGTAAGTAACATGATAATCGGTATTGAAGCTGGAATGAGCTTCACAGAATTCATAAATTATCTTACTCCATGCGAAATTGCCCTTTGGATACTTATGATGGTAGTTCTCTACAAAATTTTTAAGCCGCAGCTTGGAATTAAAAGAGAATTACCTGAGTATGATCCTTGGAGAGCTGTCAGGAATAGAAGAATTTTTATTAGGTCAGCTCTCATACTATGTTTGATGATAGCTCTCTTCCTCACTCTAGAGCAGCTAAACATTAGCCCTGAGGCAGTAGCTCTTGGATGTGCGATAATTGCTTTGCTTTTAACCGGGATAGATCCAGCTGAAATATTTAGGGAACTAGATTGGGAGACAATATTTTTCGTAACTGGATTCCTATTTATTGTGAACGGCTTAGAAAAAACTGGTTTCCTTGCAGAAATTTCAAGAGGAATAATGGGTTTCGCTGGAAATAACCGCCTAGTCGCTACAATGTTAACCTTATGGTTTAGCGGTCTAGCTAGCACCATAGTGAGTAATATTGCTGTCGCTTTGACCTTTGCACCCATCATAAAGGGTATTTCCGACGTTAATTCCGATGCTATATGGTCTGCTCTTGTTTTAGGAACAAATCTCGGTGGAGCGACAATACCTTTTAGTAGCACTGCATGTGCTATGGCCATAGGCGCTTTAAAGCGTGAGGGCATCCCCCTAAGCTTTTCTGAGTTCACTAAAATAGGCGTTATAACAACAGTTGTTCAATTAGTTTTTGCAAGCTTATATCTTATTGTAAGATTCAATTTGGTGACGTGAAATTGGGGAGGATTAAAGAAATAGAGAAAAAATTAGAGAAGATGAAAAAACTATTCAAACTTAGAGAGAAAAGAGAAGAAGAGTACGAAAGAACAAAAGAGGAATTTAGAAAAGCATTAGGTAAACCATCCATTCACTTCGATATAGAAATTCCAAAGGGATACGAAGACATGACCGATGAATTTTTGCAGCTTGAGGGAGATGAAAAATTTAAGGGGAAAATAGAAAACCTTGTTAAAAGACAGCTTAGACATGAGAGAAGAGAAAAAACCAAAAATAAAATTGAAGAGAAAGAAACAGATACAACGTGATTTAGTTGATGCCTAATATTCTCCCCCCTATTTTCTCTAAAAAGATCAGGTATAAAATCAAATAAACGCTTACAGAATTTTCATTTATTAGAGGGCAAAACACCAAAGGAACCTAATAAATTTTTTATATTTTTTAATTTATTTAATAAATTTTTTAAATGATGTGAAAAATTTTCTTTTTCGGTGGTTAAATGCAAATTAAAGAGCTTGAAGAGATAGTAAAGGGGGAAATAATACAAAGAAAAGAAGAAGGTTATGACGTTACAGAGGTCGAAGAAAAATTCTTAGGGATCAAGAGAAAAACTGCGTCAAAATTAAGGGAAATTCTTAACGCCCTAGAAAATTGCCCATTTAGGTCAGACTTTCCCTACAAAGAACCATCCAGCCTTCAGGAGATAATAGCTGAACGCCCAGAGAAACTTAAAAAAGAGGTTATAACGCTTTCTGATGAAGAATTGTTTGATAAAATTTATGGAGGCTGGCTTGGACGGTGCGCTGGCTGCCTGCTTGGAAAGCCCGTTGAAGGATTCAGCCGGGAGCAGATTGAGAGTTGGCTGAAAATTGTAGACGCCTATCCATTAGAATATTATTTTCCACCAATAGAGGATTTACCTGAGGACGCGCCTGAATGGCTGAAAGATAGGCTTTCCCACTTAGACGCCATGTGGAAGAAAACTGGAATAGGAGTTTTACGCGGTCAGATAAAATGCATGGCACGTGATGATGACATAGACTACACAATAGTTAACCTGCATATTCTAGAGAATTATGGACCAGATTTTACAACCATGAATGTTGGCGAAACATGGCTTTACCTGCTTCCATACTGGCAAGTTTATACCGCTGAACGCTCCGCTTACAGGAACCTTGTTAACGGTTTGGAACCTCCTGAAACAGCAACTTACATGAATCCTTATCGAGAATGGATTGGTGCACAGATCAGAGCTGACATGTGGGGTTACGTGGCACCTGGAAACCCCGAGCTAGCTACGAATCTTGCATATCGAGATGCAAGACTCTCACATGTTAAAAATGGTATATATGGAGAAATGTTTGTCAGCGCCATGATAAGCGTAGCATTTGTGAAAAATAACATTGAAGAAATTATTGAGGTGGGATTATCAGCTATTCCCAAGAAATCTAGGCTTTCAGAGGCTATAAGAGATGTTTTAAACTGGAGTAGAAAGTATAGTGATTGGAGGGATACTTGGAGAAGAATTTTTGAGAAATATGGGCGTTACCATTTTGTTCACACCATAAATAATGCTGCTATAGTCACTATGGGACTTATTTATGGAGAAGGGGATTATGGTAAAAGCATAGCTATAAGCGTTATGGGAGGATGGGACACTGATTGCAATGGTGCTACTACAGGATCAATTGTAGGCGTAATTCTTGGAGCGAAAAAACTACCGAATGAGTGGATGAAACCCTTAAATGATCGCGTGAGAAGCTTCGTTATAGGCTACGATAACAGCAGAATATCCGGCTTAGCAAAGCGAACTTTAAAAATTGCTAAAAGCCTTCTAGGAGAGTGATTAGGCGTTAAAAATGAGACCATTCTATTTTAGCTTTAAACCTTCTTTAAATCTTTAACCGATAATTATATATTCCACTATCTGTATTAGTAAGAAAAGAATTCGAAATTAGGCGATGATGCCTTGGAATGGCATTAAACCTTACCTGCTTGTTATCCCTGATACAGATAAATAGTTTATCATTTGAGTTTTTGGCTTGTTCATCAGATTTGGAGAGAAAAGCATATGTCTGAGAAAGAAGAGGTTAATAAGAGATCTATTTTAAATCCGTTTGGAACAACACTAGTCAAAGATTACGAGAGACTCTACACAGAGTTCGGCATACAGCCTTTTGAACCTTTGCTGCCGCAAATACCTAACCCCTCGGCGGCTATGCGTAGAGGCGTGATTTTCGGACATAGGGACTTTGAGCGCATTCTTGAAGCCATAAGAAAACGTGAGGAATTCGCTGTTATGAGCGGTATAAAACCTACGGGCGAGTTTCATCTTGGAACATTAATGACTGCCCGTGAGATCATCTACTTTCAACAACAAGGTGCAACAGCGTTTTACTGCATTGCTGATATAGAAGCCTATGAAGATAATGGGATACCGTTTGAGGAAAGCGAGAGGATAGCTGTAAATAACGTTGCAGATTTATTGGCTTTAGGCTTCGACCCTAAAAGAGGATATATTTATCGCCAATCAAGAGAAGAGAGAGTAAAAGATTTAGCTATAATGTTTGGTAGGGGCGTAACCCTAGCAACTATGAAAGCCATTTATGGAGAAAGGCATATAGGATTATATCTCTCAGCTCTCATACAGGCTGGCGACATATTGATGCCTCAGCTCAAGGACTTCGGAGGGCCAAAACCAACAGTTGTTCCAGTAGGGGTTGATCAAGACCCTCATATCCGTTTTACCAGGGATTTAGCTGCTAAATTTTACAGCAAATACAAGTTCATTCCACCATCTTCAACCTATCATAAGCTCATTAAGGCTTTAGATGGAGGCTACAAAATGAGTAAACGTAATCCAATGAGCTATTTTACGCTTGATGAAGATCCAGAAATCATATCCAAAAAAATCTTTTATGCCTTCACCGGCGGACAGCCAACGGCTGAGGAACAACGTAAATTTGGCGGTAACCCGGATATATGCCCAATCTTCGACCTTTATCTATTCCACTTCTTTGAGGATGATAAAGATGTCATTGAACTTTATAATGATTGTAAATGCGGCAACATACTTTGCGGCGAGGATAAAGCTCGCTTAGCGAGGATAGTTACGGAATTCGTTAAGGAGCATCAACGTAAAAAGCGTCAATATATTGATAAAGCAAGGGAAATTCTAGGCGTAGAATAACATTCGCAACGCGTAATCCCCTTTTTTCTCAAATTTATTTTTATGTAGAATTGAAAGATTTCTTATTGGTGGAAACATCTTTTTATGCTTAACCTCCTTACTATTATTTTGGTGTTTGAAAATGTCTAAGAGAACTCTTAGAGTTTCAAAAATTAAGAACGGCACGGTTATTGATCACATAAGTAAGGGTCACGCCCTCAATGTGATAAAAATTTTGGGAATCAATGGACGGGGCGGTGGGGTTGTTACAATAGCTATGAACGTTCCAAGCGGGAAGCTCGGCGTTAAAGACATAGTTAAAATTGAAGGACGAGAGTTGAATCCAGAGGAAGTTGATAAAATCGCGCTTATAGCCCCACATGCAACAATCAATATTATAAGAAATTATAGGGTTGTTGAAAAACAAAGAGTCAAGCTTCCGTCAATAATACATGGAATAATTAAGTGTACAAATCCATCATGTATATCCAATAATGTAAATGAACCGGTTAAGCCTATTTTCTATGTGGAAAGCGAAGAACCTCTAAGACTTAGATGTCATTATTGCGGTCACATAATGAATAAGGAGGACGTACTAAAGCAATTTTAGTTTTATTCAAATAGATCATAATGTTTGGCACGTGAAGAATCTTGAAACAAACAAAACATAACAGGCGCCACATATTCTTAACTGGACCGCCGAGGATAGGCAAGACAACAATCGTTTTGAGAGTTATAGAGGAATTAAAATTTAAGGGCGCTAAAATCGGTGGGATGATAAGTCAAGAAATTCTTGAAGGAAAAATTAGGGTTGGTTTCAAAATAATAGATTTAGAAACAAATAGAGAAGGCCTATTAGCCCATGTAAAACAGAGAAATGGGCCTCGTGTAGGAAAATATAGAGTTTGTCTCAAAGATTTAAATGAAATTGGTGCTAAAGCGATTTTAAGAGCTTGCAAAAGAGCTAACTTAATTGTTATAGATGAAATTGGTCCAATGGAGCTTTATTCCAAGGAATTTAAGGGGGCTGTTTTGGAGGCTTTGAACAGCGATAAAATTGTTTTGGGAACAATACATTACAGGGCTAGAACAGCCTTCATTGATTCCATAAAAAAGAGGGAGGATATCAATTTAATTGAGGTTACCTATAGTAATAGGAATAAATTGCCTGAGATAATTGTTAGGGAGATTATGAAGAGAATCGGTGAAAGAGGCGGAGAGGATAATTAATGCTCATATGCGGTATTGACGACGCTGGCCGGGGACCAGTTATAGGTCCATTGGTTATAGCTGGAATTTTAGTTGATGAGGATGGATTAGCAAAGTTGATTAGTTTAGGTGTTAGAGATTCTAAAACTTTATCGCCGGAAATAAGGGAGAAATTGGCTGGAGAAATACTGAAAGTTGTTAGGGATTATAAGGTTGTTAAAGTTCCGCCATCTGAAATAGATTATGTTGTTAAAACGGGTAAGAGGCTTAATCGCTTAAATAGGCTTGAGGCACGTGTTATGGCATCAATTATAGAGGAACTTAAGCCTGATGTAGCTTACGTGGATGCTTCCGACATATTGCCAGATAGATTTAAGCGGCATATAATTGAGGAAATATCCTTGAGGGTTAAAATAGTTTCAGAGCATAAGGCCGACAAAAATTATCCAATTGTTTCAGCTGCATCTATAATAGCTAAGGTTGAAAGGGATAGAGAAATCGAAAAATTAAGGTGTAAATATGGAGATTTTGGATCTGGATATGCAGCTGATCCAAGGACTTTACTTTTTTTAAGGAGTTGGATTAGAAGGTATGGTGAATACCCTGATTTTGTTCGCAAATCTTGGAAAACAGCAAAGAGGATACTGGAAGAAGAGAAAGGTAAATATCAAAAGAGACTTCCAATTTAGGGTTTGGGATTACGCAAAAATAAAAGATGGACTTAACAATATATTTATTGGGTGTTAATGAAGCAAATGGTCAAAGAGGATGATGTAATTAAGTTCCTACTTAAGCGTGGCGGAGAAGCAACCTTAGAGGATATTTCTTCAGCCTTAGGAATCCCAAAGTATGGTCCAAACTCGGCTTATGCAATATTGTACTCGCTTAAGTCGAAGAATGTTGTCGAAAGAAGAGGTAGCAGGTGGGCTTTGGTTGAGTCTGAGACCTTGTTTCAAGAAGAGCTTGAAACGGAAATTACGGAGACAAAACCGAGCGATAAGAAGATTGTGGAAGATCTAAAGAGAAACTTAGAGGAAAGAGGGGAAACTCAGAAAAAGCCTATTAAAGTTGTAATAGAGGAGATGAAAGATAAGAGCAAAGCTGGGGAAGCTTACTTTCTAAAACCAGATAGATCATATGGAAAGCTTAAAACTCTTGAAGGGCTTCAAACAGGAACTTTTTTGGATACTATTTTTCTCGGATTTAATGGAGAACCTTTAGGTGGAATCCCCATTTCTGGACAGTTTGTTATTGCTGGACCTTTGGGTTCTGGTAAGAGTCTTCTTACCAGCGACGTTGCACTTAAAGCAGCTTATTCGGGACTTAAAGTTCTTTACATCATTTTAGATGATGTTTGGAGAATTAAGACTCAAATGTTTGATCTCCAGTCACGTATGAGACTTAAAGCTGAAGCACTTAGCTTAAATTGGGATTATATTAGTGAAAAACTTTACGTGCTTAACCCCCATAAGATTGATGGAAATTTTGTTAGAAAATATAAGCAGCTAATTAATGATGAAAAAATAGATCTCGCAGTATTGGACTCTCTAAATAGTTTTGGCAGATTAAATAAAGGAGAAGAAGCTGGCAGAGTGCTGGATGAAATCGTTGAGGCCAATAGGGAACGCGGTGTTACAGGATTTTTCGTTATGCATACAAACTTTAGATATGAAGAACCGTGGGCGTGGATGGGAGATAGCAGCTATCCATTATACATTATGGACGGCGTCATACTGATGGCTCCAGTGCAATTGAGAGTTTTAGGCTTAAATGTGGAAGTTAAGGGTGTTAAACAACTAAGAGTTGTACAGGTCTTGAGTTGCAGAATATGCGGCTTTGAAAGTAGAGGCATCCTAGTTAATATAACATGTAATGGTTTAGTGCGGCCTATCGAGACGGAAACATCAGGTTGGTAGACTAAAAAGTCAAAAAAGATGAAACTTAAGATGTGGCGTTTCACATTATTTCAGATCGCGATATATTCTGCTTTAGCGATTATATTCATATTGTTATGCTTGTTTGGCTTAAACAATCTTCTACTTCTTTTCTACTCTAGAATTAGAAAGTGTGAACAGAAAACCGCTAAAAAAACAGTTTATGTAAAGGAATGGCCTTTCGTAACTATTCAAGTAGCAACATACAATGAAAAAGATATTGTAAAAAGATTGCTTGATAGCTGCTTAAAAATTGATTATCCGGCAGATAAGTTTGAAATAGTTGTCGTCGATGATTCAACTGATGAAACAATTGACATCCTTAGGGAATATGAGAGAAAATATTATCCGCGCATAAAAGTTATACATCGCTTAGAAAGAAGGGGATTCAAAGCTGGAGCGCTTAATGAGGCATTAAAAAATTCTAGGGGAGATTTTCTTCTAATACTTGATGCGGATTCTGTGCCGGAGCCAGACTTTCTAAAAAAAGTTATACCATTATTTACTGCTGATGAAAAGTTAGGTTTTGTGCAAGGTAAAATTAAATACTTAAATGCCGAATTCTCTTGGTTAACAGAAACGCTTGCTCTAATAAATGATTGGTTCGCTGTTTTTGTTCAATCAGCTCTATCAAAAATTGGGATGATCATGAGTTTTATAGGGCATGGCGGAGTCTTCCGCAAAAAGACCGTAGAAGACGTTGATGGATGGATGAGTGATACGATAACCGAGGACATGGATATGGCGTATAGGGTTCAGCTTAAGGGCTGGAAAGCGATTTACCTTGAGGACGCTGTAAGCTGGGAGGAGGTGCCGCCAAACTATTATGCAGCCATTGAAAGATTTAAGAGACATATTAAGGGTCCCATTCAAAATCTAATAAAACATGGCAAAACTATTCTTAAACATAATAGACTGAGCTGCTTGGAGAAGTTTGAGGCGCTTATTCAACTTGCTTATCCACTAGTTTATTTACTGGGGCTAACCTATATCTCTCTAATAGTTCTGAGCTACCTATTGATCCCTGGGAAGATTCTAGATGCATTCTGGTGTTCGGCTGCTGGGTTTTTATGCTCAATTATAATGTTCTTAACATTTCCATATGTGGCGCTTATAACTTCCTTTATACCAACGATGATCCTAATCATGATGCTAATGGTCTTCATGTTAATATTTGCTGTCAAGGATAGAGACATTATGAAGAAGATAAGTTTGAAAAATATTTTTGGTGTAGCGTTAATATGGAACGATAATCTTGTGAATTGTCTAATGCCATTAGCGGGAATATTAGCTGGAAAAAAGGAGGATATTTGGGTTCCAACGGAGAGAATGAATCATAAAGGAAAGAAGGAACAAAATGTAAATAAAAATGGAAGAGTTAGAGCCGCCCTTTTAAGGATTATCTCTTCGGTGATAGTTTTAGCGTTTTTCACTCTTATTTTAAATGTAAACTTCTCGCTTAACTCCCTCGGAATCCTTATACCTGCTATTTTATGGTTGTATTCAGCATATTTAATTTTGAAAAGCTAATGGAAAAAATTGTAAAGTGGGGAGAGAAAGTAAATTAGGATCTTGGTTTTAGGTATTCTATTCTCCTTTGAAGCTTGTCTTTCTCTTCGCTGTAACCCCTTATTTTTCTCTCGATCTCAGTTTTGCGAGCTTCGATTTCCTTTCTGCGTCTGGATATCGCGTTTAATCGCATCTCGAGTTGAATATATTTATATTGATCTCTGCACCGCCTCATTTCTTCGAGAATCTTATTTTCTTCATCTAGAACCGCTGAGTATTCTTCGTCAATTTTCTTTTTATCAGTCTCCAGTTGATTTAAGGTTTCTTCGATTTTTTCAAGTTCTTTCTTAAGTTTCTCTAGGATTGTTGTCTGTGACATGAGAATAGAATTTAAGGTTAATCAAATAAATACTTATCGAATAAAAAGGTTGATGTACAAAAAATCACGGAGAACTATACAAGACAGGTAGTGGACTTAACATATCCGCCTACTTATTCGATGTAGATTGCTGGCTTATGAGGTTTAGCTTGCCGAGCTTTGCCTTTTGGATCATACTTTTGCGGGTCGTCATCCCTGTAAACCGTTACTTCAGCATTAAACTCTTTTTCTAAGAAGCCTCTTGCTTCATTGATTTCAGCTAGCTCATCTATTATGCCAGCTTCTAGAAGTCTACGTTTCCTTTCCTCCGGAAGCGTATTAAGCTCCTCTATTAATCGATTAACAAATGGAGCTAAGTTTTTCGCCATACTTTTTAGTTCCGGATCTTGCATAAGCGCTTTCATAGCTTCCCTCATATTAATTTTCTTTGAAAGAGACATTTCTAAAAGCTTAATGTAGGTCTTCCATTTCCATCCCGCCGCAACATAATAGTAAATTTTCTTCGGGGTTGTTTTTGTAACTCTAATAATATTTAATGTGTCATCGATTAAGCTTCTGATTAAAATCTCAGTTTCTTCAGCCTTAACATTTACTTTTGATTCGTCACAGGTTGGCCATTCTGCTAGGGATACAAATCCCTTGTTTCCAAGCATCTCCCAGAGCTCCTCGCAGAGGAATGGAGCGAAGGGCGCTAATAACCTAACCCAAACATTGGCAACCTCTCTTAGAGTTTTGGGGTTTGGTTTCTCTCTGCGTCTGAGATACCAGCGTATATCATTCCAAACTTCATAAAGGGCTATTTCAGCGGCGGTTCTAGTTTTTAGGCATTCTATTGCCTCTGTTACTTTACGTATCCTATTCTGTAAAGCAGAAAACAGCCATCTATCAATGCTTTTAACTTCATCTTCACCGGGAAGATTAATAATTTGATTAATGAAAGCGTGAAGCGATTTTAATCGCGCATCTATACTTTTAGCATTTTCTTCTCGCCAGTCTGGATCATCCATGTCTTCAGCTCCTAACGCCAAGGTTAATCTAACAACATCCGCTCCAAAACGGTCTACAACGTCCTTTAATGTTAGAAAGTTGCCTTTCGATTTGGACATTTTCTGCCCTTCGATTCTCAGCATTCCATTTACACCTATGGCTCTAGGCCAAAGCTTCCTCGGGAAAAGAGCTACATGCTGGAAGATAAAGAATGAAAGATGATTGGGGACGAGCTCCTTTGCCGAAACCCTTAAGTCAACCGGATACCAATATAAGAATTCCTCGCGCATTTCATTGATAATTTCAGGGGGAATACCTGATTTTTCAGCTACAGCCTTTAAGCCTCCTTTTCCAAGGAAGATGTAGTCGAAAACTTCTCTGGTCAGCTGTTCAGGCCTAATTTTATATTGTCTGATATGTTTGACTATTGTGTAGAAAGCCATATAAATTGTTGAGTCGCTTAGGGTTTCAACTATCCATCCTGGACTCCAAGGTAGAGGTGTTCCTAAACCTGTTTTTCTCGCACATGCCCAATCTCTAAGCCAGTCAATCTTATCGTGGAAGTAGGCTCTAGCGCTCTCCGGGAATA
>CAYSKG010000019.1:0-20266 GCA_964431725.1 uncultured Candidatus Bathyarchaeia archaeon | reverse complement strand
AACGTCCAGACTTAGGTTGCTCCCTCCCGGGCCTGGCCAGGTTCGCCTGGTAAACACGGTTACACCCCTCCTACGAGGAGTGCTCCGTGACCGCCAGCCCCAAGGGACAGGTATTCATTGCTTAGGGTTGGTTGGGTCGGCGGCCTTGCACGCCTCACTTCAGCTTTCGGCCCGTCGTGTAGGGGGTTTACGGTCGAGGCTTTTGCCTCTCAGGGGACCCCTAGCCCCCCGCCTAAGACCCACCGTCCAATAAATTTTTGTTTTTTGGGTTAAATAAATGCTTTGTGTCTAAGTGTTTTTTATAGTTTCCATTAGAATTGGCATGAGAGCGGTTCCTTTTTCTAGGGTTCCTAGGCTCCCTTTTCGGCATGTTTTTTCGGAGAATTTGTTTATGCCGTCGCTCTTTATCTTGTCTCCAGATATTAGGAGTGGAACTGGGTCGTCGCTATGTGCTTTTAGCTTGCATGGCGTTGAGTGATCTGCTGTTACACATATTACTGTTTCGTTCAGGTTTATTTTTGGCAGTATATTTCCGAAGAAATGTTTGTCTATTATAGCTATTTTTTCAGCTTTAAGCATGTAATTTCCATCATGTCCCGGTTCATCCGGTCCCTTGATATGGATGTAAAAGCAGTCGAAATCATTTAGTATGCTTAATAGTTTTTTAGCTCTAAGTAGACAGTCGTATGCTAAGTCGCTTGATGGAGGCGGGAGATCAACTGGATGCATTCCAGCAAGCCTTGCAATTCCCCTCTCCACTGGCATATCCACTAAACATGCAAATTTAACCCCATACTTCTCGTTTATGTTGAAAAATTTTGGTAAAGCGTTTCCAGCGTCGCGGGTTAATATTACGTTAGCCTTGAGCTTGCCTTCAGCCTCCCGTCTTTTGTTAACTTCATGATTCTCTAGAACTTCGTGACTCTTCCAAACAAATTCGTTTACGAGTTTAGCTGAGATTCTGGCGGACTCGCTATCTTCAAGTGGAACGCAATCCTCTAGGGTCATTTTCACATCAGTCTTGGCGACTCCTAGGCCGCCGACTCTCCCATAAGCTGGATCAGTATTTGAGATTTTAGCTGAGAGCGGACCCGCTTTGCTCCTTATGATTAGGACTCCTCTGTGACCTATAGTGTTTCTAAATTCAAAATCTGCTGGATAAGATTCAAGTTTAACTAAATTGTTGATGGCTTTAGCGAGTTCAGAGGCTTCGCTGGAAGTTAGGTTTCTTCCGGCTCTTCGGTCAACTATACGTTTTCTCTCGCCTAAAGTTGCAAAGTTACATCTTAAAGCTAGATCTCCATCCCTCATATCTAAGCCAGCGCCGTAGGCTTCTAGGGGTCCTCTTCCAACATGATACTTATATGGGTCATAGCCCAGAATTGATATGACAGCTACATCGCTTTCAGGAGCAACCCCTCTCCCAACTGTATACATGAGTCCAAGTTTTCCTCTACTTGCCAGGAAATCCATTTTTGGGGTTTCAGCAAATTCTAGGGGCGTTTGGTTACCTAGATCTTCTATGGGTAGATCGCCCATACCATCTATAACCACGTAGATTAGTTTCATTTTTTCAACTCCATTGGTTAATGTTCCTATAAAGAAGAGAACTATGCAATATTAAAGTTTTTAAGAGTTAGATGCTCCTTTTTAGATTATCGGGGATCAAATTATTGTTTGGGGTGCAAACTTAATGAAGCTTAAAGCTAAGCTTCTTGATTTAGAAGCTGGTGGGAAATTTATAGTTGTGTTAAACCGTGAGGATGCTGCTGATTTAGGGGTTTCAGGCTTAAGTCGTGTTCTCCTCTCAAGCAGAGGAGGAGAGGTAACTGCAATAGTTAATGTGGCAACAAGAAGCGTTGCAGAAGGTTATATCGGCGTGTATGATGAGGTTAAAAAATATTTGAACATAAGAGATGGAGAAGAGGTTGAGGTTAAAGCAGCCCACTTCCCGCTATCTGTTTATCACATAAGGAATAAGCTGAATGGTAAGAAATTAACTTACGAGGAAATTCTTGAAATAGTTAGGGATGTTGTTAATGGAAACCTAAGTGAAATTGAAATAGCTTCATTTGTAACAGCATTACATGCTTTTGGATTAGATTTAGATGAGGCGACAAGCCTCTCAATGGCCATGGTTGAAACTGGAAGCAGACTAGATCTAAAAAAACCTCTCATAGTTGATAAACATTCTATAGGCGGAGTCCCAGGAGACAAAACCACTCTTCTCGTCGTCCCAATAATTGCAGCCTCAGGGCTGATAATACCGAAGTCATCATCCAGATCAATCACTTCAGCAGCTGGAACCGCTGATAGAGCTGAGGTTCTGATGCCAGTGAGTCTAAGAATGGAGGAGATGCGTGAAGTTGTTGAAAAAACTAATGGCTGCATAGTTTGGGGCGGAACTTTAGACTTAGCTCCGGCAGACGACATATTCATTAGAGTTGAGCATCCCCTTTCAATAGATCCCCTGCTTCTGCCCTCAATAATGAGCAAAAAGAAGGCTGTTGGCGCAAACCTTCTAGTTATTGACATACCGACTGGTAGGGGAACAAAAATAAAAACTATTGGCGAAGCCGATCTCTTGGCTAAAGATTTCATTGAACTCGGTCGCCGATTAGGAATTAGAGTTCAATGTGCGGTGACCTACGGTGAGCAGCCAATTGGCTACGCGGTTGGTCCAGCTCTTGAGGCTCGAGAGGCTTTAAATACAATAATGGGTAAAAGCCGATCCTATGATCTAGTGGATAAAGTAGCTCATATAGCTGGCATACTTCTTGAAATGAGCGGGAAAGCTAGCGGGAATGGTAGCGAGATAGCTTTGGAAATTTTAAGGTCCGGTAAGGCTGAGAAGAAGCTCCGTGAAATTATCGAGGCTCAGGGTGGGGATCCGAAAGTTAAGCCGGATGACATAGCATTGGGTTCAGAAAGATTTACAATACGTTCAAGAAAGGATGGAATAGTGTTATGGATAGATAATGCATCGATTGTTGAAGCAGCTAGACTTGCTGGCGCGCCGAAAGATAAGGGTGCAGGCATCCTATTACATAAGAAGATAGGGGATAAGATTTCTGAGAATGAGCCTCTGGTGACGATTTTTGCTGAAAGAGCTGGAAAACTTGAAAGAGCCATAAAAGTCTTTGAGGAATTTCCAGTTATAGGGGTAGGTAATAGAATGGAAATGCTGATTCATAAGGTTAAAGAAAGACCGGTAACGAAAAGAACATTCATGCTAGAACGCTAGAGCCATCTGGTTCCCTTCTCCTTTCTCTTTTTCATTAGAAATGAATAATTATTTCCTTTTGGCAAAAAGACTTAAAACATAAAACATAAATATTCCTTGTTCTTTTCTTTTCTGGTTTGTTTAGGTGGATGACTCTATGGAAGACTTTTTTAGAGTGGCTTTCGAGCTTGTTGAAGCAAGCAAAAAGCACGAGGAATATCGAGGGGAGAAGTGTATAAATCTCATAGCAAGTGAAGGACTGAAGTCTCCAGCCGTTAGAGAGATGATTAAATTAACAATGGATCTGGAATGCAGATACGCTGAAGGCGAGAATGATTTAAAGGGACATGTAAAAAAGAGATACTATCAAGGGCAAAAATATATTTCCGTTATTGAAGACCGTGTCACAGATCTAATGAAAATGCTGTTTAAATGTAATTGGGCTGATGTCCGTCTGATTTCTGGAACACATGCAAATCTTGCAGCCTTTAAGGGCTTATCTCTAGCAACCAAAAGCCGAAAGATGGTTGTCACGCCATTAAGTGCAGGCGCACACATATCTCACGATTACACTGGCTTGGCTGGCAGAGTTTTAGGCCTAGAGAACATAGATCACGCCTATGATGTAGAAAGGATGAATATAGATCCGGATAAATCCGCTCACATAATTAGGGCGGCTAAACCGGGCATAGTTACGTTTGGCGGGAGCCTATTTCTGTTTCCCCACCCGGTTAAAGAGCTGAAAGATATAGCCCATGAGGTTGGCGCATACATAGTTTACGACGCAGCACATGTTTTAGGGTTAATAGCAGGGGGAATGTTTCAGGATCCGCTTAGAGAGGGAGCGGACTTCATAACCTCTTCAACCCACAAGACCTTTCCAGGTCCTCAGGGAGGGGTGATATTGGCTGATGTGGAGGATAAACGTATGGAGAAGGCTGTAAAAAATGTTCAGTTCGCAATATTTCCGCTGAGCACTTCGAACACGCATCTCGGCAGGCTGCCAGCAACGGGCATAGCTGCTCTAGAACTTAAGATTTTCGGCGAAGCATTAGCTAAGCAAACCGTTAGAAATGCGCAGTTTGCTGGACAATACTTATATGAGAACGGTTTGAAGGTTTTAGGTGAAAAATACGGCTTCACCGAATCTCATCAGCTTGCAGTTGATGTTAGGGATTACGGCGGCGGAAAAAGGGTTGCTGAGGATTTAGAAAAAGCAAACATTATTCTTAATAGGAATCTTCTGCCCTATGATGACCAGAATAATCGCGAGAACCCGTCGGGCATAAGAATAGGCTTTCAGGATGTAACTAGAAGAGGATTCAGCGAAGGCGACGTAGGTTTTCTCTGCGATTTAATGTTGGACGTGATAAAGCGTAGGCGGAAGCCTGAGGAGGTAAGGAAGGAAGTGATTGCCCTTAGAAAGGAGCATGATGAGATTAAATATGGTTTCCAAAGTCTAGAAGAAGCCGTAGAGTTCTTGCAAAGAAGTCTGAAAGGAAACTGACAGACAATTATTAAACCAGTAAAACTCAGGTTTTATCGGATTTTTATGATTCTTGGAATCCGATTTGATCGGAGGGCGTGATCGGCTAGCACGAGAGCCAGACAAGCCTCCACAACTGGCACAGCTCTCGGAACAATACATGGATCATGCCTACCAACTATTTTTATGTCCTCCTCCTTCATGCTTTCTAAATTCACTGTTCTCTGTTTTTTGGCTATTGAGGGCGTTGGCTTGAATGCCACCCTAACTTTTATCGGCATGCCGTTTGAGATCCCCCCTAGAATTCCGCCAGCATTATTTGTTATCGTCGCTACTTTTCCATCTACGATCGTGTATTGGTCATTGGCTTCTGAACCTTTCATCGACGCTGCTTGAAATCCCGCTCCGAACTCAACTCCCTTAACAGCTGGAATATTGAAGAGCATCTTCGCAATATCTGAATCTAGAGAATCGAATATTGGTTCACCTAAGCCTGCTGGAACATTAAGAGCAATGCCCTCAACAATCCCGCCTACACTGTCGCCTTCTCTGGAGACTCTTAAAATCTCTTTTCTCATCTTCTCAGCTACTTCTGGAACTGCACATCTAACGGGATTTGAGTAAACATTTCTGCGGATATCTTCGTATGATATTTTGCTTTCAACCCTAATGTTCCCAACCTGTACTGTATGCGCCAGAACCTCGACTCCAATTAGGTTGAGAAGCTTTTTGGCAACGGCTCCAGCCATAACATAGGCTACTGTGATTCTTCCGGAAAACCTACCGCCTCCACGCGGATCGTTATATCCGCCATATTTAATTTTAGCAGTGTAATCAGCGTGTCCAGGTCGAGGCTTAACCATTATTGTTTCGTAGGGTTTGGATTTAACATCTATGTTTCTAACGATCATGCATATTGGTGCACCCGTTGTGTAACCCTTGTAGACCCCTGAGACTATTTCAACCCTATCCTCCTCTTTTCGTGGGGTGCTTATCTCCGTGAAGCCCGGTCTCCTCTTGTTTAGTTCAATCTGGACGTCTTCTTCTTTAAGTGGTAATCCCGCTGGGCACCCATCGATTATTGCCCCTATGAGCGCTCCGTGGCTTTCGCCAAAGCATGTGAAAGTTAGGGCTTTACCTATTGAATTACCGTTCAAGAATTTCTACTCCTAACGAACGCATATCCTTAACAAAATTTGGATAAGACTTATTTATACATTCAGCATTATGGATAATCGTTTCCCCCCTTGCTTTTAGGGCTGCAATCATACAAGCCATTGCTATTCTATGATCTTTGCGGGGGTTTATTTCAGCTCCATGAAGATCTTTTCCACCGTAGATGATCAATTTGTTATCTAAAAATCTTATGTCAGCGCCCATCTTAGACAATTCGCTAGTTAAGGATTCAATTCTATCGGACTCCTTAAATCTAAGTCTTCTAACGCCTTGGATAATTGATTTCCCATTAGCCACGCAGGCTAATACGGCGCATACTGGAACCAAATCTGGGTTATTCCTCATATCAATGTTGAAAGGATTCAGTTTTTCTTCGGCGCCCTTAACTTCAACGAAGTTCTCGCCGATGTTAACGTGAGCTCCAACCTTATCAAGTATTTTGGTTATGATCCGATCGCCTTGGAGACTATTCTTTGCGAGATTTTCAATTCTTACATGCGAATTGGTTATGGTTGCAGCGGCCAGCAAAAAGGCTGCTGATGAATAATCGCCCTCTATGAGATGATTATATGACTTATATTTTTGTCCAGAAGGTATATGGAAAATATTAGTGGAAAACTCAGCTTCTACCCCATGCTTTCTGATAGTATCCAACGTTATGTTCACATAGGGCTTGGATTCTAACGGCGTTGAAAGAATTATTTCCACATCATTATCAGCCATTGGAGCGGCGAAGAGCAAGCCTGAAATAAATTGGGAACTAACATCACCCCTGATGACCGCCCTTCCACCCCTTATTCCACCCCCAAAAACAATTATCGGGGGATAACCATTCATACGCGTCGAATAACATCTAACCCCCAGCTGATTTAAAGCCTCAAGAAGGGGACCCATAGGTCTTTTTCTGAGGCTTTCTCCCCCTGTTAAAACGGATATTCCCTCAGCCAATGCGCATATGGGAGTGATGAATCTTAATGTTGAACCGGAATTTCCGCAATCTATTACATTTTCCGGGGTTTTGGGTTTAGGAAAACCTGAAACTTTCAGCGTTTCATTCGGAAAACTTGTTATTTCCGCTCCAAGCATGCGGCATGCTCTGATTGTTGCTAGGGTGTCATCGCAGATTAATGGGTTACGTATTTCAGATATTCCCTCTGAGAGGGCTGATGCTATTATGGCTCGATGCGTATGAGACTTTGAGGGAGGCGCCTTAACTGACCCGGAGAGACTGACTTTACCTCTAATGATTAAATCAGGCAATTTTCATTCACACATACTTCATGACCGTTAGGTTATTATAAATTATAATATATGGGCTTTCTCCCGATTGATTTCAGCTTCAATTATTTCTCCCCGGTAAACCGCCCAAGCGTCACGTATATCGCTAACCCTATCTTTCGGGGCGACCGCAGCTACTGCTGGACCCTTACCGGATAAACCGGCTGCTACGGCGCCTGCGGCTAGCGCGTCTATTGCAATGTTCAGGTTATAACCTAGAACAGCTGAGTATAGAAGCCCATTAAGAGTCATAGCTTGCCAATAGTCTCCCAGCAGAGCTATTTTATGTACGGTTTTTATTTCATTCGCTATTATTTTCATCCGGTTGACATTAGATTTTGAAGTGTAGGATTTCCGGGATGGAACGTGGATTAGAACCCTATAGTTTTCCTTGGGTTGAAATTGCTTTAGAAGCTTTCTTTTGTAGTTGTCGGTTATCACTACATTTCCAAAATAGGAGGCGCATGCGTCATCGAAAGCCCCGGTAACAGTTACACCGGCCTCAATAGATGCGTCAACCCCAATGTTGACGGCTGTTAAATCATCAACTTTCTCATTTAATGCTGAAATCGTTGCCAGCGTGAGCGCGTTCGCCGCTGCACTACTACTTTTTAGTCCACGTGCAATCGGTATGTTGGATTGAGTTTCAACATATGCACCATACTGGTCTTCAAGTTTAAAGTGTCTCAAAACTCGTTTAACAACCTTTTCGATTAATATCGTGCTTTCTGAGGGGTCGGAAAGAATTTTCCCCTCTACTCTTCCAGGTTCATCGGTAAGTTTAACCGTAGCTTCGGTTCTTAGATTTATACCTAAGGCTGCTCCCAAACCGCATGAGATCGCGTTGATTATTGTGACGGCGCCGTAGGCTATAGCCCGTCCAATTTGAGGCAAGTTATCACATCCTCAAAGCTTTCCTACTGTTTTTCTGCTTCCCTTATTTTTCTTAGAGCGGCTTCCCGCATAACTTTTATGGGCGCTTTTACGTTGGTCCATATTTCAAAGGAGACTGCCCCCTGATGGATGAGCATGGATAATCCGTCAATGGTTTTGGCGCCTACTAGACGAGCCTCTCTAAGCAATCTGGTTTCAAGCGGCTCATAAACTATATCAAAGACTGTTAGGTTTCGATGCAGAAAACTGCGGTTAACAGGCGTATAGGCATCGTTAGGCTTCATACCTACGGAAGTTGCGTTGATAAGTATATCCGCATTCTTAAGCTCCCTCTCCAGATTTTCATTGGTGAGAACGGCTGCCCTAACGCTTGTTCTTTCACCTAGAACTTTACGTATATTATTTGCTAGGTCCACAGCCTTCTTCAGGGTTCTATTGAGTATTATGAGTTCACATGCATACTCGGCGAGCGTGAAGCATATGGATCTGGAGGCTCCCCCAGCCCCTAAAACCACAATTTTTTTGCCTGAAGGGTTAGATCCCGCATACTTTAGGGCGTTTAACGCTCCTATACCGTCGGTTGTATAACCGATCAGCCTGCCGCTTCTATTTAGAACTGTGTTTACGGAGCCTACTTTCTCAGCCGTCTCATCCAGTTCATCGAGATATTTTATTATGTTGATTTTATGAGGCATCGTAACATTTAATCCGTGGATGCCTAGTCCCTTAACGCCCAAAATCGCATTCTTAAGCTGATCTGCCTGAACATTGAATGCTACATAAATATAATCTAAGTTTAGATGATGGAATGCAGCATTCTGGATTGTCGGGCTTAACGAATGCTCTACTGGATCACCGATTAAGGCGCAAACCTTGGTTTTGCCGGATACGTTCACCCTAAACACCCAGCCTCGCATATATCTCCTTTAGGTTCTCTATGGTTATTTGTCCGGGGGCTGTTTCTAGGCCGGTTTCAAGCGATGCGAAGGTGAATGCTGCACCGAAGAGAGGAGAGAGGATTCTTGAGAGCAAGCCGTTTCTTCCCATAGCGAAGCAGACTACATCATTGTTTTTGCTGGCTTCATGGGTGAATATTAGGCAGTTGATGCTGTCTGTTAGGCTGTTAGCCGTGGTGACGATTTTGCATAGGTCGGCTCCAGCCTCAATTTCCGCCATGAATATTTTGTTCATTTCGTTGGGTGGCGGTGTTAGATTGAAATCGTGGAAGGAGACTATGATTTTTGCATCCTTTCTTTTAGCTATACGGATGAAATCGTTTAGTTTTCGGGTGGTTAATTCAACATCTATGTACGTGAAGCCTGCTTCAGCGGCTTTAATTAGGGTTTTCAGCCTTTCTTCCTCGCTTAGCCTCCATTTTCCTCCTTGACTTCTATGTCTGTTGGTTGCTATAAGGGGAACGGTGGAGCGCCTAACTATTTCCTCTAGGCCATCTAGAACATTTGGGTTTTCCGGAGTCATGTAGTCTAGGCGTATTTCAATTAAGTCTGCCCCGCTTCTTTCAGCCCTCTCCATCATGGTGATGGTGTCGAGAAGATTTCTAGCCGGTATGGGAACACAGATTTTCAACTTCACTTTTAAGCCGCTCTAACTTTTTGAAGCGTTAATTACTAATGGTTCTAAGGAAGATTTTGTTCTCTTCAGTCTTATAAACGTAATTGATCCGCTGGCGGTTAGAAATCTAGGATTGTTTTGGAGTTTAAGCGGCGATTATGAAGTGAAATAATGAAAAGATTTATATGGTGAAACTGTAGCCTATTTTGAGTGGTGTGAAGAGTGCTGGGGGATCGCGTTCATAAGGGGAGATTGCGTTCATCGCTGATCTGCTTATCACTCTATTATTAGATTCGAAATTTGTATTTTCTTTCATTAGATATTTGAATCAACCTTTTTCCTATTTGATCTCTAGGCGTTTTGAGCTGTTAAAGTCACGTCTTAGCCTAAATTTCAAGGTGGTGAAACTATGAGTAAAGTCAGATTTGTTATACCTAAAGGGCATCTTGCTGAAGGAACCTTTAGAATACTGGAGAGAGCTGGATACGTAATATCGAGTGGAGAGCGCACCTATAGACCGTCAGTCAACGATCCTAAAATTGAACTGAAGATTCTTAGACCGCAGGAGATACCCATATTCGTCGGGGAGGGGCTTCATGATATAGGTATAACGGGGCTTGACTGGCTGCGTGAAACACGTGCAGACAATGTTGAAGTTCTATTAGATCTGGAATATGCGAGAGTGAAGCTTGTTTTAGCGGTTCCTAAGGCTTGGACCAGCATAGAAAGTCTCTCTGATCTGCTGAGAAAGTTTAATCGTGAAGGAAGGACTCTGAGAATATCAACAGAGTATCTTAATATTTCAGCTGAATATTTAATGAATAACCCGACTTATAGGCAGATTTACGGTGAGAAAGAGCCTTTGATGGTTACTCCATGGTGGAAGAAGGGAAAAAACAGCAGGGTTATTTTATATCTTTCCTTTGGGGCGACTGAAGCGAAGCCTCCGGAGAACGCTGACGCCATAATCGACGTTATGGAGACCGGTGAATCTCTAGAGCAGAATAATCTGAAGCCTATTGAAGTTTTGATGGAGTCAACGGCTATACTCATAGCGAATAAGAACTCGCTTAGGGATCCGGAGAAACGCGAGAAAATATACGATATATTAACGCTTCTCAGAGGCGTTGTTGACGGAAGGAAAAAGCTCCATATATTTGTGAATGTTCACAAGGACAACCTCTCTAATCTTTTAAGAAGCCTACCAGCTCTAAAGAAGCCGACAGTTGCACCTCTATCGGATAAAAACTGGTATTCAGTTAACACCGTAATAGACAAAAATCAGTTTCTGGAGATTCTTCCAGCATTAAGGAAGCTGGCTCAAGGACTTGTCGTTTATGAGCCGAGACAGGTTCTTCCACTGGAGGAGATAACTTCCAGCGAGAGGGATGCGGAGAATGCTGATAAAAGTGCTTAAGATAAGCAAGGCGAGGGAGCTGGCTCTGAAAGATAGGTGGCCGAGGAAAAGAAGGCTAGATGAAAAACTATTGACCTATGTCAAGGAGATAATTGAGGACGTTAGAAAGAGGGGAGATGAAGCCCTCATAGATTTAACCGCAAGGTTTGACGGCGTTAACCTTAAGGTGGAGCAGCTTAAAGTAAGCCGGGAGGAGATTGAGAACGCATATAATATGGTAAGCGGAGAGCAGCTATCAGCCGTAAAACTTGCAAAGGAGAGAGTTGAAAGATTTGAGAGAGAAATTTTAGCGCAGATAGGATTCGAGTATAAGGATGAATTAGGCGTGAAAATACGCTGGAAATACTGTCCAATTAGGAGCGTCGGATGCTATATTCCCGGCGGGGAAGCAGCGTATCCAAGCACCGTTATAATGACGGTTGTGCCGGCGAAGGTGGCTGGAGTGCCTAGGGTGGTTGTTTGCTCGCCTCCAAAGAGGAGTGGTGAAATAAATCCTCTAACTCTCGTGGCTGCAGACCTGTGTGGAGCTGATGAAATCTATAGAGTTGGAGGAGTGCAAGCTATTGCAGCCCTAGCGTATGGAACCGAAACAATAAATCCGGTTGATAAGATAGTTGGTCCGGGAAACAAGTATGTTTTGGCGGCTAAAAGCATTGTTTCATGTGATGTGCCTATAGATCATCCCGCTGGACCAAGCGAAATAGCGATATTGGCTGATGAAGGGGCTCATCCAGATTACATTGCGTGGGATATGATAGCGCAGGCTGAACATGGTGCTGACAGCGTAGCTATTTTGGTGACAACTTCCATGCGTGTTGCCAGACAGGTGATTGAAAGAATAATGCAATTACTGGACACTGTATCGAATGGGGATAGGGTTAGAGCCGCCTTCGAGGGGAAAGGATTAATATTAATTGCCGGCAGCATGGATGAGGCTATTGAATTTGTGAATGAGCTTGCACCTGAACACTTGGAGATAATTGCTGAGGGGGCTCATGAAATAGCTGAGCGCATAAATTCGGCTGGTCTAATATTGGTTGGTTGCTACACCCCAGCCTCCCTAAGCGATTACTTGTTGGGAACTAACCATGTTCTGCCAACCGGGGGATTTGGGCGGGTTTGCTCCTCTCTATCGGTTCTCAGCTTCATTAAACATGTGAGCATCGCTGAAGCCTCAAGGGAAACTTTAAAAGAGCTCTGGACTGGGGTGAGAGTTTTGGCTGAAAGCGAAGGATTACCTAATCACGCGTTAGCTATAAAGGAGAGGTTTAAATATTGAATGGGAAGGAGAAGAGGATAGTTAAAGAGATCGTTTCAAGAGTGGAGAAACTGGACAAGTATGATGTTGGCGAAACAATCGAGGGGTTAGCTTCAAAAATAGGTAGAAAGCCATCTGAAATTTTGAAGTTGAATTCAAACGAGAACCTATTCATACCGCTGGATTTCGTGAGGAAGATTTTGAGGCAGGTTGCTGAGGAAGTTGACCCTAGAATATACCCTAGAGACGAGTATGGAGAGCTGAGGGACTCTATAAGCCTACATTACAATATTCCATCAGATGAAATAGTGATTGGCGCCGGAAGCGATCAGCTCATAGATCTTGTTTCCAGAATGTCCCTTAGAGAGGGTGATGAGGCGCTGGCAATCGCCCCAACATTCGTCATTTATGAAAGATGCGTGAGAGCTCAAGGCGCAGCCTACAGGAAGATTCCTTTAAGAGATGACTTTTCCCTAGATTTAGAAGCGTTGTTGTCTTCTATAACTCCTAAAACCAAGATTGTTTTCCTCTGCTCACCGAACAATCCGACTGCAAACCAATTTAATCGTGAAGATGTCCTGCGTTTAGCTGAGGAATTTGAGGGGATCGTCGTTGTGGATGAAGCCTACGCCGACTTTGCGGGTTCAAGCCTAGTGGACGAGGTCAGCGAACTTGAAAACCTAATAGTCTTTAAAACATTTTCCAAGGTTTTCGGTTTGGCGGGGTTGAGGGTTGGCTACGCTGTGGCGAATAGGGTGCTGGCGAAGGTCATAAATGAGAGAGTTCAGATGCCCTACACTGCATCTTTGGTTGCTCTTAAGACTGCTGTAAAGATGCTGGAGAACTTGGAGTATATAAGGGAAATAATAGGGGAGCTTAAGGCTGAGAGAGGGAGGATTATTGAAAAACTTAATGAGATAGGCGGTGTTAGGGCATTTCCTTCAGAAACGAACTTTGTGCTTTTCCAAGTTAACAGAGATTCCTCATCGGTCTACAGAAGCTTGCTAAACAGGGGAATTATAGTGAGGAACGTAGGCCGCGTCCTAAAATTTAACAATTGTTTGAGGGTTACGGTTGCACCCACTCCTCTTATGGATCGATTTCTAGAAGAATTAAAAGAGGTTTTGAGCATTGAAGCCTAATCCCGAAGGATACGTTGTGTTGGATATTTGTTCCAAGAAGACGTATGTTAAGGAGGGAAGCATGCGGAGTCTAGGGATGATTGATGCAGTCATATTTGATTGCGACGGGGTGTTAATAGATGTAAGAGGCTACAATAAAGCCATATCTGAGGCTGCAGCCTACATATTTGAGTGCTTAACCGGCTACAGAATTCCTAGAAGCCTAGTTACAGATGAAATCATATTCTTGTTCAGGAAAAGCGGAGGCTTCAATAATGATTGGGACATAGTTTACGGAATCCTAATGTTTCTGCTATGCCATCTTCCGGGGAAAATGCGGAGGAAACTTAAAGAAGCCGCTGAAACACTTCTACATGAGGAGAATGCGGCTAAGCGGCTGTTGATGGCTAAAGAGAAAATCAGGGGAGAAGCTAATGGATTAAGCTTATCTTTCCTAGGGAAACTAGCGGCTAGGCTCAGAGATTTCACCAGTCAGCTGGATGTAACCGGCGTGGCTTCGGTTGATAAAGCCCTGCTGGATTCCGGAGTAGCCTCAAGGGACTTCTATATTTCAGTTAGAAATTTTCTTCAGGGCTCCAAGAAGGTTGGCGGAAGCATAATTGAAACAGTCGCTGAGGAAATATTTTGCGGACCTAAACTTTTTGAGGAAATCTACGGTGTTAAACCAATGGTTTATTGGGGGCAGGGGATGATAGAGAATGGGAAGCCAATAATTAAACGTGAAACCCTAAAACGTCTATCTTCAATCTTGGGAGATGGAAAGCTAGGTGTAGCTTCGGGAAGCCGATTTAAACCAGCGGAGCGTATTTTACAGGATCTATTGGCGTCATTTAATCCTAAGGCTTTAATTTTCTTGGATAGGATTGAGGAAGCTGAGAGAAGGGTTAAGGTTAATCTTAAGAAGCCGAATCCGTTTTCATTATTCGAGGCGGCTAGGGCTCTGGAGCCATTTAGATTCATACTTTATGTCGGGGACTCTATGGAGGATGCAATAATGGTCAGCGAAGCTAGAAAAAGCGACTTGAGATTCCTGTCCGCCGGGGTTTACGAGTACACCAACGTAAGGGAGGAGGCTGTAAAGGAATTCCTTAAGTATGGATGTGACCTTATCTTACCATCTGTTAATGAGATCCCATATGTGATTGAGGCGATTAGAGGTGGAATGATTTGAGGGAAGCCGAATTTTATAGAAAAACTGCTGAAACTGAGATTAGGGTTAGGGTTAAACTTGATGGAACCGGATTAGCGGAGGTTCACACTGGAACATCTTTTATGGATCATATGCTTAGATCATTAGCAGCTCACAGCTTAATCGACATATATGTGGACGCGTCGGGGGACCTAAGCCACCATGTTATTGAAGATGTAGCCATATGCCTGGGTGAAGCAATAAGGAGGGCTCTTGGCGATGCCTCCGGCATTAGGAGGTTCGGCTACGCAATCGTTCCAATGGATTGCTCACTTGCTTTTGCAGCCATAGATCTTTCAAATAGGGCATATCCAAAAATTGATTTAAAACTTGAGAATAAACGTGTTGAGGATGCAGCAAGCGAGGATATTTATCATTTCCTTGAGACTCTGGCGAACTCTCTGCGCGCAAACATACATCTCTGGGTTCTCTATGGCTTAAACGATCATCACAAGGTTGAGGCGGCCTTTAAGGCTTTAGCCCTATCCCTGAGGCAGGCTGTTTCGATAGATCCCGCTAGGAAGGGGGTTCCAAGTGCGAAGGGGGTTCTCTAAATGTCTAGAGTCGCCGTGATAGATTATGGGGTTGGAAACCTCTTCAGCATAAAACGCTCATTTGAAAGATTCGGTTTAAGAGTGAACATGTGCTCCGAAGCCAAATGCTTAAGGAACGCAGACGCCGTCATCCTTCCAGGCGTCGGCAACTTTAGGATGGGAGCGAAAAACATGGAGGGGATTAGGGCTGATCTAATGGATTTAATTGGGGAGGGGAAGCCGATTCTAGGGATATGCTTAGGTATGCAGCTACTTTTCGAGGGAAGTGATGAAAGCCCTGATGTTAGGGGGCTAGGCTTGCTGGAGGGAAGGGTTGTCAAGCTACCTAGAAATGTTAAGATCCCTCATATGGGATGGAATAATTTGGAGATTGTTAGATCAACCGCTCTTCTTGATGGAGTAAGCGAGAAAGACTACTTCTATTTCGTTCACAGCTATTATGCGGCTCCAAGAAATAAGAGCGTTATCGCAGCTGAAACCGAATATGGAGTTAGATTCGCATCGGTTGTGACATGGGACAATGTATTTGGCGTTCAATTCCACCCAGAAAAATCTGGGAAGCCGGGTGAAAAAGTAATCAGGAACTTTGTGAAGTTGATTAGAGGGTGAATGCTGGATTCAGTCTTTGGCGGTGAGGTTTAGATTCATGTATGTAATACCTGCCGTTGATGTGATGGATGGAAGGGTTGTTAGGCTTTTAAGGGGAGACCCTAAACTAGCGAAGTCATATGAGCAGCTGGGGGATCCGGTTACTCTTGCAAGAAGATGGGAAGCTGAAGGGGCTCAAATGATCCATGTAATCGATCTGGATGCAGCCCTTGGATCCGGCGGAAACTTGGAGACCATAATTCGGATAATTCAATCCGTTAGGGTTCCAGTTCAAGTCGGAGGGGGAATAAGAAGCTTAAAGAAGGCAACCCAGCTAGTTAATGCTGGCGCCGGAAAAATAATATTAGGTTCACTTGCATTTATGAAACCTAAAACTCTCAGGGTTCTTCTAAAAAATTTTGGACAAGAAAGAATAGTTGTGGCTCTGGATCATTTAAAAGGGAAAGTTATGGTTAACGGTTGGAGAAAATCAGTCTGCATAACTCTTGAGGAGGCTGCCGAAATATTCTCAGCCCTAGGGGTCAAATTCTTTTTGGTGACAGCTATTCAGCGGGATGGAACTATGAGTGGACCTGATATTGAGAGGCTTTCTAAAATTATGAGGCTAGATGTCAACGTGATGGCTTCGGGAGGAGTGAAGAGCCTAGATGATATAAGGGCTTTGAGGGATCTTGGAGTTTACGGAGTGATTGTCGGGAGAGCATTATATGAGGGGAAGCTCAACCTCAAAGAAGCCTTAAAAGTTGCCTCAAACAAGAATTGTTAGGTGGAAGGGATAGAGGATATGGTTTTGGCTAAAAGAATAATTCCTTGTTTAGATGTTGATCATGGAAGAGTTGTTAAGGGAATAAACTTTGTCAATCTTCGGGATGCTGGTGACCCAGTTGAGCTTGCAAGACGCTATAGTGATGAGGGAGCTGATGAGCTTGTATTTTTGGATATAACAGCCTCCCCTGAAAAGAGAAGCATACTTAAAGATGTTGTTAAGTCGATTGCTACCGAAATAAATATACCGTTTACAGTTGGAGGGGGAATAAGAAGCGTTGAGGACGCGCACATAGTTTTATGTAGCGGCGCCGATAAGGTATCTGTTAACACGGCTGCTGTTGAGAGACCGGAGCTTATCAGGGAGCTTGCTGAAACCTTCGGCTCCCAATGTGTTGTTTTAGCGATAGATGCAAAAAGAAGATATGAGAAGAGGGAGGATAGAGTCCTTGTGGAAACCTCTGGAGGATCATGCTGGTTTGAAGTTTACACTTATGGTGGACGTAAACCAACGGGGATGGATGCACTTAGATGGGCTGTGAAGGGAGAAGAGTTAGGTGCAGGTGAAATACTTTTAACATCAATGGATAAGGATGGAACTGAGGATGGGTATGACATAGAATTAACTAGAAGCATCGCTGAACGCGTCAGCATACCTGTTATAGCAAGCGGCGGAGCCGGAAAACCTGAGCACTTTCTTGAAGCGTTCAGTCAAGGTAAGGCTGACGCAGCTCTAGCAGCTTCAGTCTTCCATTACAGTAAGTATCCTATAGGTGTGATTAAGCGTTTTCTACATGAAAGGGGGGTGCCTATTAGGCTTTGAAGAAGCTAAGAACTGTGGGCATAGATGAATTAGACTTTAAAAAGTGCGGCGGATTACTTCCGGTGGTTGTGCAAGAGTATGGCTCCGGGAAGGTGTTAACATTAGCCTATGTTAACAGGGAGGCGGTAGAGAAGACTGTTGAAACTGGATATGCACATTATTATAGGCGTTCTCATGGCAGAGTTATGAAGAAAGGTGAAACGTCTGGAAACGTTCAGGAGATTGTGGACATACTCGTTGACTGCGACTGTGATGCACTACTTTACATTGTTAAAAAGAAGGGGCCAGCATGTCATCTTGGTGAGGAAACATGCTTCCACAATAGGTTGAAGAGCGAAGGGAAGAGGGTTTCTTCTCTATGATTGAGACTTTTGACTTTTTATGATATGAACTAGCTTGCAGAAGTGGCAGGATGCTCCTTTGAGGGATGTCGGCATTCCGCAGGTGACGCACTCATATATTTTATCCTCCTTGTCTCCGCATGCTTTCTCGAGGAGAGGCAGTATTCTTTTGTAGTGGGATCTTATGAATTGATGCTTGAAGTTAGGGATTTTTTCGGTTATCATGTTTAATAGCTCTTTCCTCCTTAACATTCTGGATCCTCTGGAAAATTGGCATTCAATAGTTCTTATCGGGAGGCTTCGGTATTCAGCGTATAGGAGGCACTCCATGTCTGTGAGTTTTATGAGAGGCTTTATTTTCGGTATAAGCTTCGGGTGGCTTTTGGGCAGGAAAGGCTTCAATCTTAATAGGGATGTAATGTTGCCTTCCAGATAAAAGTTGAGTAGGGCTTCAACAGTGTCATCTAGATTGTGTCCGGTTGCAACCTTAGTTAAATCCAGATCATAGGCGATTTTGTTGAACAAATATCGCTTTATTGCTCCGCACGCCGAACATATTTTTCTACCATAAATCGTGGATTTGAAGTCTCCTATTTTGAAGCCTAGCTCCCTTTCTAGGCTGTATACGACTAGTTCCTTATCAAGTATTTCAGCGAGGGATTTAACCTTCTCTAGGCAGTGCTGGGAATATTTGGGTACACCTAGATCTATGTGGATTAGGGTCATGTCAAGTTTTCTGAAGAGGGAGTTTAGGATGAATGCTAGGGTTGAGCTGTCTTTCCCCCCTGAAACAGCCACCCCTATCCTGTCGTTTCTAGAGAGCATTTTATAGGCGTCGATTGTATGTTTTACTTTTCTCTCTGTTAGAAGCATAAAGCAGTCGGGGCATAGGTTGAGGTTTGAGTGGGGCAAATATATTTCAGCGTTATTTACTAGACACCTTTTACATTTAACTACCACAGATTCACCTTCATTAACTCATGTTTTTAAGCCAGATTCCGCAGTGCTCCCTACCTTCATCTTTTGCATTAAATTATGGCGGTGAAGCATAAAATAAAGTTTTATTGGAGGGAAGATTTTCCCATCATCTGACGCCCTTAAGAATTAAGAGGAGGCTGAGCTAGGGCTGGCTAAAAACCATTAGCTCGGCTGCCGGAATTTTTATTCTATTCTGATCAGCAGCTAGATTTCCTCTATGTGAAATTTTATTTTTTCATCGACTATTTGCCCCACTAGGAGCTGCCCGCTTTTAAGAGGCTTCCAATCGTCATCAGTATTTGTTTTCTCTGAGGAAACTATCAGCTTCTCAGAGTCCGCTGTGTAGGTCATCTGCATGGCTGGTTGATTCTTGTAACATAGGGATTTTGTCCGTCCATCTCTTGTTTCATCGTATTTGCAGTATGCGTAAAGTTTTTCTCCGTCGCTTAGGATCATGTTTAAGCCTATGTATGGTCTATCTTTGTCTGGATGTTTTTCGCGGTTTTCATCCCAGACTTTCAGGAGGCTCTTTTGGAAGATTTTTAGCGCTTGGGAGACGCTTCTTCCCTCGGATAGTTCTTTAACTAGATGCCAGAAGTAGATTTCGCTGTCGTTTAAACTTTTTATCTTCTTTTTCCAGTCGCCTAGTAGCTCCGCCATTTCATCGGGGATGGTTATAACACCGTTGTGGGCGAAAACATAGTTTTCATAATTGAAGGGCTGCGAGTTTTCAATTGAAATAATCTTCTCCCTCGGTAAACCTCTCGGGTTGCTTGCCCGCCTAATATGGGCTATAATTATAGGTGATTTAAGGTTGCTGGCAACCGCCTGAACTCTTTCATACTCCTCGTAGATTGGCTTCTCGCTTTTAATTACTTTCGGAGAACCATTAATGTAGAAGCCTATTCCCCAACCGTCGCTTTGCAACCTTGATGGATCAGCTTTGCTCTGTGCATAAAGCGAACAGCAATCCTTAAGCAGATATTTGGGGGTAATGGAATGATCAAGCGATAAAATACTAAGCAGACGGCACATAACCATCAACTCGAAGACCAATTAATGTCCTAATAATAAGCAATCAACAATTCAAAAATTTAACCCAAACATGAGAATAAATAGAAATGCACCCCCATGTTTTCAGGCATGAGAGAAATCATAGATTTCAACACATTTTCTTTCAATCGCTACGCATATTCGCGTTTATATCATGTTAAGCCTTTTTTCTTGAACTTTAATGGCGCATGACTGAAGTTGCTGTAACCAAGAAAAGGTCAGACAACCACACCAGTAAAGTTGAGAAGAAAGTTTGGGATAAAAAAGAGGGTTCTAAGGTTATGGCTGTAAAGGAAAATTGAAAAACACGATTATTCGAAAATTTATCCTCTAAACTGCTTCATAAACCAGATTACTAGTGGATGTAAAACACACTTTCAATTCTCTTTGTAAGATTCCTAAAATGCAAAGACAAATTAGAAAAATAAAATGGGATAACGAGCTAATACAAAGGCTAAGCTTAGCATGTGGAAAATCACCAGAATATATAAAACGAATGACAAGAGAA
>CAYSKG010000018.1:0-20404 GCA_964431725.1 uncultured Candidatus Bathyarchaeia archaeon | reverse complement strand
ATTGAATAATTGAAGGTAAAGTCTTATTTGCTTCCACTTAAATTTAGCATGCACACATTGATTCTTGGGATTACCTAGTGCCACTCAAGTATCTTTGCTAATTCTGAAAAAATCGTTTTCGATTCATATAGCAGACGTTATTTTAGAGGTTTTTTCTGATTAGTTGGAAAACAAATGAACTTATGCTTAATATTTTCCTTTGATATGCTATTATTGGTTTAATCAAAAGAGCTAGCAACCCAGCTCCCCGTAATGCATTTGCGATAATCTTGAATTCAAACTTATTAAGGATTTTCGTTAACGGAATCAAAGTTACGTATACGAAGAAGTATAAGAGGATTCCGATTACAACGTTGAAAATATTAGATGCGAATGTGGAATGGAAAAGCATTAACGGGATGCTTGAGAGGATTGCAACAAAATATACTTTTGAAAGCTCCCTTATTTCAAATTGAAGCTTAAATTTTCTTTTTGCAATTAATCTTGCAAAAAGAGTTGAAGCTAAATTTGAAATTAGGAAAGCAACAGTCATCCCGATTACGCTATAAAGTTTCGCTAAAAGCGGACCTAAAAACAAGAACAGCGTGAAATTGATTAAGGTTACTTCAAGCGATAGCTTTGTTTCTCCGAGACCATTAAAGATGTTAAAGAGGATTATGTATCCTAATGGAACAAAAAGATAAACAAAGCACAGCAGCGAAAGATATAGTGGAGCTGACTGATAGTATGGTCCATATATAATTTTGATAATTTCCTTTGAAAATAAAATTATTAACATTATTATTGGAAGAGTCAGTGTAGCTGTGTATTTGCTTATGATTTTAAAGAGAGGATTGATTTTATTTCTTATGTTCAGGGAGCTGAGTTTCGAGAAAGATTGAAGGAAAATTATCGCCGTGCTTGCGAAAATCATGTTTATTGCAGTTATGAAGTTTATTGCAGCTTTGAAGTTTCCAAGCTCTACGTTGGTAGCGAATATTGCGAGTATGAAATTTTGGTAAAGCGGCATAAAACCGGTTAATAGCGTTGACATATAAAGCGGCATACCAAAATCTATTAGGGTTCTCATGTTTCTGGTGAAATCAAATTTGCCGCTATTATTTCTTGGGAATAGATTTTTTAGTTTGAATAGGAGAATAGATATGCCGATTACGCTTACAATAAGGTATCCAATGATGCTTCCCAAGATGGCGCCTATAACTCTGAGGCCTATTAAGATTAGATAGATAGACGCCATGAACTTTACGATGGAAAATAGAATTTTCACTAAAGCGTTGTGCTCTGCCATATCCAATCCAATAAATATGGCGGTCGTAATGGAGTATATGACTTGAAAGACTAGAATAAGGGAAGACAATTGGATATATGGTGCTATGTCAGGCCTACCAATAACAAGGGAAAAGGGGACAGCTAAATAAAAAGCTACAAGGGAGATCGCTGCTCCAATGATAATCCTAAATATTATGCCGCTTCGAATTATTTTCACCAAGTTTTCCTTTTCATCTTTCAGGTATAGATCTGTAACAAATTTGATTAAGCCTTGATTTATCCCGAATCCTGAAAACAGAAACAGTAGCTGAGAAAGGATCAGTGAAAGGGCGTACTGTCCATAAAGATCCGGCCCGAGAAATCTACCGATAATCATTGAATTAGCTGCCAAGATAACTGTTGAAAAAACTGCTCCAAGCAAAAGGAAGAAGCCGCCGCGTGCTGATCCTTCTATAATTTTGGTTAATTCGTTGGTCATACATCTTGCACCATGATGCTTCTCATCAGCTAGCCTTTAGATCTATGCTCCTTCGCGAAGGCAAACGTGGCTAAAATAATTACTAGTGCAGATAGGCTCAATACAACTGAAGTTAATCTTATGCCCCAAGTTGTATAATTCAGAAATAAGGCGACTAGAGAAGACAGGATTATGCTTAGAATTACGCTTAGGATGGAACGTTCTAGAAAATTGAGTGTTTCAGAAGAATTATTAAATGAAAATTTCTTCGAAAATAGGGCTTTTGTAAGGCTGTAGCCAGGCAGCCATAAGACAAGAATTGTGCCGAAAAAGTATCGTACATATATTAGCGGGAAGAAATCATCTGGAATGCTAAATACGGAGATAGCTGACATCAGCGTGAGGGATAAAGTTAACCAATACCAGAAGTTTTCTCCCTTCCTTAAGTGCTTAGTTGAGGCCATAGTTTTTTCATTCTGTTTAGAATAAATCTCCTTTTTCCTCCTTTTCAGGGCTTAATTGAGCTTGATCATTATCGGGCGATTATGCTTATCGCCTTTAAAACAACCGTTATTAGGAATAGAATAGATGTTATGATCGCTATTTTCCTCAGCTTCCCTCTGTTTATGGGAAAATTAACCGTACCATAAAATGGGGAGAGCATCTCTGATATAAAGAGAAGGATTATTGAAAGAATTGCTAGTAGAAGACTTATGTTCCATAGATCTACGGTTAGAAACATTTCCTTTTCTCCACAAGCGGTAAATGTTTTTCTTTTAGAGAAGAAACTTTCTTTTTATAAATCATGATCGTTAATGTTATAGCCAACAGGAAAGGTAAAGCAACCGTTAATGTCGGTGGAAATTCCGGTATTATCTGCACGTCTTTTGGATTCTCATAGGTGAAGTATATCCAGCGGTGTGTTCCATTATCATAAATGTTGTAGTTTACATACGGGGGGAATTGTCCGTCCACTAAAATTTCATAGGGTTCATCAAGTAGTGCGTGAGGCACGCATATTAGACAAAAGCCATCAGAGCTAGCGCCGTTATCAGCGTAAAAGCTTATTTTCTGATCATTAGAGCTAGAGCTGTAGGCGACTGAGGAAATTCTAGAATTACTTATTACGTGAAATGGATACACTATTTCCTGCTTTTCGAGCTTGAAAACAGAAAGAGAACCCATTAGGGGATAGTTATCAAAGTTGTCTTCATCTATTTCGTAAATGGAATCGCCTATTCCATCGCTTCCCTCAACATTCTGGAGGAGACCTGAATAATAATCTTCGTTGTATGAGTTGCTCCAAAAGTTACCTCCATCTGGATAACCATTATCCCATAGGTTTACTCCGCCATACACTCTGTTAGGTGAACTTAGGAAATTATTGTGGTATATTCTGTTGTTTTCGCTTCCCGTGGCACCTATTATATAGGTGCATGAGGATATTGTGTTCTCCCGTATTATGTTAGACTGAGAGCCATTGAGAAGAATACCAAAGTAAAAGTTTGCGATTTTTAGGCCTTCAATTATTACATGCTTTCTAGCGGTGAGATCTACGCCTTTTGAGAGTGGGATGTTGAAGCCTTGAATCGTATGCCCATCACCATCAATGGTTACTCCATCCCTTTCCACGATGATTGATTTATTGTAGATGTCTCCGGTTAAAATGTAGGTGTTTCCGTTTCGTTTAATCGGCGCTGTGGACGGATCTACTGACCCATCAGCCCGTATAAATATACTATTACCGCCGTTTTCTCCAGCGACGAAGGGAGTTGCAGAAGAAAGAAGAAATATTACTAGGATTGTTACTATTGGGGTGAGAGCCAAAATTTTACTCATGAAGATATGCCTCTAAATTTATATGGGAACTTCGTTGGATTCTCTCGGCGTTCCATCCTGGTGTCCATCGTTGGGTATAACCACGCATTTCCAGACTTCACCCGTATTTGTTTCGGTGAACACTATAGTTGAGCTTTCACTTGACCCGTCCTTAGAGTCTACATATAGCTGTTGAATTTGCTCTGGTGTTAGGGCTCTTCGGTAAATTTTAACTTCATCAAGCACGCCATGTAGAAAACGGTTCTCTGCGCCACTTCCATCTGAACCTATGAATAGTGGTTCATCGCCAATGGTTGAGGTTCTAACGCTGATTAAGCCCGATAGAAGCCAGCTAGCCACCTGTGTGCCATTAATGTAGACGGCTAATCCGGGACCTGACTTATATGTGCAAACAATGTGATACCATTTGTTTACTTCCAGTATCATGTTGGTATGCGTGGTTTCATTAAGCCACGTATCATACCATCTGCCTTCAACTGTTACTCCAAAGAATAGGGCGTTGGCGGGATCGCTTAGTGAGGTTTGGAAGCCAACCATGTAGCTTCCAGTGGATGCTCCAGCCGCCTTCTTCTCTACTATTCGGGTTCCATGCTGCTCACTTGCGGGTTTAATCCAGAACTCTATGGTTATCTCCGACCACGTTCCGTCTCCTCCAAGGTTTGAGTCGTCCGCCACGGTTATGATGTCATCTCCATCGAACATGTAGGCGCCGCTTAGGAAGCCGTTAGGCGTCCACGTGGCTCCTGACACTGTTCCGCTTCTCTCGAAGGGTGAATAATCCCTTGTTGTGAACATGTTGTCTACGTCAAAGGGCATTTGTAGCGCTATTATTGAAACATTGTTAACGTACCAGTTATATATGCTTCTTACAGCATCGCCGTCTGAATCATAGATTTCTGATATGCAGGTAACGTTTCCGCTTTCATCTCTAGATGCGTTAGCTACTGTTATCTGCGGCGGATCATTTGCGATTATAGTGATGTTTGGAGAAAACGTGAGATCCCCAAAATCTATTCCATCTTTCGGCCTAACTGTGAAGTACCATTGGTCGCCTACTGAAGTGAGAGAGTGGGATGCGGTTAGCTGGTCGTTTAGTGATGGTTGAAATACGTCGTTTTTATACCATCTAATTTCTGAACCGGACTCTGCATGTCCATCTCCATCATAATAAGTGTATAGGACTATTAGATCATCTGTATTTAGCGGTGATAGAACCTGTCGGGGACCTATCTTAAGATTGGTTGCGATCGGAGGGGTGTTATCTATATTCCAGGTGTTAGAGAACTTTGATGTTTCTTCTTGAATCACTTGGCACTTCCAGACTTCTAATCCCCATGTGTCTGTTGACTTCATAATTGCCCTGTCGTTCCAGCCTTCCTCTGTTTCCAAATAGCGCTGGTAGATTTGATCCTCAGATAGACATCTTGGGTAAATTCTAACTTCATCTATCATACCGTGGAAGTAGTCGAACCATCCTAAAACTAGGGGTTCACCGCTACTGCAGTGAATGTTCCCTTTAACTTGGCTGGCGGAAACAACTTTTTCCCCATTTAGATATAGGGATAAGCCTAAACCATCCTTGTAGGTTAGAGCCACATGATACCACTCGCTACTATTTAGAGGATTCATATAGGTTATTCTGGAGGATCCAAGTGACCCTAGCTCAGTGTAATCTGTGCCCTTCTGCGTCCATATGCCAGCAAACAGTCTTTTCGTTGGCCCTATGCCTATTTCATAAGAGGGAATCTTTGATAGAAGTCGGAAGTCGGTGTTAGGTGTGCTGTTGGCTCCGGGGCTTTGGATCGATTCTATGTAAACCCATAGCTCTATGGTGATCTCCGACCATGATCCATCTCCTCCAAGTGTGCTCGGAGTTAGGTAGCCGGAGAAGTACTCTAGATCTCCATCTAAAATCTTTATGTAATCAAAATAGCCGTCGAAAGAGTAGGCTCCACCCAATATGCCATCGCTTCTCCAAGTGGCCCCATGAACGACTCCGTTGTTGCCGTAAGGCGAATAATCTCTTACGACCCATGAGTCGTTATCATCGAAGGCTAAAAGCAGATTAGTTAACGAAGCATTATCGACATACCAGTTAAAGATGTTTCTCGCCGAAAAATTATATGCGTAACATATGAGATCCGCGTATGTCGAGTGTGTTCCATCACTCGAGTTTAGAATTGGGGTGGGACCTACGGTTCTAAAGAACCATGCGTAAGGAGAAGTCATTTTCTCCCCCTCCTGGTCTTCGGCGTCTTCAGTTATGGTGGCCGTATAAAGCGTGTCTGAAGTCAAGTTTGCGTTTGGGGTGAAGGTCATAATTGTGTCATTGAGGCTCCAGCTGAAGGAGCCTGAAATTGAATCGAGCGAAAAAGCTAGCTCAGTGCTTGTTTGATTCATTGGTTCGCTGAAAGTAACTTGGATCGTCGTATTTACAGGAACATCAACTTCACCATCAGAGGGGCTGTGGTCTACTACTGCTGGAGGAGTTGGCCCAGATTTTATGTAGGTGCAGTAAATGCTGAATGCTCGGTCTCTGTAGCCTGAAACTTGACATGGATCCACTGGAAATTCTGATAAACCTGTTCTAGCATAAATCGCTTGATTCGTTTCTCCTGTACTAAAGTAGAATCTTACATTCTTACCTGAAGCACGGGCGTTTGCAACCAGCCAATAGTAATTATCGGCTTTTAGATTTGGCTGAGTTGAAAGGCTAACGGTTATCCATCCTATGTAGCTAGCTGGAATCGTCGTGTTTCCTTGGGCTAAAAGCGCGCTTGGAACTCCCCCGGTATCATTGTAGAGCGCCACCTTTAATGTTCTAGGCTCACCATTTCTTTCTTGAATGTAAAGCGTAATGTTTTGAGCTATTCCATCCTCCGAGATCCGATATCTGCTTCCATAAATATACTGGCAGAGATTAACGTATCTTTCACCTACATCAGTCTTTCCGAAGCTTCCGGTTAGACCTGCTGATTTCGCGCTTATGCTTTCAAGAATTTGTTCTCCGGGTGGAATGAATGATGAGCTTAATCCTTCTGGCGGAGGAATGTATTCTGCGGCTCCCCTCCTATATTCGCTGTACCATTTTACTTCAGATCTTATTCTCTGCGCTGGTTTAGGAGCTGTGGTTTCAAGAAAGTGTAGCTTAGCGTTGGATCCGCTTGCCCTTGGAACAACCATTTCAAGATAACCATCATTATCAACGTCTTGAACTACGGCGTACGTAAGTCCATAGCTGAAGCCTGTTTGTTCTTCCAGTTTTACGTATGTTCCTGTTATCTGGTCATATGTGTAAATGAAGATTGTGGTCATATTACATGCTATTATATCCATTATTCCATCGCCGGTTAGGTCAGCAAGTGTCGGAGAGAATTTGCATTTGCCAACTGGTAGTCTGGCGTCGATTTCCCAGTCAACTAGGTCAAAAATTACGATTTCCGTGCTACTCCACCGGCTACTGACATGCGTGCCATCAGCGGTTAGCACTTCAGGATGCCCATCACCATCAATGTCGTAAACGGTTAGCTGATAATGTACTGGTAAACCTATATTTCGCCCTCTTTTTATGGCGCTACCGCTGGTTGAATTGAGAACTATAAGTCCGCCGCGCTGGTCGCTTATGATTACCTCCATTATTCCATCGCCGGTTATATCGGCGAGAACTGGACATTGGCTACTACAGAGAATATCTGGATAAAACCATCGTTGAGTGAGATTGCTCGCCCAAAAAGATCTGACGCCCTTACCGTAGCTGCCGTCACGCATATACATGTGCCTGTCGCCTGCATAAACCTCTAGTTCTCCGTCATTGTCGGTGTCTCCGATGGATATGCCTCCTGAGCAATCTCTCCAAGTGAAAGTTTCAGCTAATATTTGTCCATCATAGCTTAGCTTTACAATTTTCCCCGAGAATACTCCATCTGAACCAGCTTTAACGTTTTGTGAACCAGCAAAAATTTCGAGTTTCCCATCGCCATCAACATCCGCCGCCGCTACAGATGACATTATTGTTCCGCTACTACCTGAAATCAGCGTTCTCCAGTATCTGCTACCGTCGCCGCGTAGAACGAGAACGCCTGGGGGATAGAAAAGTGGAACTATTACTTCAAGATCTCCATCACCGTTAATATCATATAGAGACAATTGTGCGTAGGCATATATTGCGCTGTCAGAATACGTCCATAGGGTTCTTCCTTCATTATCTAGAGCCCACACTGTCCCACCGTTGTAGTTTGTGGCTAAAACTATCTCTTCTCCGGGGTTACTCTTCAGCATATCACCTATAACAACGCCTCCTTCCCAAAAGCCACTGCCAAGGTTACTTTTTGTCCATTTTAAAGTTAATATCGTCTGAGGATTGGCGGGAGGGATGGAAAGCGATAATCTAGCTGCAAGAAAAATGATTAAGAGTAGCATAGTTGCAATTGAGTTAGAAACTCGTCTACTATTTTTATTTTGCATATAAGAATGATGCAATATATTTTTCACTTCCAATTACTGTTCCTACTTTAAGGTGGTGGTTAATAAATGCTGTGAAAAATTATAATAGAACAATGTTCCATAACACTGTTATTTTCTATATCATAGACCTATAAAATTCTTCCGCAATTTTACATAATCCTTTTAAAAATCCTTTTTTTAAAGGAAAAAACGAAGAATTGAAGATGAAAAACGCAGATAGCCAGAGGGGGAGAAAATAGGAGGAGTAAAAATGGTGAGAAACTCCAATGGAATTAGAAAAATGACGCAGCACGCAGGATTCCTAACGATTCTCTTCCTGTTGGTTATCTCTACCGCTTTCAGAAGCTTCAGTGCAACAGAAACCCAGACAGTATATGTAACAGTTGATTCAACTAAAGTTGTAGGCGTCAATAGATATTCTTTGGGTTTCCAGCTGGATGGACGTGACATAGATCCATGGCGGACAAGTTCATCCTTAAGATACTTAGCTAAGGACGCTGACTTTAAGTTAGTCCGGTTTTTCGAGCATAGACTTGACAGACCATGCATCTACTGGGATGAAACAACCAAGTCCGGCATCTGGGATTGGACGAAAATTGACGACCTAGTCAGAAAGATTTTTGAGACGGGTGCTGAACCATTAATAGTCCTAGGCTTCGCAAAGTTTGATGGAACCGGACTAAGCACCCTGCCAGATGGAATGCGGATAAATTCGACAACTCTTCTACCTGACCCAGAACAGTGGGCCGCTTACTGCGTTGAATGGGTTAGACATTTCAAGAGTGCTGGCCTGCCAGTCCGCTACTACGAGATCGTTAACGAAGCATTCCACTATTTCGGGTGGGATCCCGATCCAGTGAAGCTTAAGTACTTTATAGATCTATTCAATGCTGCAGCTAGGGCCATGCGCGCTGTTGATCCTAACATTATGATTGGAAACGACGAAGCTAATAAGAAAATGGTTTTAGATTACTTCATACGTTACGGCGAGCCTCTAGATTTTATAAGCTTTCACCGTTACGGCGCATCTTCGCTAAGCGTTTCTGACAGTGAATTGTTAGAGGCGGCTGAGACCAAATATCTGGTTGAGACAAGAAACAAGTATGCTCCGGAGCAGGCTGTCGAAATCTATAAGGAGACGAGGGGAGTTGAGCTTCCAGTCATTATGTCCGAGGGGAATCTTAATTGCGCCTATAGTAGCGGCACCGATCCCAGAACGCGAACTATGCTCGGTGCAGTATACACGGTTCTCTCAATAAGGGCGTTTATACTTAAAAACATAACCTACAGCGTCTATTTCACCTTTGGGAGCTATGGAACAGATGGGTTGGGCATGGTGAACCTAGAGGACAACCAGCCTTGGTATCCATATTATGCACAAAAGATGATAGGTGACAACTTAGCTGTTGGAGACAAGCTTGTATATTCAACAAGCTCATCCGAGGATGTGAGAACACTCGCGTGGATTCATGATGGCAAGCTGAGGATTCTGCTCATATGCAAAGTTGATGAGCCAAGGAAAGTTTACATAACAGGGGTTAGTGGACAGATAAACTACACAAAGATTGACAATACGATATCATGGGAGACACCTCAAGTGCAAAAAGGAGCAATCGATCCGGATACACCCTTACTTCTCGACGGCTACGCAGTGGCGTTGCTACAGGCTGAACCTCAACAACCTCCGAAAATAATTTTCGAAGATAACTTTGAGTCAGGTGACTTCAGCAAATGGACGGGAACCTACACAACTACATCTGAAACCGTTAGAGTTGTCGACTGGCGTCCCCTAGAAGAAAACTTCCATGGTAGATTTAAGTCCGACGGCAGCGGAAGATACGAGAATGCATACTGCTACAAGAAGATAAACAGCGCTGACGAAATATATGTGCGGGCATACGTTAATATACCAAAAGGATTACCGCTAGAGGATAATGGAGATCGATTCTACGTCATACGTCTCAGAGCTAAAGGGAATTCTATAGCTGGGATAGGCATTAGACGAAACGGTAATGTTGACAAATGGATAATTTACGCAAGGGATGGGAGCGGATGGGTTGGACCAGTTTATGCGACAGAGCCAAGCATAAAGGCGTGGAGATGGTACTGCATTGAACTCCACTGGAAGAAAGATGCCACACAAGGCCTAGTGGAGGTTTACATTGACAGAACAAAGGTTCTGGAGATCAGCGGAATAGATACATCATACTTCGGCGGCGTCGATGAAATAGACTTTGGATTAATTTCGTCAACTAGAGTGCAAAAATCAGTAATTGTCTACGGTGACAGCTTGGTTGCGTCCACAGCTCACGTGGGGCAGAGCTAGAGAAAACAGAAAAATCTTCGTTACACCTTTATACTATTTTCTCGATTTTTATGGATGCTTAAGCACAGAAAAATTTCCATTATCATAAATTCGGTTTAGAACATCGAGATTTACTTGATTCAAGGGGTTTTCTCCAAGATAGTACAGATAATAGTTCTCCTGCAGGTTGGACAGAACAATGTATTCAGTTTTATTTATTATACTGTTAACTCTCACTTCGTCGGGAAAAGATGTGAAGGGTAATTTTATGAGAGACTCAAATCTAATGCGCTTTAGCGGGCCATAATGTCTAACATACAGGGAGAGCTCGTCAAAGCATGATGAACCCTTAGGCAATGAGAGAGCTGTAAATCTGGCGCCAGCGAGCTGCGATTTAGTAGCCAGTCTAAATGAGTCGGCGCCGTATTGAGCTGGGAAATTCAAGAAAATTAAAACTGCAAGGGAAGCGACCAGTATTTTAGGCCTATTTCTCAGTGATTTTATGCAAAGGTAAGTTAGCGGTATTAAGCCAAACATGAAGGCGCGCTGGTATGCTTCGTGGCTTCCATATTGCATTGTAAGTGCGAAAACACCGAGTAAACATAACATGGCAGCGTAAAAGATTCCCATCTCATCCTTTCTAGATTTCTTATGGAGTATTGAATTCTTTAATAGGAGAATCATGGATGGGAAAGCTAGCATTATGTTCAGCAAAACCGAACACCAAGATGATAAGTAGTTTAGATCATTTGCTGGAGAGCCGATAATGCGTTTTGATTCGCGATAAATTGAGAGATTCATTATCCCAGATAGGCCGCTATAAACTTTCTTAACAGTAAAAGAAAATGTTCCTGAGACGAATAGGGTTGAAGCCAAGAAAACTACTAATATGAGGAGACAGAGCTCGATTGAGAGAGAATTAGACTTGGTGATGAGTTTTTGCGCTAAGTAGAGAGCAAACAGCGTAATTAATGACATTACAGCCGTCAAAGCATGAGTCATCATCATTACAACAAATAAGAAGACTAGGAGAGCCGTCAATTTTCTTTTGCCAGGTTTATCACTGAAAAAGAGCTGAGAAATCAGTAGAAGAAAAAGGAGGAAAAAGATGTAGGCTAAACTCTGCGGTCCGAAATATTGTTGGCGTAGCCAAAAGCTACTCAAAAACCATGAGGCGCCAAAGGTCGCATGGCGGGCATCCAGTTTCATTCTTAATATCAGTAAGGCTAACAGACCAAGGAGGGAAACCGTGAATATGGGGAAAAATTTCAGTAGAGAGATGTGGGGAAAATTTGTTGTGAGTAGGAGGGAGCTTGAAAGATACAGGAAAATCGGCCATCTAATATAACTGAAGAGGGGAGCGCCTGACCTGCTCATTAAATGGCCGGAACTATTTATTAGAGTGCTTTCGGCAAACGGATAGAACGAGTTGCTTAGCCAGACGGGTTCCTTGACTATAATTGGTGCGACAAATAAATATAAGATTGTGAAAATGAAGGCTGCAAATAAATAGTTTTCAGAAACTCTGCCAGCATAAAAAAGAAAACTTAGTAGAATCAAGCCAAACCAAAAATAGTGGGGCATTTTACTTGCTAATCCTAGGTCGCTAGATTCAATAGAATACACTGAGGTTAATGTAACCGTAAGAATCCATATTACCCCTAAGGAGAGGATTAGTATCCGGCAGATATTTTTTCTATCCAATTTTTCCTTCCTCACTTAAAAGAAGATGATTTTAGCCACTTCCGCTTAGTAGCTCCCATATTTGCTATTGCTGTTGAGTTCTGAAATGACCGCCTTAAACTTTCCGCTTTTATCTAAGGGGAGAGCATCTACAAAATTTACTTGGAAGGATACTTCCTGAGCATTTACGCCAAGATTTTTCCTAATGTGGGATAGTAGCTCTCTCTTGAAAGTTTGTTCATTAAAGACGCCCTTCTTCTTTATGAAAAGAAGAAAAAGATGCGGACTCCTTTGTATTATGCGGAATTGATCAATAAATTGGCTTAATTTAAATGAATTCATAGTTATCGTCATCACTCTCGGTGAGAGAAAACGGCCATCGGGAAGAATCAGAAGCGAATCTCTTCTGCCTTCAATAACATCTATTAATGGGAGGGTTCTTCCACAGGAGCACTCATCGTTAGATGGCACGCCTATGTCTCCAACAGCGTATCTGATGAACGGCATCGCGTAGTTAAATAGGCTTGTGCAAATTATTTGGCCTTTCTCTCCTTCGGAGACTTCTTCATCATCTTCATCAATAAACTGCACAATCATGAAATCGGCATCTACATGATACTTTTCTTTTTCATGGCATTGCCAAGCTATTCGTTCAAGCTCTATAATCGCATACTGGTCGTAAACTGGAGCGCTAAAGGCCTTCTCAATCAAACGGCGGGAGAAATCATCCATTAGTTCAGCGCCGCTAAAAATGATTCTCGGCTTTACAGCATCTAAATTTTTTCCTGCAATCTTCTTTGCGAGAAGGAGCAGAGAGCTTGAGTAACCACCTAAAACGTCAGGTTTAATTTTCTGTATTTTTGACAGCTGTTTTTCTGTACTGTCGAAAACCGATATAAAAATCGGCGAGAAAACTCCCAGTATCCGCTGAAGCCTCGAGGTTTCGCTGAAATGTGATGGAGATGTTATCGCAGCCCATTTATCCCTAAATTTTTGCCCGCAGCTAATGTTAGCTCTTAAGTGTTTGATTTTTCTGAGAAGATCCTCTTTTTTGCTGATAAAAACGTGAAGTGGTTTCCCCGTGGATCCGCTTGTTGACAGCATTCTGAGATTATTGACATTAAATTCCTTAGAAATTACGGAATTAAGGTTGCTTCTTAATTCAGATTTTTCCGTTATTGGAATTTTATTTAAATCTTTGATCGTTTTTATGTCGTAGGGTTTTATTGCAGCCTCTTTGAATTTTCTGCGATAAAATGGAACATTCTCGTAGGAGTACTTTATGATTTTTTTAAGTTCTTTTTCCCGGTATTGCTGTAGCTTTTCTCGAGGCCAGTAGGCACGCTTAATGATGCTATAAAAGCGGCAGAGAGAGCTAAGATATTGGCGCGTAGATTTCACCTCTTTTCTGAAAAAGTAAGGCGAATTAAAGCCTTTTTAATGGAATTTTCAGTATTTCTTTGTAATACAGGGACTTTCTTCTGTAACAGGTTTTTTATTTCCTCTCTGTTCTCCCAAATTAAACTTATTTTGGAAAAAATTGTTTCTTTACTTGCTTCCTGAATATTTATGACTGCTTCTTTCATACCTAAATGAGTGAAAAGCCCCCACTGTTTATGATCGTAGGCTATGCATAGGGTTGGAATAAAACTTGATACCCCCAACACGGCTGGATGCATTTTTGAGGAGATCAAAATATCCAATTTTTCCAGCAGAGATTTGAATTCGCCTACATTATTCACTTGAATGATTATTGCATGCTTCCTTTTCTTCATGTTCCGCCATATTAATTTGCTTACTTCTAGATCATCAAGTTTAAAGCCACTGATATAATGCGGTAGAAAAACTATAGTTAGGCCGTATTTTTCAGCAGCCATATCTAAAGCCGCAGCATGCTCCCTAATATATTTGTTCACAATTCTATTTGGGAGACTGTGACTATAGACGCCGGGAGACACGCCAATTAGCGGCCTAGCTTCTTTTTTCGTTGAAGTTTTCGCCTTTCTTTTTAGTAGGAGAGCCGTATCCGCTGTGAGGGTTTTAGTGGAAGTTATTCCCAGCGATTCAGCTATTCTATAGGATGTTATGTCTCTTAGTAGGATGTAATCGCACTTGTTTAATGCGAGTTTTGATAGGGAGCGCCCCAAGTAAGTTTTAAATGGGCCTATAGAATTTGGGAACATAATTACTGGTTTATCGAAGAATTTAGCCATTAATATTTCAAGTGTTCTTTCGAAAAGTATTGACCACCATGTTGCAACCCAATAAAAATTTGTTGGCAGTAGGGATGCTGATTCCTTAAAGTTTTCGTCGCTACAGGAAATCACTAAATCACAATTTTTCATCCTTCTCAGAACTTCACTTCGATAAATCGGTTTTAATCCTAGTTTGATGGAAAATGCGGATATTAGTGAGAGAGTTACTTGGATTAACATGAGTAATAACGCGCTGAGAATTAGAAGTTTATATTTCCATTCATTACGTTCGATCTTGAGTCTTTTGCTTAGAGCATCCGCCCTCTTAAATGGGATATCAACTATTGTAGGCACTATAGCTTCTAGGGGCAAATTTAAGCTCTTTACTCCCCTGATATCGGTTGTGGAAACCGAAATTGAGGGATCCCTGAAAAATTTTTTAAGTAAGGAAACATCGCTTATAAGGAGCGCTTGGGTTCCCTTATTATTCATGGTACCAACATGGATTATATGAAATCTAACCAAAAACTAGCAACCTCCCTTTGATTATTTCCCAATTTCTTAAGAACCCGCCGGGATCCTTTTCGGATTAGACTCAGATGGAATATTACCTAGAACCTTGGCATACATCTTTTCCAATGGACGCTGTAGATTAATGAATTTCTCGAGAAAGCTCCATAGAAAACGTTTTGACGCAATGTATCTGTTAACGAAGATTATTCCGGAGCGGGGGAAATCAATTAGGCTAGGCTTTAGCAGCTCTCTATTATAGACGGGAACTTTTTTGCCAGTAGCCTTAAAAAATAGGAGGCGTACAGCCAAGCTGTTCTTTTTGAAGCGCATCATCTTCTGTGACTCAGCTAGCTTCATACAGTCTATTTCTCTTACCTTAATTTTTTCATTCGCCAATGCTTTCTGTAAAATTTCCTCACCGATTTTGGTTCTTGAAATTATTAGAGAGGTGCCTATCTCATCATTTTGGAATTCAGGTAGCCAGGCATCAGCGAAGGATATATCCGATAATTCCGCGGAATGATCACAACAAAGAAGGCATCGGTTGGGAGCAAACATACAGTATGCGTGGGCTCTAATCCATTCATGAAAAGGAACGTTAACTTCGCTCCCTGTCTTTGATTTAATGGTTAGCATACCGGGCCATCCTTTACCTCGATACGCTATTTTGCTGACCTCACTACTTTTAACTCCAAAGCGATGTAGGAGATATTCGGTTTCTAATGATGTGTCGGTGTGAGAGCAGAAGATTCCCATATGTAGAACTATTCTATCCCTAAGTTTCTTAATGGCTTGTTCAGCTTTTCTTAAACCGTGAATGTGGCATGGCAGTCCTACAACTGCGTATTTTCCTTCATGACGTAGAATATATTTTACAGCAGTATTTGCGGGAACTGGACAATATTTGGATCCTGAGGCGCTTATGATTTCTTCTCTTGTTCTAGCTATGAAGGGTTCAGGCTTAAGGGGACTCTCCTTTTTCATTCTTGTTACTAGTGCACCGTCAATTATTCCTTCATCTAGCATGAATATCAATAATTGGGTGATTAAGCCCCCTGAGGCGGAATTATACCGCACTCTATGGTTAGTGGAGTAGCCGACATAACACTTTAAGTAGTTACCTAATAAAATTCCCTTGATATCTGATGATGGGGTTTCGCCAAAAATTTTTAGAGATAGCTCCTTGAAATCAACTTTGTATCCCGGGCAGGATTTTGAGCAGAGACCGCAATTAATGCATTTCTGGTAATCTATTTCAGGCAGGTAGATACCTTGCTTTTCATCTTTTTTCATTCTTATCGCATCATTCGGGCAGACTCCCAAGCATGTTCCGCATCCGGTACAGAGCCCATTTTCAATAACGAAGGATAGAGAGGCGGGAGCTTCTGCAGTAGACGGGCGTTTACCATCATGGTGGAGACTTTCGGTCTTCGAGCTTCTATTCAATTTATTCCCTCTTCAGAATCACAGAATCCTCTTTTCGCTCTATTTCGCCTTCTATTGTTTCTCGCATTAAGAACAGGGAGGAATAAACAATTTCTTGGACGCTCTTAAGTCTTTCTTGGAGATCTCTTTTAATGAAGCTTTTCTGCTCCCACGTGTCTATTATCTTTGATTTTAAGCGTTCAGAGAGAACTTTGTAATTCACATTTACCTTGACAACGCGATCTTTTTGTCCCATTAAATCGCCGATTATTCCCTCGAATTTTTCTCCGTAAGCTAGGGCAACCGTAGGCACAAATAAACTTGTTGAGGCTATTGTTGAATGCATTCTACATCCTATGAAGAGGTCGCATTTTCCGATTAGGGCTTTGATTTCGCCGGGATTTCGGTGTTCCTCTATTAATTGTACTCTATGTTTGTCTTTCACTTTTTCATAGATGCTTCGACATGCTACCCTATCATCCAAAAGCTTATGCCTAGGATTTTTCACCTCGCTGAGTGAATGAGGTATTAGAATAACGTAGGCGTCAAGTTTTTCAATTACAAAATCCACTATTTCAGCCATCAATTTAACATACTTCTCATATTTTTCTTCCAAAGTTTTTGCATCCTCAGCGAAAGCGTACTTATGTATTTCTTGGCTTAGAGCAAAACCAACTATGGGTTTCCTAATTTTTGCCAGATTGATCCCTGCGAGAAGCTTAGTGTTAGTTTGGTTAGGTTCAAATAGGAAGGCGAGGTCTGCGCCCACAACGATTTTTGGCTTTGAAACCCCTAGGTTTTCCAGGTTCTTTCGGCTAATATCTTCCCTAACCATTATTATGTTCATTTTGTTTAAGATGAATCTCGCTATAGACTTCATGAATGGTTTTTTGAATGATCCTATTGTGCAGGGAGAAACAATCACAGGTTTACCTGAAAGTGAAGCTATAAATAGATTGAAAAGCGTAAATAGAGGGAAAACTATTCCATAATGCTCGTTTAATGCATCGGAATTCAAATCGATTATGACCTCATACTTGTTAAGCGGGCAGCTGTGTGGAAAACCGATTTTTGACAAAAATTTAGAGAAAAAACATCTTAGAAGAGTTGAGAAGGCTGGAAAGCTTGAGTAAAGTAGGGTTTTAAATGTTGAGTTTTTCTCCTTATACCAGGCGTGGGGAATAAATTTAACATTTTGCATTTTATACTTTTTTTGGTAAATCTCTTGATCACGTTCTCTAGACAACATTAAAGTAAGTTTGATGTCTGGAAGTTTGTCTTTAAGGTAGTTTGTTAATACAAGCGTTATTGCCGCTCCACCCAGGCTGAGTGGATTACAAACGTTTATTACAAGAACATTAGTTTTTCTTGCTTTACTAATGATATGTTCGCAGTTTTTCAAGAGAACATTCCTTCATTCTTTCTTTATTATGCAAAATAATTCGTTATTTTACCAGTCAAAAAGCCTAAAAACACTATTAGGGAGGAGAATATTAGAACTAATATTTGCAGAAGAGATTGAAGCTTGTAAATTCGCTTAAGTCTTGATGGAATAGCTGTTTTCAAGAGGTGTTTAATGTATTGGTTCTCAGTTGATAAAATCGTCGATCCATTTTTTCTTGCATCCGCTATTAGAGCCTTTGAGATTCCTTCATAAAATGATCTTTTGCAGAGATACTTCAAATTCGCTTTTTTCGCATCAACCTTGTGGTAAACTATGGCTGAGGGCTCATATATGATCTTTGAATCCGGAATTTTTTCAAGGACTCTTACTGAAAACTCCATTTCCTCACCGCTTAGAAGTTTTTTGCCGAATCTGCCGATGTCGCATCTAAAGTATCCCGCCCTCTCAAAGGCCTTCTTTCTAAAGGACATATTGCAACCGATGGGATTCCTTATGCTGGCTCGGTTTTCAGGAAGACCCTTATAGGTGCAGCCGAGAACCCAATTTAATTCGCTTGGAAACCACTTGGGGCTTTTATTCCATAGGGGTCTGATTTGCCCTCCAACTCCCATGGTTTTTGGGTCTTCATAATTTTTTGTTAGGTTTTTCAGCCAATCTTTATCTGCGACGGCGTCGTCATCGATGAAGGCGATTATTTCCTCCTTTGCATTTTTAACGCCAACATTCCTCGCATTGGATAGACCTTGTTCTTGGCTGACAGCTATCTTTATGTCAGGCAGTCTCATCCGGTAAAATTCTATAAGCTCAGAGTTGGGGTCAAGTACCAAGATTATTTCAGCCGGCTTTAATGTTTGCTTTTTAAGGGAGTCTACGCAATCTAATAGATATTCTAATCTATCTTTTGAGTAGGTGGAAATCACTATAGAGACGTTATTCAATGTGATATTATTCCCTTATTTCACTAAAAATTATGATTGGGAGATCACCGAGGGAGAATCTCCAATAGTATTCTTTTGAGTATTATTAAGCCATGTCTAATTTTAAGTTTCTTTTCGCCAAGCCTTTTCCTGTATTTTATTGGCACTTCAGCTATAGCGTAGCCCTTCCGCTTCACCCATTTGTTCAATTCCACTTCTATATCAAATCCCTTTGATCTGGGCTTCCAACCTTTTAAGACCTCAGCTTTCGTAACTCTTAATCCCGTTAGGGGATCATGCAGTTTTACACCATTCAGTAGGTTATGCATGAAGGCTATCGCTCTATTGCCAATAAACAGTAGTTTATGTAGTTTACCCAAATCTAAGTTATGAACAAATCTATCCCCGCATACCATGCCTATGTGCGGATCATTTTCCAGAATATTTATCATTTCAGGCAGGAAAGACGCTGGATAAGTATAATCGCCATCGATAAATGCCACGTATCTTGCGTTATCTAAGTCTGCATGTTGGATCGCCTGGAAGATTGCGTCGCCCTTACCTGTACCCTTTTGAATCATCACTTCGGCTCCCATATCTTTGGATATCTCGACAGTCCTATCGGTGCTTCTCCCATCTACAATTAAGATATGCGGATTATAGAGAGACTGCTGAACCTCCACTATAGTTGGGCCGATTCCTTCCTCTTCATTTAAGGTTGCAATTATTACTAAAACATTCATTTATGTTCACCGATCAGATAAACTTAAAAAGCGGTTACATTGCATCTGTCATATTGAGCCATATCCCCACAAAGCGATCATGAAAGAAAAAGTCTTCAATCTTTAGATCATAAATCCAAAGTTCAAAAAACAGGTTAATGAAAAATCCCTCTTTTTCGGAGTCCCATTCAACGGTTTTATTGACATCAAATACTACATCATTTATTGTTAGACTCTTTATGATGCAACACTTATCATTTGAAAGAAGATAAAAGTTTAGAGAGAAGTTTATGGATTTCTCAATAATTTCATCGTTAGCTACAAAAACGCGGTATTCGCATACGGTCGGTGAGGGGCTAGGGTCGTTCTCTGAAACGTTAGGTGGCCTCTCACCGTGATCTCGGATTTTAACGTGTATAGCATAGTAGGATGAGCTGCCCATATGGTTACCGACGCCTAAGATGAGCCTGTAGGTTTCACTAGATTTTACGTTGAAGGGATATTTTTCAGCCATTCTACCTGATCCTAACATGTGGATTTCTGAGAACCTTTCTTTGGCTCTTGGGGGGAGAATAAGGGATATTACTGGAGAAGCGAGCGCTAAGCTACCTAATAGGCTTGCTACAAAGAAAATATTCCTGTAATCCTTGATGGTCGGCATCAGGATGACCTCAGTTTTCATCCAATTTTCTATTCATAGCGGCGGCTAAACCACCGCCAAACAATTATCATGACGAAAATGAATGGGGGAACCCCAAAGGCGGGGATCATTAAAGAATAGATTAGCATTGTGTTGCGGTATTCTTCGGCCGAACCTTTTAGGAGTGAGGCCTTAGCCTTAACATTGTTTGTTATATCAATCAACTCATATGTTAATCGGGCGGCTTCTTTTTGATCGCCTTTTGCGAGATTTGCTTTGATTTCAGATAAAACCATTAATGCTTCATTTAATTCTTGGATTAGTTTGGAGGTATTCGCTCCAGCTTCCTCCGCTTTTAAGGTCTCTTTAAAGGCTGAGGAGATTGCCTCTTCAGATTGGGCTATTGAATCCGCGTTTTCACCGCTCCTTACGGGGGCTACGTTTAGTGATAGTATGCTGAATGAAAGAAGCAAAATAAAAAATGCGATTTTATAGCATGCCAGATTTAAGGAAGCACTATTCATTACAAAAAGTCTCCAAAATTAAATGGGAAACTTATTTTTCGAAAGC
>CAYSKG010000017.1:0-23368 GCA_964431725.1 uncultured Candidatus Bathyarchaeia archaeon | reverse complement strand
CTTTTCCTCCACCATTTTCAGTCACCTGAACACCAGTGCTTAAGAAATTAAATTTTCTTTAGAAAAGAAACCTAAATCCTAATAAACATTTCTATAATTAAGCTAGGTTTGTCATTTTACACTTAAGAAGTATTAAATCTTAAAAAATTTTAGAACTAGAATAAATTAAGGTTCATTTTCCTCGATGAACGCCTTTATTCTTCTTAAGCCTTCTCTGATGATTTCCTCTGAAGCGGCATAAGAGAATCTTATATGCTCTCCTTCCCCTTCATTTTTATGCCCAAAATGTATATCCGATAAAACTGCCACGCCAGCCTCATAGAGCAAACGTCTTCTGAATTCTTCAGAATCTCTCGCACCAACAAGTTTACAAGCTTCAGTAACATTAGGCCAGACATAGAAGGCTCCGCCAGGTTTAAGGCATCGAATACCCTTAATTGAATTCAATCCCTCAACAATTAGGTCTCGTCTTTTTCTAAAGCTTTCAACCATCCTTTTCGTGTCATCTTGCGGACCCGTTAGGGCTGTCAAGGCTGCATACTGGTTTGGATGCGGCGCACAAGACTCGGTGTTTGTTACCCAGCGGGCTAAGTATTCAGCGAGTTTCTCATTTGCTGCAAAACCTATTCTCCATCCCGTCATGGCATAAGTTTTTGATACTCCATCAACCATTATTGTTCTTTCCTGCATCCCATCTATTGAGGCTATGCTCATAAATTCTCCATCGTAAACCATCTTAGAATATACTTCATCTGAAAAGATCCAGAGATTATCATATTGCTTAACGATTTCAGCTATTCGCTCCAACGTTTTCCTATCTAGGACTCCTCCGGTTGGATTATGGGGGGAGTTCAGTATGAGCAGCCTAGTTTTTTCATTAATTATCTTCTCCAAGTAGTCAATGTCTATACTGAAGTTTTTACTCTCAAGCAACGGTATTGGAACTGGAACAGCTCCATAAGCCCTTATCAAAGATTCATAAATCGGGAAACCTGGATTAGGGTAAACTACTTCATGTCCTTTACCGTAGTCTGTCACCGACAATATCGTATAGCCTATGAATGGTTTAGCTCCACATGCCACCACAACCCATTCAGGCTTAACGTCAATTCCCCTAGTTTCAGAAAAGTATTCAGCAACGGCCTCCCTAAGCTCCGGTATGCCAGGAGAAGGCGTATATCCCGTCTTCCCCTCTTTTATCGCTTTTATTGCTCCTTCTTTTATGTATTCTGGTGTATCAAAATCTGGCTGTCCAATACAGAAGTTCATTACACTATTGCCCTTTCGAATAAGTTCATTAACTTCCTTCAGAACCACAAAAGCGGTTTCGGTCCCAAGATTTTGTGTTCTCTCAGACACATCTAACATCTTTTTACTACCTCCTTCAGTTCTATGACCTCCCATTTTTTAACCCCTATTGTATTTAAAGAAGTTATTCAAAAACTTTTCCATAGGAAAGCATTAAAAATATTAAGCTTACTTACCAAATTTAGATAATTCGATGTGTGGTTCCTATGCTTAAAGCCGAACATAAGGTTAAAGGCGGCAAGCTCATCAAAGTTCATCTCAGAAAAAAAGATAGTAAAATAGACTTCATAAAGATAACCGGTGACTTCTTTATGCATCCGGAGGAATTTATTGAGGATCTTGAGAAAATCCTTATCGGTTGCCCTCTTAATGAGGCTGAAATAACTAAAACAATAGAGGCTTTCATTAAAAAACATGAGATAAGCCTTCTCGGCGTAACCCCAAAAGATTTTGCTAAATGCATAATTAAAGCTGGTGGTGTTGATGGCTGAAGAGTGGCGGCTACTTGATACAGGTCTCGGAGACGCCTTCTATAATATGGCTTTAGATGAGGCTATAGCCATAGCTAGGTCTAAGAAGCTTGTTCCAAACACCCTACGCTTCTTTAGATGGGAACCTTCAGCTGTTTCAATAGGATATTTTCAAAGCATGGAAGAGGAAGTAGACATAAAAGCATGCAACAAGTTAGGTATTGACTATGTTAGAAGGAGAACTGGTGGAGGAGCGGTGTATCATGATCGAGATGGTGAATTAACTTATAGCCTAATAATAAATGAGGATCATCCACTAATCTCACGGGATTTTCAAAAAACCTATGAAAACCTATGCTCTGGAATAATTAGGGGATTAAGGATTCTAGGAGTGCCCGCCGAATTCAAGCCTATAAATGACATAATTGTAGGTGGTAAAAAGATATCTGGGAATGCTCAAACAAGAAGCATGAATGTCGTACATCAGCATGGCACAATATTACGTGATGTAAATCCAACGCTTATGTTCACAGTACTCAAGGTTCCAAGCGAAAAGATTCGGGATAAAATGATAAAGTCCGTTAAGGAAAGGGTGACGTCAATAAAGAGCTATCTAAAGAAAGAAGTCAGCTTTGAGGAGCTCAAGGATGCGTTGATAAAGGGTTTTGAAGAAACCTTTAATATAAGATTAATCCCGGGAGAAGTAACCAATTTCGAAGAGCAAACTGCCATAAAACTTAAAATGGAAAAATATTCCACAAGAGAATGGAACTTCAAGAGATAAACAGCGAAATTTTTAATGTTAAAACCCATAAAAATAAGTTTTCTTCATATCATTTTAAGCCTACCCTCTCCATAGGCGATAGGAAAAGATTGTTTCAGACTTATTTTGAAGTAGGGGTTGATTTTGTTCTTCTTCCGTCTTTTTAAGGCTTAAAACGGCTTGAAAAGGCTTGAGGTTTAAAGACCATGTAGCTGAGTTCACCCTTTTCTCAAATCAGAGTTATATTCATAGTTTAATGGATGCTTTCCAAAGGATTTTCGGAATCCTTTTTCTCCTAAGATAAACAATTTAAATTAAAGATTCTTTATTTCCAGGAGGCCTAGAGCAAGAATCCGGGGTGTTTCAGGATGTAGAACAATTGTTCTAAAGCTTAGCATTAAAGATAACAATATGATATATTGGTATATGGTGATTCAATGTCTAAGGATGCGTCCAGATTTCATACTAGGGTAGGTGTGGCTTTAGCGTTTTCATTAATTTTCCTAACTGAACTATTGCTAGTGGCTTTCCTAAGTATTGGAGGATTGCCATGGTTAAATAATTCTAGTGTAAATTTGTTGTTGCCCCAAGGCTCCGCTCTCATGAAATTCTCATCTTATAATGAAATTGTAGATTTTCTTAATAGAAGTAAGAGCTCGTGGGTCTATAGGGGAGGCGGAGGCTCTTTCTTCATATTAGGGTCTGAGGCTAAATCTGCAGCTGATTCTATGAACACTAGGTTCTCAAGAACAAATATCCAAGTTGAAGGCGTTGATGAAGCTGACATTGTGAAGACGGATGGAGAATGCGTATATCTAGCCTCTAATAGTAAGGTTCTGATAGTTAAAGCTTATCCGCCTGAAAAAGCAGAGGTGTCTGCAGAAATATTGGTAAACGGCACAGTTTCAGGCCTATTTATAAATGCCAAAAAATTAGTTGTGCTTTCTACAAACCGATATCTATTCTATTATCTAGAGACCGACAAAAATAGCTCAGAAACCCATAGCGGTCGGAAATTAATTGGACCATGGACGCATATTGCCATATACGATGTAGAAAATCCGAAAGATCCGATTTTAATTAGAAATGTCACTATAAGTGGGGTATACTTTAACTCTAGAATGATTGATAACTACGTTTATGTTTTAACCTCTTTCTCGACCTACTTAAGTGATCAGAAACTTATCCTGCCGGAGATAATTGATAATAATCTCCCTATAAAAGTTGACCCGGCCTCAATCTACTACTCCAATAACTCAGATTATTATCATGTTTTCACGGTTGTAGTCGCCATTAATATCCAAGATCCCAATGAACCCGTCAACTATGAGACTTTCTTGTTAGGCTACAGTAGCTGTATTTATGTCTCCCTAAATAATATTTACATTACGGTGCCAAAATATACTGAAAACGGTGAGATCACCGAGATTCATCGAATTCATATTGAAGAAGGCTTCATAAGATATGAAGCAAGCGGCGCGGTTCCAGGCTTCGTTCTAAATCAGTTTTCAATGGATGAGTATAAGGATTACTTTAGGATAGCGACAACAAACCAGCTAATAAATAGGGTAATTATTGGAATTAGTATTGCACCTAAAAACGAGGTTTCTCTGAAAAACGATATTTATAGCAACATTTATGTTCTTGATGAAAGCTTGTCAATTATCGGCAGAATCGAAGGGTTAGCTCCAGGAGAGCGAATATATTCGGCACGGTTCATGGGTGCTCGCTGTTATCTGGTTACGTTCAAGAAGATTGATCCTCTGTTTGTTATAAGTCTTGAGGATCCAACTGAACCGAGGGTTCTTGGTAAGCTTAAAATACCCGGATACTCGGATTATCTGCATCCATATGATGAGGATCATCTTATTGGTATAGGTAAATGGACAGTGGAAGCTGAGGAAGGAGATTTCGCATGGTATCAAGGAGTGAAGATATCCCTTTTCGATGTAAGCGATGTCGAACATCCAAAGGAGATAGACAGCTACGTGATAGGCGACAGAGGAACAGACTCCCCAGTACTACGCGATCATAAGGCTTTACTTTTCGATAAGAACCTCAATCTTCTTGCGATACCTGTTCTAGTGGCTGAAATAGATGAATCTAAAGATCCAGAAGGTGTTCCACCGAATGCTTATGGAGATTACGTTTGGCAGGGATTATATGTTTTCAATATAACTGAGAGCAAGATAGAATTTAAAGGTGGAATAACCCATATAGAAGATCAGGATGCCTTTCTTAAGAGCGGATACTGGTTTTATTCAGAATACGCGGTTAAACGGGCACTTTATATTAACAATGTACTCTACACTATTTCCGATAAAATGATAAAAATGAACGATCTGACAAGTCTTGAGGAGATAGGTAGCCTACTACTTCCATAAGGAGAATATAAGATATCTGAGAAAAAGTTGTTGGTTACTGATTTGTTCCCTCGTTATTTTTTAAATTATTAATTATCCCCATTATTCTTTCAACTATTACCTCAGGCGGCGTCATCAAGTCATTACAGTAAACATCTCTGAGGAGACCCTTTCTCCGGTAATATTCTATTAAAGGTTCTGTGCTTCTTTTATAGACTTTTAGGCGTTCCCGTATAACTTCAGGTTTATCATCCTCTCTTTGATAGAGCTCGCCGCCACATACATCACAAACTCCATTAACTTTAGGCTTTAATGTAAGCCGATTATATATTGCGCCGCATCGTTTGCATATAAGCCTGTTAGATAACCGTTGGATGATTATTTCGTCTGGCACATTTAAATTTATAACTAGATCTATTTCAGATAATTTTTCAAGAGCTTCTGCCTGCCGTAAAGTTCTCGGAAAACCGTCAAGTATGAAACCCTTTTTTGCATCAGCTTTTTTTAGTCTTTCAGCTAAAAGCTTAATGATTATTTCGTCTGGCACAAGCTCGCCTCTATCATTGTATTCTTTTATCTTCTTGCCTATTTCTGTCTGCGCTTTTATCTCCTCACGAACCATATCCCCCGTAGATATATGTGGTATTCCAAGCATCTTAGTGAGTCTGGAAGCATAAGTTCCTTTTCCAGAACCCGGTGGACCAAGCATCACTATCTTCATCTTCATCACCCACTCACGTTAAAGACGTTAAATAATAATTAAACTAAATTAAGTTTTAACTTCAAAATAAAAGTCTTTCAAAAAAATAAAAAATGACGCCATAATAGAGTTGTATTTAATCATAAACATATAAATATTATTGCTCCTATTTTTCTGAAGATGAGAGATGGCTCGCCGATCTAAGAAAGAAACTCAAAAGATGCTTAAGGCAGTTGTTGTTCTTCTACGCAACACAACATGGAAGTGCGGTAAAATCGAGCGTCTCGTTATAAAATATCTCCAAAATCACTTAATAAAATATGGAAATCCACGGTCTTCGATAAAAGAGATGACTCAACACTTTAATCTCAATGGAAAACAAAAAAGCGAATTTTTCGATGCCTTAAGAAGGCTTGAAAGAAGACATATAATAGAGATCAGAGGACTTTAAGCCGTCTCAAAATTCCTTTTTTATTTATTATTTTAACTGAAGTATTCATCTCTGAAAACCGTCTTCCTTATCCACGGCAAAAGAAATAAAAATTAGATTTTAGGTTCTCAGAGTTTCCTGGAACAGTTTCTTTACGGCGGATATCCTTGATTTTTGTGCTAGTACATCTTTAGTTATATAGTCTAAAGCTCCCTCCGGACACCATTCTACACATTTAGGTTCTCCATCACATGTGTCACATGTAAAAACAACCTTTCTCTCTGGATGAAGCATTATTGCGCCATAGTCGCATGCCTCAATACACCAACCGCAACCATTACATTTATCTTCATCAACGATTATTACGCCTGTTTCTTCAGATTGAGTCAATGCATCGCGTGGACATGCCGCCACACAGGGAGCATCCTCACATAGTCTGCATGCAACTGACATATTTATGAGCGAATCTAATCGAACAACCCTTATGCGAGATTTCAATGGATTGAAAGCCTTCTCTTTTTCGAATGAACATATGTACTCGCATACGCCGCATCCTACACATTTATCTGGGTCACATGAAACAAATCTTCTAGTGTGTATGTGCGACATTCTGTTCCCTCATCTGATTCGAGTTAAAAATATTAAAGTTTCACATCTAATTAAAGTTTGTCTTTAACTATGTATGCTAGATCCTCTAAGCCAAGCTCCTTAAGTTTTTCCAGCGTTGGAATACCTTCTTTCGTCCATCCACGGTTTTCATAGTAGTCATCTAGCATGAAATCAAGTTCTTCTTGAGTGATGTAGCTGCCCTTCGAGACTGTTTCATCCGGTATAGGCATGCCCATGACTTTTGGTGGTAAGTGATCATCCTTTCTGGTGAAACCTTCTCTGATATTATAGAGTCTTGCAAGATTATTTATCCTTTCACCAGTTCTTTCGAGTTCCTCTGCTGTCATCTCGATTCCGGTTACAAGCGTGTAATATTTAGCCAAGTCTTCAAATCCCTTGTAATAAACGCCTCTAGAGAATTTGCAGACTATCAATGAATCAATTATCGTATAAAGATTTTCTATGTTGATAACTAATTTCGATCTTCCCTTCTCAAACTTAAACCGATCAACAGTTCCTTTAATATCCAATGCGTATGCGCCATGCCTGTTGTGATCAGCTCCCCGAAATGACACAGCGTAGCCTAGAGCGGCGGTCTTTAAGCCTCTTATATCATAGCCAGTCATTTCCAGTCCCTTAATATGATTAGCGAATTTTTCAGCGCCCTTTCCAATAATCTCAGCAGCTCTCTTAACGCCCTCAGCAAGTATGTCTCCTATTCCTTCACGTTTACCCATCATTTCAACAAGCTTAACCATTGCCTCAGCATTCCCGAACTTCAAATCTAAACCACCAGTATCGTCTTTAGTCAGTATGCCATGCTCATAGCAGTCCATAGCAAAACCAATAATATTACCCGCTGATATGGAATCCATGCCATAATAGTTGCATAAGTCTATAGCTTTAATTACCGCATCCAACCTATCCACACCGCAGTGAGGACCAAATGCCCAAAGAGGTTCATATTCAACCCGAGTAGTCGTTCCCTTATAGGGTCCTTCAGGCACAACAGCTATATGCTCACATCGCATTGCACAAGATGAACAACCAACAATTTTTGTGACGAACCGTTCGTTTAAGTATTCGCCGCTAACCTTTTCAGCACCCTCAAACACAGCGTTTGTAAAGTTTCTTGTTGGTAGTGCACCAAGTGAGTTATGAACCAAAACATTCTGCGGGGTTCCAAGGGTTCTATATTTAACTGTTGCCGGCCCCTTCATCCGCTCATGGAGAACCTTGACAAATTCTAAAAATTCGTCAGGATTTGCTACAGACACGTCTTTTGTTCCTCTGACGGCTATTGCTTTAAGATTTTTGCTGCCCATAACCGCGCCTAATCCGCATCTTCCAGCAGCTCTAGTCTTATCATTAATTATACATGCAATACGAACAAGTTTCTCACCTGCCAAACCTATTGATGCTACACGAATATAATAGTCGCCCAGCTCCTCCTTTATAATGTCTTCAGTCTCTTGTGGAGATTTGCCCCATAAATGTTTTGCATCCATTAGTTGAACGCTGTCATCATCTATCCAAACATAAACTGGTTTTTCCGCTTTTCCCTCAAAGATAACTGCGTCATAGCCAGCTCTCTTTAATTCTGAACCAAAGAAACCATGAGCTTTGGCTTCTCCAACACCATTTGTTAAGGGAGATTTAGCAACAAATGCGTGTCCATTTCCGCCTGTCGGAGCAATTGTTCCACTGAAGGGCCCTGTTGTAAGAATTAGGGGATTTTCCGGGCTAAGTGGATCTACTCCTGGTTTTGAGTTATCGATTAATAGACGTATGCCTAAGCCTATGCCGCCGATATACTTCTTAGCAGTCTCCTCCTTTAAAGGCTCGATCTTAGTGTTTCCAGTCGACAAATCTACTCTTAAAATTCTGCCAGCGTAACCAAACAATCTCTTTTCTCCTCCTTTGAGAGGATTAAAGAAAAAAAGGTGAAACTTGTATTTATCTATTTTTTAATATTTAGGCTATTTGATTTCCCTTTATAATTTCAGTTCTAGTTTTCACATCTGGCTTAGCATGCTTCTTAAGCCATCTAGCAACTTCAGCTAATACAGGATGATCTGAAACATCTAAAACTGGTATCTCCAAGCCTCCAACTCGGATTGATGGAGAATATCTCGGCATTAACGCAAAATTCACCGAACTCCAAAAAATTCTACCTTTAAGATAATGTTCCATTAATTCATCAGTATCTGGAGTAAGCGGGAAATAAACGAAAATTAATCCCTCTGCCCATTGTGCCATTACTGGTAAGCCAGAATGTATAAGCCGAGCAAACATCTGATCTAGAGCTTTTCTAGAGAATTGAAAGAAATCCAGTATAACTATCTCCTTGATTGGTCTGTAGATTATTTTTATTTTACTTTTCTTCTTCGAACCTCCCTCGCCAGTCATAGAGTTTTCACACCTTCAATAGCTAATTTCGCCTTATTTTTTTAAGGGTTGAAGGATTTTTTTGGAAGTGAAAACTCATTTTATATCTTTCTCTCTTATAGCACATTTATAAACATATCTTTTGCTAGTAAAGGAATCTATTAAAATCTACATCTCTCAAATCATTGAAGGAAAATTTGCTGTTTACTGGGCTTATTATTTAACGTTATTGCCTTAAATTTGAATTGAAGATTAATTTATCCTTTTAATGGAGTATTTCCGATTTTTTTCGCGTTATTTTATAAGAATAATGTTCGAAGTATTATTGTAAAGAGTGCAAGAAATAAATTATCAGATCTCCTTTAAAGCAATTTAAAAAGTTTCTCTCTATCAAAGTAGGAGAGATGCTCATGTTGTCAGATTTAACAGCTGGGGGAATTAAAGGTTCTACTCATGCCGAGGATTTAAAATTTCGTTTAGCAACAGTCGAGTTGCTTAGAACAGCAAAAAGACATTATACCTACAGAGAATTAGCTGCTAAAACCGATCTTCCTGTAACCGTCTTGAGCAGGTATGCTAAAGGACATGTTCTTCCAAACATTGAAAGAGCCCGCAGGCTCTGGGAAGCCCTATCAAAGATCGTTGGATTAGAAAAGGAGTTTAGGAGGCGCCTCAAACCTGACAGCGAGGGATACTTTGATAATACGCATCTTATTGGAGATATAATTCTTCTTAGACAGGCTGCGAATTATGCTATAACAAAATTCGCAGGTAAGAGAATAACAAAAGTTTTAACAGCTGCAGTTGATGGCATCCCCTTAGCAACTATGGTTGCTAATGCTTTGGGTGTCAATCTGGTTGTTGCCAAAACTACAAAAGAAGTTGGTGTGTCATCTTTCCTTGAAGAAACCTACGTTCTGAATAGTTCCGGCCACACCATAACGTTGTATGTTCCAAAGGATCTAATTAAAAAACGTGATAGTGTTCTAATAGTCGATGATATTATAAAAAGCGGGGACACCCAGAACGCCTTAATAAGACTTGCACATAAAGCGAGGGCTGAGGTTGCGGGGATATTCGCAATGGTTGCCATCGGAGATTCATGGATGGAAAAGATGGATATCCCATTAAATTGTCAAGTTGAAATAATCCTTAGATTATCTTAGACGTGACGTTATACTACATATCAAATTCAAGATTAAAAATGTGAAAAATATGACATGAAAAATTAAATTAAAGTTAAGTAGCGTTTATGTTAAATGTTTCTATTTTATCGAGTCTTCTCCCGCTTCTTCCATCTTAGATTTTTACTTCTGCACTTCCTGCACTTCTCAGCGGTTGGTGCATTCCTAACGCCGCATTCTCTACATATCTTCATATAAAGTCTTTTTCTCTGTGCTATACTTCTCTTTAAAGGATCAAATATTGGCATTTTCATCAGCTCCCTTTATTGAATGAAAAGCTTAAATGGGGGGAATAAAATATACTTTTTGGTTTTTATTGTTTCCTCAAACGTTTATACCATTCAGCAAACTTTCTCAATGCTTTCGCCCTATGTGAAAACCTATTTTTTTCTTCAAGAGACATTTCGCCGAAAGTTTTTCCCAGTCTCTCACAAGGCTCAAATATTGGATCGAAGCCGAAACCACTATTTCCTCTAGGCTTCCTAGCTATTACACCCTCAACTATACCCTCAAAACATCTTAAATATTTTTTATTGGGATCATAAAATGCAACTATGGATTTAAATTGAGCTCCACGACTTTCTACACCTTCTAAAAGTTTTAGTATGCCTTCTATTCCTATTTTTCGGTAAACGTATGATGAGTAAGGTCCGGGAAAACCGTTTAATGCATTAACAAAAAGTCCAGCATCCTCAACGATGATTGGTAAGTTGACTTCACGTGCAATATAAAGTGTACTTGCTTCGGCGACTTCTTTTATGTCATCAGCTTGAATCTCTAGCGTTTTTATTTTAAGCATGGCGACGCTTATTTCGTATTCAGCCAAAATTTTCCTGGCTTCACTAAATTTATGTAGGTTCCCCGTTGCAAAGAATATCAGCTTCCCATATGGAAAATTTTCGTTAAGTGGCATTCACTTCACCTCTCTGCTACATATCGTCCTCTTTTTTCTATTTCTCTTATCTTATCTAAGATATTTCTTGTATTTTCATCGCCCATTATCTCTCTATATCCATCTATGATTGCACTGAAGCATTCATCAGCATATTTATAGTGAGTGCTTGCTAAGGCTCTTTTCATCAAATGAAGGTCCACCCCTCTAGCCTCGAGCTCTACACTTAATTCGCTAAGTCCAAAATCTATGAAAACAATATTTCCATAAGGTGTTAGAATCATATTTGAGGTTGTTAGATCGCCATGAATTATACTATTTTTATGAAGTTTTCCGACAAGCCTGCCGATCTGACGACATAAATTTATCCTTTCCTCACTCGTTAAACTGTTAAGTACTTGTTTAATCTGTTTTCCTTCAACAAATTCCATAATTATTGTTGCTTCTTTAAGATCGACTAGGAATATTATTGGTGTTGGAACTCCAGCTCTCTTAGCTTTATTCATCATCTGCGGTTCGTGTTTTGTTCTTTGTATTTGAATGGTTTTATCAAGCTCCGGTATTCGATATCTTTTTGGATGACGCTTCTTGAATATGACTTTTCGACCATGCCAATCTCTAAGATAAATGCTTGCTTCAGCACCTTTTTTTATCAGTACATTCATCAAAATCATCCCTATTTTTTAATTTTATCTATTATATTATAATTCAACCCATGGAACTTCAACTTCATCCAACCGCCACTTAAGTCTTACAAAGCTTCTTTCAATCGGTATATTCATTCCATGCTTATAGCATAAGACTCCAGTCCATGCTATCATAGCGCCATTATCTGTGGCATATTCTTTCGGTACAACGCAGAAGTGTGCATCATGTTCTTCAGCCATTATTTTGAGCATTTTTTGAAGTCTCTTGTTTGCTGCAACCCCACCGGTTAATAAGACTTCCGGTTTTTCAGTATGCGCTAAAGCTCTCTCGGTTACCTCAGTGAGCATGGAAAAAGCCACTTCTTGAAAGCTAAAACATACATCCTCGAGGGAATATTTTCCCTCATGTAATAGGTTGATAGCTGCTGTTAAAAGTCCGCTGAAGGATAAATCCATTCCCTTCACGGTATATGGTAGCGGTATGAAAGTCTTCCCTTTACGAGCTATCTCTTCGACGATGGCGCCTAGCGGCTTATTAGCTCTCGGTCTTAAGCCAGCTTCTCTAGCAAACACATCTAAGCAATTTCCAACCGCTATATCTAATGTCTCACCAAATATACGATATCTTTTAGCTTCAAAAGCCGCTACAATCGTATTACCGCCTGAAACGTATAAAGTGACCGGGTCTCTAGCTCCACTCACTATCTTACCTATTTCTATATGAGCTAGACAGTGATTAACTCCGACTAATGGTTTATTTAGATATGATGCTAAGGCTCGTGCGGCTGTTGCCCCAACTCTCAAACATGGTCCTAAACCTGGTCCCTGAGAGAAGGCTACCACGCTTATTTCTTTAGGTTTTATTCCGGCTTTTTTAAAAGCTTCAGCTATTACTTTATCAGCTACCGTAGCGTGATGTCTAGAGGCTTCTCTAGGGTGAATTCCGCCCTTTTCTGGAATATAAGCGTCATTAACATTAGCCAGTATCTCTCCGTCAAAAGAGGTTATTCCGACGCCGAAATCATCGGCTGTGCTTTCAATGCCTAGACAGTAGCCTTCTTGAACCTTTCGCATAAATCAAAATACTTAAAGGTTACTTTTAAAGATTAGATGGAAATTCTTTATCGCTTTCTTCAATATGCTTTTATGTATGCTTTTCTACATTATTATATTATATAGACACTCAAAAAATTGAGCATATCCGGTAAACCGAGGAGATTATATGCCTAAACAAGATGATCTTGAACAGAAAGCTCTTAATATAATAATGAGTAGAGGAGAAAAGGGAATATTACAATCTGATCTCTGGCGTGAAATGAATGCTAGTAGCAGAGAAGGTTCTCGAATCTCAATCAGGCTTGAGAGTAAAGGGCTGATATACCGTGAACCGGAGCTTTCCAGAGGACGATGGACCTACCGACTTTATTCTAAACGGCAACCAATATCTGTAGATTCAATAATAGACTGTCCCTGCCTTTCATGCGAAGAGTTTTCGAGATGTGGAGCAGGAGGTAAGATTTCTCCAAACAACTGTGAGAGATTAATACAGTGGGTTCTTAAAGAATAATTATCGGTGAATAATTGTTTTGTCTAAGAGATGGCTTGAAAGAAGAAAGAAAGATTACTATTATAGGAAAGCTAAGAAGGAAAAATATAGATCACGTGCAGCATATAAACTCATACAGGCAGTTAAAAAGTATAATTTCATTCATCCCAATAATGTGGTTGTCGATCTAGGTTCAGCACCCGGCGGATGGCTACAGGTTGCAAGACAAATTGTAGGCGAAAAAGGTTTTGTTTTAGGCGTTGACCTAAAAGAAGTTAAACCGCTAAATTATGAAAATGTCCACGTAATCACTGGCGATATCAGAAAAGAAGAAACCTTAAGAAAAATAAAGGCTATTTTACCGCGCCCAGCGGACGTTGTGATTTCCGATATTTCGCCAAATATTTCAGGAATATGGGAATTAGATCATGCTCGGCAAATAGAACTTACAGAGTTCGCCTTAAAAATAGCTTTAGCGGTGCTTAGGACTGGAGGAAATTTCTTCACAAAGGTTTTTCAAGGCGAATTTTTCAATCAGTTTTTAGATGAAGTTAAAAGACATTTTAATCGGGTTGAAATTTTTAAGCCAAAAGCAAGTAGAAAAGAGAGCGCTGAAATCTATATATTAGGGCTAGACTATAAGTAATTGATCGTTTTACTTTAACTTATGAATAAATTTTCCCTCAGCAACTTTCAAAATTATGTTCACTATTGTTTCTAAACCATTTATTTTAATAATTTTTTCCTGTATTTCCCCAAGCTTTCTTCTGTAAGAGTCATTCAATAAAATCGTATTTACTGCTCTTAGTAGGTTTTCAGTGCTCAGAACGTTCTGCTCTATTACTTTTGCTATACCCATCTCTTCAACTCTTTGAGCATTGTTCATCTGCTCAGTGTGACTTGGTGTTGGTATAAGTATCATAGGTTTACCATAGTATATGCTCTGCGTTAATGTTCCATGTCCAGCCCTCGATACCACTAAATCTGACGCTTTCAAATATTCAAATCTATTTGGAATCCAATTATATACGATCATATTCCGTCTGTACTTAACTAGGCTAATTGGATTACTTGGATTTCCCGTAGACATAACAATTTGATAATCTTCTGGAAAATTCATGAAAATCTTCCTTAAGATATTAATTAGGTAAATCCGCTCCTTTAAGGGGCCGCTTATAGGCGCAAAGATTAATGGTTTGTTTACGTCCAACCCCAATTTTTCGCGGAGTTTCTCTTTGCTTGGTAATTCATTTGGATAAACCGGTAACACTGGACCAACAAACTTTACACGCCTATAATATGCTATGGGCATTCTAAGGTTTCCAACTGATATGGTGTATGGTGGAGGGAAATCTGGAATCAAAAGTGGAACTGTCCCACTAACCCATATTTTGCCGATTAAGGCTAATTCTCCTGTGTCCACAAGCTTAGCAAGTCTGAGAAGCCTCTTTTTTCTAGGTATTATTATCTGAAATTGATTAACTATGCATATATCTGGTACATTCAGCATTCTTGCGGCTAAAAGTGGTGAAACACGTGAATCCGAAATCACTACATCTGGTTTAAATGCTCTTATAAACTTTATTTCAGCTTCAACTTGCCTAGTGAATATTAAAGCCGCCAGAAAAGGTCCTGGATTAACCACCGTTTGCCTAAAATCTATAGTTCCGTTGGGCTTAACCCTAGCTTCCATGGATGGCGGTTCAACAACTGGATATCCCTCATTTTTAATGTAGTTAACAGCATCCTTGTATGTTGAGAATAGTATTCTAGCCCCTTTCTCTCTAAGTTTATTGGCTATTGGTATGCATCGTCCAGCATGCCCAAACCCGATGCCGCACACTCCGAAATAAATCTTCATCACGTGTCTCCTTTTAAATCTTTGAATCTAAGTAGTTGTTTACATTATTGTGAAGCCCTATATACTTTTAAGAAGTATGTATTAATATATCTCTTAACATTTTTGGAAGTTGCCGGGTCAAATTTTTGTGTAAAAGAGTATTAGCACTAATTAGAAGACGCTTATTATAAGATAGTAAATGACTAAGAGAGTGATCGTTATTAGTAGATTTCTTTTCCACCTTCCACGGCTCCAAGCGATGCCGAAGGGTACACCCACTAGGAAACCTATGATGTGCCCCAAGTAGCTTACACCGGGCTCACCAAGCTGCGGATAGTAAACTGCAAAAATATTGTAAATGAAGTAGAGTATAGCAACTAAACCGAGAGGCATGAGAAAAAGCCAAGAAAACTTGAGGGGTTTAACAAGCATAACTATGGCTACCAACGTGAAGATTGCTGCGGAAGCCCCAATCATAATCGTGTTATCTTCATAAAAATATGAGCTCAAGATGAATGATAAGGCTCCCCCCAAGAAGAAAGATGCTGCCGTCCTAGAGAAGCCAACTTCCTTTTCTAGAGTGCTTCCGAAAACATATAGGAAGAGCATGTTTCCAATTAAATGGGCTATGTTTACGTGTAAAAATAAGGCTGTTATAGGAGTCCAAAAATATCCCTTATTGAGATTTTCTTTGCTAAAGCATAGCTTATCCGTTGGGAACAAATCTCCAAATATTGCGGAGGAAATTGTTGCAAGCGTGCATAACAAAATTAGTAGCAAAGTTTTCCTCAAGTTTTTCACCATATGAGAGCTTGTTGTATTCTTTCTAAATAGGTGTTAGGGTCAGTTTCCTTCACGACACCATTATCTACGTCAATTATATAAATAGCGTGTAGACGAGCGTTCCTTATATCCTCAAAGCTAACAGGAGGATTCTTGTAATATAGGTCACATAGATTTTTAATCTCTCTAATTTCGTTAGATGTCCGGTAACGTGGGGGCTTGACTAAAGCAAGTGGGAACCATAGAGCATAATATGGTGGAGCTGCCAAAGCAAATTTTTCAGCATAGCCACTATATCTAGTTATTTTACTTGTAATTCTAGCTTTACGGTATGTTATTGGATCAATAGCATGTTCTGGTGGAACATAACCTGTCTCAATCTCAATAATTAAAGTACCCAATCCCTTCAGAGCATATATGTCACATGATAATCCGTCCAAAGTATACTCTAAATCAACGCGATAACCGCTCAAAATAAGATATTTAGCGCACACGAGCTCCATAACAGAATGATTAATTTTGACCAGATTTTTCTTATAAAGACGAATCAATTTGTTTCTCAACCTGAAAATCTGCCGGCAAACCTTATCACTCTCGCCGCTACAAAGCCTATCAACAATAAGATCCAAATCTTCCTCAAATCGCTCAACAGAACGCTTCAAGACCATCCTCCAGAAAATATTAAATTTTTATATTTAAAATTTTGTGCAAAAGATTTTATATATCATATTTTGCACAAAATTAATACGCCAAGTCGAGGAGCAGGCTTTAAGCACTGCGTTCAAGCAAAGAGCACACCGGTCGAAACGGCTGAAGACTGGTGTGCGATAAAGACTTTGCTTGAACGGGCCGGGCAGTGCTTGAGGCTTAGACTCGACTTGGCGTATTAATTTTGTTTTTATTTTTCGATTCTTTTTAGCTGTTTTTTGTACATTTCTACTATTTCGTTTACTCTTGTTGCGTCTTCAGCCGACTTATCCATGCGGTATCTTCCAGTGAATCTTGGAAATCTTATTGCCAATCCGCTTCCTTTTCTTATGAGGTCTCTTGCGCATGTATGAATTGGGCTTAAAGTTATTTCAGCTCCAATTACTTCTATGACTATTTTTGGTATGAACCAAACTTCAGCTTCAAGTTCAGAGTTCACACGTGGATGTCTATGGTCGATTTTATATGGTTCAAGCATTTTCGGTAAGTTTTGCAAATCTGCATCTGTAAAGCCTGATCCACATTTGCATATAGTTTCAAACGTGTCATTTTCGTGATTGTAAGCTGCCAGAAGCAGTGCACCGTAGGTTCCGGCTCTTCTTCCCCTTCCGTGGAATGCGCCGACTATAACCAGGTCTACCGTATCGGTCATTTCGCTCTTATAATCCCGCTTATATTTTATCCAAAGCCAGCCTCTGGCTCCAGCTTGGTAAACAGCGTCATCATTTAAGGATTTGCAAACCAGCCCCTCGCATCCAGCTTCAACAGCTTCCTCAAAGAACTTCTCCAAATCTTCAGAATTGTCTACGATAAGATATTTTGCTAATTGAAATCTATCATTCTCCTGAATTATCTCCTCTAGAATCTTATGTCTAACTGGGTATGGCTCTATTGTTAGGTCTCTTCCATCAACGTAAAGCGCATCGAACACAAAAAGAGAAACCGGATACTCGTCTATGGCCTTCGCAATATCGTATTTGCGTCTTCTATGCATGAGTTCTTGAAACGGCATCATCTCGCCAGTATCTAAGTTTACGGCGACGCATTCAGCCTCTATTATAGCTTCTTTAGGTTTGACATTTTTTTTAACTAGTTCAACCGCATCTGGATATTGTCGTGTTATGTTTTCAAGTCTCCTTGAAAATAGCATCACTTTTTCTCCGTCTTTATGGGCTTGTATTCTTTCTCCATCATACTTATATTCAGCAATGCATTTGCCGCCTAGTTTTTCAAGTATCTCTTTGGGTGAGCTCAATCTTTCAGCTAACATAGGTCTAATAGGGTTACCAAGAGTTATCTTAAAGTTTTTAATCGCTTCGATACCGCCTTCGGCAACTGCCTTAGCAACCTTCCCTAGATCAGATGATAAGTTGTAGGCTCTTTCAAGAATTTCTCTTGCATTTTTACCTCCGCCAAATGCTATTGCTAAAGCGTCTAGAACAGTCATATCGGCTACTCCAAGACGAAGTTTTCCAGTAACCGTTCTGATAATATATTTTGCATCTATTGGTGTTGCATCCGCCAATAATCCCGCTAGAAGATTTATCTTTAGATCTACAGAGCCCTCTCCAGAAGCCCTAGCTATTTTATCAAGCGTTTTGTAGACTCTTTCAACAGTTAATGGTTTTCGGAAAAACGATAGCTGAATTCTTTTTTCTAGAAACTTTTGAGCTGTCTCGCCGAGATCTCCGGTTTTGGCGAGATCTTTTTCTATTTCGCTTTCTCTACGCCCAGATGCTTTAGCTATGGCTTTTATTGCCAGCTTCTCCGCCATACCTATCTCTATTCCCATAAAATCCGGATAGAGTTTTCCTTGGGTTAAGTAAACAACTTTATCAATAACTTCTTTAGGCGTTTTCTTGAAAAATTCAACCAAATAATCCGTCATCTCGAGACGTTTAGTGGTTCCCTCAATCTTTTCATAAGCCTCCGTAACTAAAGAATAATCCAACAGTTAGGTCCTCCAAATTAATCTATATTAGCATAACAAAATACTTTAAAGATAAAGTTTCATTTAACTTTAGCTTTAGAGTTTTGGAGCTGCAATTTTTCCATAAAGTATTTTTCGTTTGGATCAAAAAGAATTTGAGGTTAATTAGCTATTCAGGTAAGAATTTTACTCTTTTTCCGCAGTTTGGGCAGTATATGGCATCCTGCGGGAGGAATTGGCCGCAGTAATAGCAGTATTTCACTTCTGTGGGAGGCGGATGTGGTGATGGATATGGCTCATAATATTTCTTTTCAGTTTCTATGGGAGGAGAAGCTGTTTTTTCCTCCTTCAGAAGGTAATAGAGCCAGGTAATGCTTATTGGATATATAGGCTCAATCAGCGAGAAAAATATGATTTCAAGCATTTTTTTGATCCAAAATCGCTTATAAAAAATATAGGAGGATGATGTAAGAACCTCCATAAGCGAGTAAATTATGACGAGCATTAGTAAAAATGCGAATAAAAGTAGAAAGACCTTCATCCATACGCCGTCCGTCAACTCTTTACTTCTCCTTAAACTATTGAAAACACTTAAATTTTCTAAAATTAGGGCTGGAACTGTTAAACTGAAAATTATGGCCATTATTAAACCTGGGAAAATCAGTAGGATGAAGCCTAGAGCCATTAACGCCCCAGTTATGAAGCTTGCGGCTAGAATACGTCCAAAAAGATTAGGTGTTAGAGTAAAACTGCTCCTTATGCTTGGTTTTTTCCCTCTAAAAATGATGTTTGAAACCATCCTGATGACTAAGCTATTTCCTATATTCATTATCATCCAGTTCACTAAGAATGAGAAGCAAAAAATCGTTAGTATAGTAGCTCCATAATCAACCAGCCAGCTGAAAAATTTGTCTATTGATTCGTAAGGTGGACTAAATTGAGGAATAAGAAAACCTATTGCATACATCAATACGGTGTTAATCACATTTAAGAGTAGAAAGATCACAAAAAATGTCTCTATGTTTTCAAAATAGATGGAGAACGATCTATCTAAAATCTCCAATACTGAAATCTTTTTAATTAGTTTTATGTGTTCCATTAGACGTCATCCACAATTATAACATCGTAAATTTTTTCTTTTCCCATACTATTTCAAACCTATCTCTTTTTCGGGTATTATTCTTTCAAGAGCATCTATCTTAATTTTTCGGGTTTTTCGGTCTTCTTAGAAGCTTATCCAACAGATTGCTATTACCGCTGAAAGTAAAAATTAAGGAGGCTTATTTTTATATTTCATTTATTACTAAAAATTAGTAAAGTTTAAGTGCAGGTGTTAAACTTGATGGACGTAAGCGTTGAAGAATATTTGAAGGATAAGGCGAATATTTTAAGACTGCACAGCATTAGATCCACCACTAAGGCTAAATCAGGTCATCCGACGAGCTGTCTATCAAGCGCTGAAATCGTTGCAACCCTATTCTTCAAGGTTATGAAGATTGATCCAGACCACATAGATTATCTAGATAACGACGAGTTTGTTCTATCAAAAGGTCATGCAGCTCCACTCTTGTATGCGGCTTTAGCTGAAGCCGGCGTAATAGCCCGGGAGAAGCTTATGACCCTAAGACAGTTTGACTCGGAGCTTGAAGGGCATCCAGTTCCAAGAATCAAGGGTATAAGGGTTGCAACCGGATCGCTTGGTCAAGGTCTATCCATAGGTTTAGGCATGGCTTACGCCAAGAAACTTTTAGGCATAGACAGACGTGTTTACGTTCTGCTTGGGGATGGAGAGGTTGCTGAAGGATCGATTTGGGAGGCATTAAACTTAGCTGGGAAACTTAGGATGTCTAATCTTGTCGCAATATTGGATATGAATAGGCTTGGACAGAGTGAACCAACAATGTTCCAGTGGGATTGGCAAGCATATGCTGAAAGGGTTAAGGCTTTTGGTTGGAATGTTACGGTATGTGATGGGCATGATGTTAAAGATTTAATTAGGGCGTTTGATGAAGCAAAGAAATCCGATAAACCCTTCTTTATAATCGCTAAGACCGTTAAAGGTAAGGGTGTAAGCTTCCTTGAAAATGTGGAGGGGAGGCATGGGAGAGCATTAAGTGAGGAGGAACTAAGCAAAGCGGAGAAGGAGATACTCCCAAAAATAAAGAATATTGATTTTCAACCAGAAAATTTCATAGATGCCAAATTTCCTATCGAATCCCGAAATAAATACTCAATTAAAACTGAATATCAGATCGGCGATATGGTTGCAACGAGAGTGGCCTTCGGCAAAGCCCTTGTAAAGCTCGGTGAACAAAACGACAAAATGGTTGTTTTAGATGGAGATGTTAAAAACTCAACTTTCACAATTTACTTCTTCGATAGATTTCCAGAGAGAAGCCTACAGTGCTATATTGCCGAACAAAATATGATTGGTGTAGCCATAGGGCTTCAAACGCAAGGTTTTGATGTCTTCTTGTCCTCCTTTGCATGCTTCTTGTCGAGAGCCTATGATCAGATAAGAATGGCCACATATTCCAGAGCAAACTTGAAGATAGCTGGCTCCCACGCAGGCGTCTCCATAGGTAAAGATGGCCCCTCCCAAATGGGCTTGGAGGATCTAGCACTTTTCCGCACCCTATTCGGCAGCATAGTCCTTTATCCATGCGATGCTGTTAGCGCTGAGAAGCTCACATGCGAAATGGCGAATTATGAGGGCATATCTTATATTAGAACAACTAGACCGAAGACTCCGGTAATATACGATAATAATGAGGAATTTCATGTTGGCGGTTCAAAGGTTCTCAGATGGAGTAAAAATGATGAAGTAACCGTCGTTGCAGGCGGAATAACTGTGCATGAAGCCTTGAAAGCCTATGAAAAGCTGAAGTCTGAAGGCATCCATGTTAGGGTTATAGACTGCTACTCAATAAAACCTTTGGATGCTGAAACCCTAATTAAGGCTTCAGAGGAGACAAAGCATGTCATAACAGTTGAGGATCATTATCCGGAGGGTGGAATAGGAGAAGCTGTAGCATCCCTAGGTTTAAAACCCCACATATTGGCCATCAGAAAGATGCCGCATTCAGGTGAACCTGAAGAGCTCTTAGCCGAGCAGGGAATAGACGCCGCTGGAATAATAAAGAAAGTTAAAGAGCTTGTTGGATGCTAGTTATCAACCATCATTCTATCATCCACGTATCTTTCACTTCAAGCTTCAATCAGGAGGAATGGGTTTTACCCATTATTTCGTAATGGAAAAACAGGGATCTAGGGTAAAGCGATTTTTATTGCTTGAACCGGACATTGTGTTTCGCAGGCTAAGCATTGGATGCATTCTGTTTCTCTAACTGGATCAGCTTTCTTTTCCGAGGTTGGATGCCCCGGCGTCTCAACCCATTCATAAAGGCTTACTGGACAAACATCTATGCATGTTCCGCATCCCTCACATATATCCCAATCAACAGCCACATTTGTTCCATGTATGCCCAACTTGGTTGGGGGTTCAATGGGGCCCCAAACGGCATGCCCTCTATGCGTGTCGACGATAGTTCGATTTTTCTGAAAGTCTGGATCTATTGGCATTTAATTCACCACGAAATATTTATAATTGAACTTAGCGTATTTTAGTGTTTGTTTTCTGGTTCTCTCTCTAATGTAACCGTTGTTTTAAGTTTTCTTAGTTTTCTTAAAATTGTTGCTTCGCATTTGCATCCATGCTTCTTTTCTACTAGAATCTTTTGGAGATCTTCTATTCCGCTTATATGTTTATTGTCAAACTCTATTATTATGTCTCCTCTCCTTATATCCGCTTTATCAGCCGGACTATTGGGTGTAACTCTGATGACGAGCACTCCCCGCTCAACTGGTAAATTATAGTGTTTGGCGATTTGCTGATTTAGGCTTACGCCCACTATGCCAAGCCAAATCCTCCTATAGAAGCCGTAAACTATTATCTCTTTAGCAACTTCCTTTGCGACATTTATTGGTATGGCAAAACCTATACCCTGAGCGAATGGTATTATTGCTGTGTTTATCGCAATAACTTCTCCATCAACATTAACGAGAGGGCCTCCAGAGTTTCCTGGATTTATCGCTGCGTCGGTTTGAACTAGATCTCTGAAGATTCCTCTCTTAGAGTGGATTGTTCTTTTTAGGGCGCTTATGACTCCCGATGTTACTGTTGGTCCTCCTGCTAGTCCAAAAGGGTTTCCTATGGCAAAGACTCTTTGTCCGACTCTTAATTTATCGGAGTCCCCTAGTTTAGCTGCTATTAGGTTGTCTGCATCTATCCTTAAAACGGCTATATCTAAACCCCTATATGCTCCGACAAGTTTTCCCTCAAAAACCCTTCCATCAGTTAAAGTTACAGTTATTTTATCAGCTCCCTCAACAACATGATAATTTGTCAGTATGTAACCTCTCTCACCAAGTATGAAGCCTGAACCCACGCCCTTAACAGGAATAATCTGATAAAAGAAATCGTGAAAAACTCTCAAAGTGTTAATGTTAACAACGCTTTTACTTACATTTTCAAGCATCTTAACAATCTTATCTTCGCTCATAATAATCTCTTCCACCCAAAAACATTAGGTTTATTGACAAACCACAAAATATAATTATCGCCTAGACTCCGAATAATTATTGAAGCGCGCGGGGGTGGCAGAGCCAGGTCAAACCTTAAGCTGGACCAAATGCGCGGAGCATACGGAGAAATAACCGTATGCGTGTAGGACTCAAGATCTGAAAGAATCCAGCAAGATGGGGTATCCCGTCCCGAAGGGGTTCGTGGGTTCGAATCCCACCCCCC
>CAYSKG010000016.1:0-23750 GCA_964431725.1 uncultured Candidatus Bathyarchaeia archaeon | reverse complement strand
AAACCAGAATTTAAGCTGAAATTCAACCGTCATCTTAATTAATAACAATGCAGAATTTTCTTTTTAATTTCACCCCTCATTTCTGCAATGGTTCATCACTAATCAGCCCGTCCATCGAAAATCATCGGGGCAAATAAAAATATGTGAAACTAGAAAATAAATCTTCTAGTTTCTAAAAAACCGAAAAAGGTTAATTTCATAACTTGGAATATATGGACTGACGCTTACAAAGGTGATGATGAAGATGGAAGGTTCATCAACGATAGATTCTGAAGAAAAGCTTAAGGCGAGAATATGTAAAACCATGAAAAGACTTTTTAACCGAGGGTTAATTTCAGCTCTAGGAGGAAACATTAGCGCCCGATTACCCGGAGCTAACGAGTTCTGGATAACGCCAACTGGAGTCTTTAAAGGAGAATTAGAATCAAAAGATCTGGTAAAAGTTGACTTAGATGGGAATGTTGTGAAGGGTTTCTTCAAACCTTCGATAGAAACTCCCTTTCATACAACAATATACAGAAGGAGGACTGATGTGAACGCTATCGTACACAGTCATAATCCTATAGCTGTAGGTTTAGCCTTAGCTGGAATACAAATACAACCAATAACTATTGAAGCAGTTGCTATTCTAGGAAATGTTAAAATTGTGCCTTGGGCTATTCCAGGAACTAAAACCTTAGCTAACCTAGTAGGGAAGTATATAGAGGATGCCAAGGTTTTAATACTCATGAATCATGGAGTTGTGGGTGTTGGAAGCAATCTCTTTGAGGCTGAAGCAGTAGTTGAAACATTAGAGGAAGTTGCAACAATCCAGTTTATAGCTCGAGTTTTCAAAGATAAACTCCCCTTAATCCCTAGAGAAGATATAGAGTTGATAAAGAAGACGCATAGAATTTAAGTTTTTAGCCCGCCCGACCTATATTATTCATATTTCATGTGAATGTGAATAAGATAGAGAGTGTGCTAGAGTCTATAAGGAGATTCTTCATCTTTCTGAATACGATCGTTACAAGTCACCTATCCTTGTAAACCATTCCTTAGGAGACTCAGCTACAATATTGTATAGTCTTTTGATTTCGCTCACTATGTTTTCTTCTTTCAAGAAATCAAGTCCACAAACTTCTTTAAGTATAAAATCAACTCCGCGGGGATAAATCTCTCTTGCAAAATATTCGTCTGCCGGATAAAGCTTTCCGCTTTCATCTCTTCCACGGAAGAGGAAAGCTGCGGCCACGCCTAGGGAAGTATAATTAAAGGGTATGGAATGTTTTGCATCAAGTAATATGGCTCCAATTAACCTGTCATTTCTAGATAGTTTTCTCGGTAGGTCTCTTCCAACCCGATATATAGTGTCGCCAAGGGCTTTATTATTAAATCTCCGAAGTAAATCGTCTATATACTCTCTCATGGATTCTTTGCTAAATTCTTCCAGATATTCGCGAATCAAGGCTTCGGCAGATTCCCACATAGCCTTTTTAACAGCCCCATATATGTAAGGGTTGCTTATGGCTTCCCATATATACTTCATGTTTGGGTCGGTAATGTAGCCTAAATAGGCTGTTACCGCATGTCCCATATTATGTATAAAGAGCTTTCGATCCATGTAGGCGGCGATATTATCTTTTGCTATGATGCCTCTAACGTTTGGCACCCCGCGTTTGAATGCCTTTTTATCTACAATTATTTTATCATAGGCTTCAGCAACCACCATGAGTATGTCTCTTTTCTTTTGCTCCTCAGTTAGCAAGGGAACCATCTTGCCAGTACATGTTTCCACAAGACCAACCATGGAATCCAACGGATAATTTTTAGGCAAAAACTTAAGTAATCCCTCTCTGAAGATTTTAGAGGAATTCCTAAGGTTTTCGCAGATGATGATATCTATTGGTCCTCTGTTAAGACTGTATCTTTTCATTAGACCCTTAGCTATGACAGCATAGATTTTTGGGAGATTGTTAGCGCCCACGGCTGTAGCCATGATATCTGCCGTCGCTATTTCATTACATACCTTCTCCGCGTCTTTGCCATGAACCGCCCTAACATTATTAACCCATATAGTATTTGAATCTCCATTTTTCACCTCAATAATCTTGTATCTTCCTCGTTTATTTAGTGCTTCAACAACTTCGTCTATAACGTCAATAAAAACAACCTCATAGCCAGCCCTCGAAAAAAGATATCCGACGAGGGAACGTCCAATTTTACCAGCCCCAAATATAACTGCCTTCATGAGTTCACGCCTCATCTCTAGGAATCCATTCATTTTATTTTCTTCTTTCAAGAAATAAATTTGTTTTCAAAGGTTATGCGCTGGTGTGAAATTATGCTTTCAAACCGCTATTTAGCTTTATCTCGAAATCTCAGGAGATTTTCTGCTTTAAGTATTTGCTACGATAAATATCCATTGCAATCTCATTTTCTAATGGTGTAAGTTCCCCTCGCTCCAATTTTATGCCTAAAGATTCCTCAATTCCTCTAATCAACGCCCTCTTAATTTCATCCATATTTATTTCTCGATTCATTTCGTCTTTAAGTCTAGTAACCGGGCTTCGTATACTTGTACTTTTTTCTCTTTTCTTTTCATCGTAAACTGCTAAAACTTTTTTTAATGTTTCCAGGTCTGAGCTAACTAAAAGCGTTCCATGATGCAATATGACATTTTTTCTTCTTAGTTGAGCTGAGCCAGAAATTTTCTTTCCACGGATAAACACATTGCCGGGAGGTACAAAATCAATAGATGAGCCTAATCCAAGATATCCTAATCCCTTAATTAAACCAGAACATAAGATCTTGTAGGATTCTTCCACATCCAGCCCCCTTACCGCTGGATCGTCAAAATCCAAAACAATAGTATAGTTCAGATTCCCTAGATCATGATAAACTGTTCCCCCGCCGGAAAATCTCTTAACTACTTGTATTTTCTTCTTCATGCATACTTCAAGATTAACTTCAGCGCAGATTTTCTGTGAATATCCAACTATAACGGAGCGAGTATTTCTCCAAAATCTTAAGGTTGGCGGGACAATCTTTTTAATTCTAGCTTGAAGAATAGCTTCATCTATGGCTAAGTTTTTTGCAGCATCATAAGTTATTTCCGAATCCAGTAGTCTCCACAAAACCAAGTTAAATCTCTCTGAAGACATGCTTTCTGCTGAGATCTTCTAGAATGGAAGAAACTAAAAATAGGGATTTAAGATGAAAGAAGAAGATTGTAGGGTTTCTCAAGTAATTCTTTAACTCTTCCTAGGAATTTCGCTGCTGTTAATCCATCAACTGCTCTATGATCCGCCGATAACGTGATGTTCATCCTCTTTCTAATTTTAATTTCTCCATCAACAACGGCTGGTTTGTCTCTTATTCTTCCAGTAGCCAAAATCGCCACTTCTGGCGGATTTATTATCGCGATGAAAGAGTCTACATCTAAAATGCCTAAATTAGAGATGGTGAAGGTTCCGCCGGTAAACTCGTCTTCGCTAAGTTTTCTTTCACGGGCTTTTGCAACAAGTCTCTCCACTCTAGAGGCTATTTGAGCGAGATCCATAGAATCAGCCTTCTTCAAAACTGGAACTATCAATCCATCTTCTAATCCAACAGCTATTCCAATGTTAACATCCTTCGATATTCTAATGTTCTCTCCGTCACATGTGGCGTTGAGCTGAGGATATTCTTTTAAAGCCATTGCTACGGCCTTAATTAGTAAATGAGTGAACGATAAGCGAACGCCAGTTTTAGCCTCAATTATAGGAATCAAATCGTTTCTCATTTTTGCAGCTTCAGTCATATCTACTTCAGTGCTGATATAGAAGTGTGGAATATTCGTCTTACTATAAGCCATCTTTTTAGCTATAGCGTGGCGTATGCCTGAAATTGGAACTACTTGAGCCTCCTCGATTTCCGCGGCGGCAACTGCGGTAGCCTCGGGTTTAGGTACAGCTGTAACAGGTGCTGAAACCGCTGCTTTTGCAGCTTCCCTACGAGCTAAATAGTCTAAAACATCCTTACTGGTTATTCTTCCTCCAGGACCTGTGCCAACTACTTGCGTTAAATCAACACCTTTTTCCTTGGCTATTTTCTTAGCTAAAGGCGAAGCTTTTATCCTCTTTTCTCTCTTCTCTTCACCTATAGCTCTGGAAACCTGTGTAGCCTCCATAGGCGCTGGAGCAACTGTTTCCTTAAGTTCCGCTATGGACTTCTGAATCATTGTTTCAGGTATCTCCTCTCCTTCCTCAGCTATGTAGCCTATAACCTTTGTTACTGGTACAATGTCCCCTTCTTGAGCCAGTATCTTCTTGAGTATGCCTGATCCTCTAGCTTCCACCTCTAAAACTGCTTTATCGGTTTCTATCTCTAATAGTGGTTCTCCTCTCTCTACTCTCTCCCCCTCCTTCTTCAGCCATTTAACGATTTTTCCCTTCTCCATTGTTTGTCCAAGTTTAGGCATAATGATTTCAACAACCATCGTAATCACCTGCGATTACATTATTTTTCTAACAGCCTCCATAATCTTTTCTTTACTTGGTATCGCCGCTTCCTCAAGCACAGGGCTCATTGGAATCGGAACGTCGGCACCAGCAACCCTAATTACTGGCGCATCTAGATAATCAAATGCATTTTCCATTATTAGCGCAGCTATCTCAGCGCCTACACCACATGTTTTATAGGCTTCGTGAACTATAACCGCCCTATGAGTTTTCTTAACCGAGTTAATTATTGTGTCAAGATCAAGAGGCTTTAGAGTTCTCAAATCAACAACCTCAGCCTCTATTCCATCCTTCGAGAGCTCCTCAGCTGCATCCAAGGCAAAGTGAACCATACGGGAATAAGCAATAATTGTAACATCTGTTCCCGGTCTCTTAATGTCTGCAACCCCCAAAGGAACCGTATATTCGCCTTCAGGCACCTCCCCCTCAACATTATAAAGCATCTTATGCTCAATAAACATTATTGGATTATCATCTCTTATGCAAGTCTTTAGTAGGCCCTTAGCGTCGAAAGGTGTTGAGGGCATCACAACAAATATTCCTGGAGAGTGAACATACCATGCTTCTAGACTTCCAGAATGATGGGCTGCTATGCCTCTGCCAGCTCCACCCTGGGTTCGATAGACAACTGGAACCGTTGATTTACCTCCGAACATGTATCTATTTTTAGCCGCAATGTTAACTATCTCATCCATGGCTATAGTTGAAAAATCTATATACATTATTTCGGCTACCGGCCGCATTCCAGTCATCGCAGCCCCTGCAGCAGCCCCCGCAATCGCAGCCTCAGAAATCGGAGTATCCCTCACCCGTTCAGGACCGAACTCTTCGTAGAGTCCCCTTGTAACTCCGTAGGCTCCGCCATAAATGCCTATGTCCTCCCCCATTATGAAGACTCTCTCATCCCTCAACATCTCTTCTCTTAACGCTTCATTTAATGCTTGTCTATAGGTTATCTTACGCATCTTTAATCCCATTCTCTTAGCCGTAGAGAGATCCCTAATCGAGGTTTTTGGATCCTTGTATATTTCTGTATAAACGTCATCGCACAACGATTCAATTGGAGGATAAGGACTACTTAACGCAAATCTCTCAGCCTCATCCACTTCCCTTATTACTTCTTCTTCCAGAGCCTTCAGCTTTTCTTCCGTTAATATTCCAGCATTAAGCAGTTTCTCAGAAAAAGTTTTTATTGGATCCCTAGCTCTCCAATATTTCTCTTCTTCCTTTGTTCTATATCTTCTAGGGTCGCTCCGCGAATGACCCAGAAACCTGTAAGTTTTACACTCAACTAATGTTGGCCCCTCGCCTTTTCTAGCTCTCTCAACAGCCTTTTCGACAGTTTCCTTAACATTAAGCACATCCATTCCATCAGCGATGACCCCTGGAATGTTATATCCTTTAGCTCTCTCAGCGATATCTTCGAATGGAAACGCTCTCTTAACGGAGACCGACATTCCATAAAGATTGTTTTCACATATGTAAACTACTGGAAGCTTCCATATAGCCGCCATATTAAGTGATTCGTGAAAAGCACCGGTATTAGCAGCTCCGTCTCCAAAGAAGCATAAGACCACCTGATCAGTTTTTCTCATTTTAATTGAGAGTCCAGCTCCCGTAGCCACCGGTATATTTGACCCAACTATTCCTGTGGCTCCAAGATTCCCAGAAGTAACGTCTGCAATATGCATTGACCCTCCTCTACCCTTACAGTATCCAGTCGCTTTACCGCAAAGTTCAGCTAACATAAGTTTTAAGTCTGCTCCTTTAGCTATGCAGTGTCCATGACCTCGATGAGTGCTTGTTATGTAGTCGTCCTTACGTATAGCTGCGCATGCGCCTACAGCAACAGCTTCCTCGCCTATGTATAGGTGAGAAGCTCCTTTAACAACATCTCTAGTTAGGAGATCTAAAACCTTCTCCTCAAACCTTCTTATGCGTAACATTTGCTTTAAATATCTGATTAATTCCTCCGGCGTATACTTTTCAATCATCTATTCTCCTCCACCAATAATTATTGAAGTCCTTAGACTTATTTCGCTAAAATCAAATAAAAATCCTTTTTTAAATCTTTTGTTATGTTATTAAAAATTTTCATGTTTAAATATGTCCTCCTATAACCATATTATAACATTAAAAGTAGGAGTGCTAAGTAATGTCAACTAAAGTCAATAAGATATATGACGTTGCAATTATAGGTGCTGGTATAGGTGGATATGTCTCAGCTATCAGATCCTCTCAGCTTGGAATGCGGGTTGCCCTCATTGAGAAGCAGAAAATTGGCGGTGTATGCTTAAACAAGGGTTGTATCCCAACATTAACATTCGTTACAGCGGCTAATCTTCTAAAAAAGATTAGGCATGCCAAAAATTATGGAATCAACATAGAGAACTTGTCAATAGACTTCAAGAGGCTCAAAGCCAGAAAAGAAGCAATAATCAATCGTTTAAGCCAAGGGGTCAGATATTTGCTAAAAAAGAATGAAGTCGACATCTTTGAGGGCTTCGGAAGAATAAAATCACGAAATCAAATCAGCATAGTGAAGAATGGCAAAGAAAAAATTATCGAGGCTAAAAACATAATCGTAGCATCAGGTTCTAAACCAAAAGATTTGCTGGCAGTGCCACTAGATGGAGAAAAAATAATGGCTCCTGAAGACTCTTTAAATCTGGAAGAGCTTCCTAAAGAGATTTCCATCATAGGTGGAGGAATCCTAGGAGTAGAATTTGCCCAAATATTCAATCTGCTGGGCGCAAACGTATCTATCTTAGAGAAAAGACAAAGACTGCTCCCCTATCTCGATGAAGAAATTAGCATTACAATCAGTAAGATTCTAGAGAGGAGCAACATTAAAATATACACAAAAGTCACGTCGGAATCAGCTAAGATAGAGAATAATAAGGTTAATTTAACATTTTATGTAGAGGGAGAAAGGCTCAATATTACATCCGATAAGGTTATAGTCGCTGTGGGGCGAGAGCCGAACTCAGAGAATTTAGGTCTCGAAAACATTGGGGTTCACCTAAAAAACGGATTTATTGAAGTTGACGAACATATGAGAACTAACATCCCCAATATTTATGCCGTAGGCGACGTAACTGGAGGAAAAATGTTTGCTCACACCGCTTTTGCAGAGGGGGTCGTGGCGGCTGAAAACATTGCCGGGATGGAGTCAAGCATTAATCGAAAGGTAATTCCAACCTGCATTTATACCATGCCTGAAATTGCAAGCGTAGGTTTATCCGAGGCTGAAGCCATCAAATTAGGATATAAGATTTCAGTTGGAAGATTTCCATACATGGCAAATGGCAGGGCAATAACTCTTGGTGAGCGAGAAGGATTTGTAAAAATAATTGCGGAGAAAGAAACCGATGAAATTTTAGGGGTCCATATAATAGGTCCGGATGCAACCAACTTGATTAGTGAAGCTATAGTCGCTATTAAACTCGAATGTACATCGGAGGAGCTTGGTAAAACCATACATCCCCATCCAACCTTAAGTGAAGCAATCATGGAAGCATCTTTGGCTATATTCAAGAAAGCCATCCATATTTAATTTTCAAACGCTCATATGAAAAACAGCGTCTAGAAAAGAACACTTTAAAAAAATAATGCGATAAATGTGACAGATCTGCATGGTTCTCAAAAGATAGCAGTAACATTATTTTTTCTCTTTAAAGAAAAACTTGCCCACTATACACTCAAATTTTTTCTTCGCATCTTCATCTGTAAAAACGCATCTTTTATCGACTATTTTAATCGTGTTCAATATGTCGCTCGCCACTCTAAACCCTTGCTTAACAGTCCATCCACATGTTTTTTCGCCTAAGATGGAGTATAACCCAAAGGCAATTTTGAAAGTATTTTCCTCCCCAATACTTCTAAACCATTCAAGGGCGTCATCCGACCAAGTTATCCTACCTAAAAATGAGAAGAAAGAGCGGCCGAGCATCCTATCTTCAAATGTGAGTTTTCCTTCAGCGTCAACATAGCCCACCCCAGCGTATTTAGAAAGAAATTGATGTCCTAGAATCAAATAAGCCCCTCTCTTAAAGACTTGGAGAAATTCTTCCTTCTTCGATTTTTCATCAACAAGTGGTTGAGGAGATTTAGTGTTATGCTCCGTTCCATTAAAAACTGGAAAACCATGTTTCTCCGCAATCTCTAAAATTTCCCTTAACCTTTTCTCCGTATTCCTTTTTGGAATAACCTCGATCGCAAAGATCCCAAAGTTTTCAAGCTCATCAAATAAAGAATCCAAATCTGCTTCTTTTTCAGTTACTGGGTTGCCTAAAACTGGATAAGTAGGTATAGCGCCATACTCTCTAAAAAGTGAAACTAATTTCTCTAGGCTTGGAAATGCCCTAGGAGGTTCTTCCACATAGGCTGCTCCACCAGCCTTTAAAAGATTATTCCTAATTAAATCCTGAAGCACCGCATCGTTTGAAATATCTACTTTAATATCACCAAAGAGTTTTTGTAAAAACTCCTTAAGTTTTTCCTCCTTTGAGAATCTGTCTTTAAGGAGCTCCGCTATTGCTTGTGCTACATGCCTCTCTGTTACATTTCCACGAGGTGTGCATTTTAGCACATTATCAAAAGTTAAATTGAGGGAGGGATCAATCTTCCTAAGAATAATATTAGCTTTTTCAGTCATTTCTTCATATCTTTCCCTAAGCGCCTCTCGCATCGTTTTTAGAAGTCTATCGCCAGAAGAGCCGGGTTCAAGATCACGTATGACTCCTTTACCGCAAAGATATACTCGACCTGGATTCTTTGGATCATTATATCTTTCACCTCTCTTTTTAGCTTCTTCAGACATAGCTATGGCTTCTACGCTGAAGACGGCTTTTAATCCTAAAATCTTGCATGCTTCACCAAATTCTTTGTGACCAGCTATTGTATAGTGATCATTTATCCCAAAGATTTCAAGCCCTGCTCTATAGGCTTTCCACGCGGCTTCTGTTGGTGATCTAAAGATGCTGAACGACTCGCTTGTATGAACGTGAACATTAACCCAGCCATGTTTTTCAGGCGGAGGGATAATTCCTTCGTTTTCAAGATGCTTGAGCTTCTTAAGTGCTTCCAAACGTGACATTTCCCTCTTTTTTCCAGTATAATTTAGTTCTCCTTCTTCAGGCTCTCCAATCAATTCAATAAGCATTTGTACTTCTGAAGGAAAGACATCATAGTTTTCATTCATTTTTCTCACTCAATACAAATTTTAACTTAACGGCGCTCTTCACTATAAAATTTATGGATAACTCTCCTAATTTCTAGTATTTGACTTAAGAAAAACTTATTTTCTCCATATAATGATTAGAAGTTAGTAGGAGATGAAGAATAAGAATGAAGATGAAAGCTGCTCTTCTTGTTGGTAAAGAGCGATTCGAAATAAGAGAAATTGAAAGACCTAAATGCGGTCCAGGAGAGGTTTTGGTTAGGGTTAAAGCATGTGCTATATGCGGCACGGATTTAAGAATTTTCCGCGGCAAAAAAAGAGTTGATGTTCCAATAACGGGACATGAGATATCAGGGGTGGTTGAGGAAGTAGGTGAAGGCGTCGAGGATCTTTCTGTCGGTGATAGAGTGGTTATTGAAACCGTGATTGGGTGCGGTGAATGCGATGCTTGTAAAAGAGGGGAGGAAAATCGTTGTAGGCGAAAATATAAGGCGATAGGCTATCAATATAATGGCGGCTTCGCCCAGTTTCTTCTTATGCCGCGGGAAGCTGTTAGACAAGGATGCGTGATTAAAATACCCGATAACGTATCTTTTGAGGAAGCAACAATCGTCGAACCTTTTTCATGCGTGATTAATGGTTGGCATCCATTTAAGAGTAGAGAGCCTGGATTTACAACGGTAGTTATAGGTGCTGGCATAATCGGTATGCTTCACGTGGAATATGCCAAACAGTTGGGTTCGAGAGTTATTCTTGTTAATCGTTCAGCTCCAAGACTAATATTAGCTCAGAAGATCGGTTTGCCTGCTGATGAGTTTGTTGATGCAAGCAAATGCAACCCCATTGAAAAAGTTAAAGAATTAACAAATAATTTAGGAGCTGATGTTGTAATATGTGCAGCATCCTCCAAAGAGGTTCAGAGAGAGGCTATTGAAATGGCTGGAGTAGATGCTGATGTAAGCTTCTTTGCAGGCTTACCGAAAGACGACCCCTACACGATGCTTAACACGAATCTAATACATTATAATGAACTTCATATTCATGGGGCTAATGGATCAAACAGGAGACAATATTTAAAGGCTATAGAACTCATAGCATCCGGAAAGGTTAACGTTAAAAAATTCATAACTCATAGGTTTCCATTAGAAAGAATCATGGAAGCCATAAGAACACTTGAAGATAGAAGATTGAATGCCATAAAAATAATAATCGATCCATGGATGTAGCTTCAATTATGGAAAATACACCATCACTCTACCCGGTTTAGTCCTAGCCTCTCCCATCTCGGTATCAGCGTATCTAAATGCTTCAGCTAAATCTTCTTCACTTCTAATTATGAATTTTTTCTCTGAGATTATCCGCCTAACTTTACTTTGAATTTCAGCTGACCTAAGTAATTCTAGAACTTTAATGTAATGCTCCATTCTACTACGTGTGGAACCCTTAAAAGTTAATCCCTTATTCACTATTCTACTTATCTCAACTGGTACCTCACCTTTTGAGATTCCAATTAAAATACATCTGCCACCTGGCTTAAGAAGATCTATAGCCTCTCTTATAGTAATCTTATGTGCTCTTCCACCAACCGCCTCAAACGAAACATCAATAGTTCCGTAGAGTCTGCTTAATTTTGTAGGTTCTTCCGCTGAATTTATTGTGGAAGCAAAATCCCGAACCAAAGAAAGCTTTTCATCAACTATACCTATCATATATAATCTCTCGGGTGGAATTCCACCAACATGAGAAGCGACTAAGGTTACAAGATAACCCACCGGTCCGTCGCCTATGATGGTAACAGATTCTTCTGCGCTGATATTTGCTTCTTCAAAAGCATTTAAAGCTATTGAGAAGGGTTCAGTTAATGCTGCTACCTCTACCTCCACTTCTTCAGGAATCGGTATTACACGTTCTTCGGGATATAAAAAAAGAGTTCTCGCTAATCCATTAGCTGTAGCAGCCATGTACTTTGCATTTTGACATAGATTTTCTTTACCATTTTTACATGGGTCGCATTTACCGCAAGGAATCATTGGATTAACAACAACTTTACTCCCAACCTTCAGTCTGGTTCCTTTACCAGCTTCAATTATCTCCGCAACGCCTTCATGTAACAGGCACATTGGCAATCTAGCTCTAAGCTTCTCCGGTTCTTTTTCCCCCTTAAAATATAAGATTTCGCTTCCGCATATTCCAGCTATAATCGGCTTTAATAAAAGAAATTTTTCAGGAACATTCTCTATAATTCTCTCCTTTGCAACGAATTTGAATGGTTTAACTAAATAAAATTCTTTTGCAACATATCGCATGGTAGAAATCTCCTTTTATTTTTATTCTCTTATTGGAGGAGGAATCGTGATTAAAGTTTGAGTTCTAAGGACTCCCTTTATGCTTTGAATTCTCTCGATTATCTTCCCGAGATCCTCCATTCTATCAAATTCAATCCGAATGATATCGTCAAATTCTCCAGTTACGGCATAAGCCTCCTTAACACCCTCGATCTTAAGTGCGGCTTCAGCCACCTTCCATATCATGCCGGATTCGGAATTCACGAGAACATAGGCCCTCATTTTTCTTCGCCGAATATTAGGTTTAATCTCACAATATAAAAAATTTACATGCTAAATCGGGAATTCCAAAAGTGCCCATAAAACCTATATCTCCTTTATCGCTAACGAAAATACGTATCTCACTATGTTTTTAATCCGAATTTATGTTCATATGTCCATGTTAATTTACCGATGAAAATGTCCCGGGAAAATTCCGTTATGAGGATGTCTCACAATGTAAGATGGAAGAAATTGTGAAAAATGGATAATCTTTATATTCGAGATTAAAAATAAAATACAGTCCTTTTTCGGAAACAAGTTCCTATTCAGAGTTTTTGAAGGGATTGTTGCAACCTAATGGTTAGTAATCGGATGAAGATAAGCTATTAAAAATACTCATACTTTCTTCCTGAGCTTCAGTAATAAATTTTAACCCCTCCTCAATTCTCAGTAAAGCTTCTCCTTTTTCAATTTTCTGTATGGCTTGAGTTGCCAGATCCGGTCTGCCCCGCCGTAATATTCCATTTATAGCTTCTCTAGCCAAAAATGCAATTTCATTAATAATTCCATCCCTCATGTAAGGCAGAGATTCATAATAGAATATTTTTTCAGCTAAATTAGAGAATGGCTGAGGCTTTAACTGAGCAATTCTCTTTCCTCTCATCCTAGCTTCTACAAGTGCTACATCTAAATTATAGCGTGTAACTGGCAGAGGATTTATCGGGCGAAAACCTAACATTATGAGCCAGAGGCAAACATCTTGTAGAGTCAATATACATCCTTTACCTGTGCCTCCAGCTACAGCCACCGCTAAAGCCGGCTTTCCATTTTCTCCCAGCAAGGTGGCTTTTTACATGCAAAACAAGGATTAATGTTTTTCTCGGCTAAAACAATAAGCTCAGCTTCACCACCAGCTTCTTCAACTCCCTTTAATAACTTCTCTTGAAAGTTTCACGCAAAGTCCATCTCTATGTGGGGAACCTGATACAACTAAAACCTTCACTTTAGAACTTTCCCTCCATTAGCTACTAATACCCTAATAGAGTGATTCCTATTTTAAACTTTAGATTAAGGCTAAAAATACTCTCCAAGATCAATCTAAAATCAACTCAACATTCTCAAATTTTTGAAGAATGAATTCGCCCATCTTGTGTGGAACAACTTTTACCATTGGTTTTGAAAGATAAATGTAAAGGGACAATCTAACTGGCTTACCATTAATCCTAAATGTTAACTTGCATGGTTCAATTGAGCATAAAGCCATATTTCCAAAAACCGACATCACGAAGCCTATTTTCTTGCCTAAAAACTTTACAGGGATACCTATCTCAGGAGTAAAATTTGTGTGGACCCCAAAGAAACCATAGTGCGGTACGCCGCCATCTATAAATCCAACTCTTCCACTCAAATCGACTGGTAATCCATACTTAAAGTCGTGATTTAGAGCAATTAAAGAATATTCACTTTTAGACTCAACCACTACACCGCTTAAGCTCTCGTATAATGTAATAGTTTTTTCCATATTATTCCCGTCTATCCGCATTACTCTTTTAATCTTATATCCTCCTCTTGCACGTAATGGGTTAGATGGATCCTTTACTTCTATATGTATGTGTGGGTCCGTCCAGAAATCAAAGAATCCCGACCTTATTAATGACCCGAGATTTTCGCCAACTGTTACCGTTTCACCAATTTCGACTATAGGTTTTACATGAATAATTTTGATGATTCTCTTCTTGTTTTCTAGGCTTTCCATTAGAATAACGTAGTCCTTATTAGAGCACTCAAAATTTTTATTTTCAAAATATCCTATTTTTCTCACTCCTATTACTCTCCCGCTGACTGGCGATGGAGCAATCTCACCAAACTTTAAGTTTGGATATATGTCGATGCCTATAAAATTGCGATGTGCAAAATACGGGCTGTTAAAGAATGAGAATCTGCCGCTTACCGGGCAATAGATGCTTATATCTTCTGAGCTTGCTACTCTAATCATGTCTTTCATGTATCTCAGAGAAAAAAGGGAGATGTAGTTTAATAAAACTGTTATCTTAAATTAGGAAAATAGATTGAGCTACTTGATCTAAATATTAGTAGAGAGATGTTTGCGGTATAGAATATTTTATGGCATCCAAATAGAAATAGAAAGAATATTTTTCTTAGACTTGATCCACGAGATATATTCTAAAGAGTATAAAAAGATGATGAAGAAGGAGAAAAATAAAAGATGCCATAGTAGTATCAGCCATCGGAACACTTAATCAACGCATTCTACGCATGGTTACAACAACCGATTACCCGCCTAAGAGGTTCTTTAAGCGATGGAAAGATAAGCCTTTTAGAATTAGCATCGATCATGGGTATAATGGTCAATGGAGAACCACATCTTCATGCTTATGTTTTAAATCTATTAGTGATGCTCATCTGAAAATTGGAAATACTGATAACCTTTGTAAAACTTATATTCTTTATTGATGTAACTTAATTGAATTTTGTGGATTCTTCCGTTTTCTTCTCGACATTTTAATGAGCAAATCAATGATAGGTTTGTCTTCATCTTTTAAGTTCTTCACCTTAATTGCGCCTTTAGACTCGGCTTTCCGAAATATTTCGTCACCTTTCTCTGTCCGTATGATTGTGAGCGACCAACCTTCGAGTCCTAATCCGCCAACAGATATATCGGCTAGCTCGGCGGAGAAATCTGAGCATGTAGCACAATAATCACAGGAATACCTTTTAGCCTCCTTTAGAGAAACCGTTCTAACCTCACCATTTTTTAACGTTAGAATCATCTTTCCTTTTATGTTAACTTTTTCAACATCGTCAAGTTTTATGCCCAATTTCTTTTGGAAGAGCTGCCTGACAAGCCCCTCATAAGTGAAGCATTCGCTGCAAAATAGCCCTATCATGAAACCAATTGCCTTAGCATACTTTTTTAGTGGAAGCATTTGAATTCTCCTGAGAGCATGAATCTGACATGGTGTTCCAACGAAAGCGATATTTCCAATCTTTTTCTCAACTCCCTCTTTAAAAGCCAATAGGTTCGGTGAATAGGTGTATTTTGTTCCAGCGCACTTAAGTATCTCATGCTTCGAAGTGGCGAGCATAGGAATAGCTTTCAATGGTTCATTTAAGCTTTCACTTGACAGAGCGGCACCGTTAATAAAGCCTTCTTCTAATGCAAATGTCAGAAGTGATGTTACAACTCCACCATCCTGACAAACTTTTGAAACTTCACTACTTGTTGTTTGAGCCATAACGATTCGCTTATAAACACCAAATTCCTCGTTACTTTTCCGCTCCCTTCCAAAGACAAAGCGCTCCAAGGAGGAAATCGAAAAATTAAATCTCGGACAAACTTGAGCGCATATCCCACATACTTTACATTCGCTTATGAGCCTAGGTCCATAATCAATATACTCAAGACAATTAAAGGGACATGAAATTACACACGTTGCACATCCAACGCATAAGTGAGATTCAACAACATTTTTCTTCAAACTTTCCTCAAAACTAACCTTGGGAATAGGCATAGCCTCACCGCTCTTTCGCTTTAGCCAAAAATAAAGAGCGGAATTTAAAATATATTTTGGTGAAAAGATTCTTATCTAGAGGTAAAATAAATGAATTTAGATGATCTATTCAGTAAGTCGCTAACGGTTAGCTCACAAGAATTTCTAGAGCTTATCAGTCATGTGGATCAAATATTATCCAAAGAAGAAAAAGGCAAAGGAAAATTAAAAATCGTTGGCAGACTAGTTCACATTCCTCCATTTGGAGAAGCAATAGTTATAGGGGATATACACGGAGATCTCTCAAGCCTAAAGCATATGCTCTCGGAAAGTAGAGTTTTAAGCAACCTCTTAAATAAGCCTGATTTTCATCTAATTTTTCTAGGTGATTACGGCGACAGAGGTGCATATTCACCTGAGGTTTATTATGTAGTTTTAACTCTAAAGAAGATCTTTCCTGATAAAGTGATTCTTCTACAAGGGAACCACGAGGGACCGGAAGATTTGCTTGCGTATCCACATGACCTGCCGTATCATTTGAGGAGAAAATTCGGCTCAGATAGCTTAATAGTTTACAAGGAGCTCAGCCGACTTTTCAGACGCTTCTACACTGCTGTGATCGCTAGGGGGAAGTGCGTGATGCTTCATGGCGGTGTGCCAAGCGAAGCGAAAAATGTAGAGGATGTTGCATTCGCGTATAGGAAGCATCCTTCCGAGAGCCATCTAGAAGAGATTCTCTGGAGTGATCCGGTGGATGATATTAGCGGTAAATATCCGTCGCCACGCGGTGCAGGATATCTATTTGGTAAGGATATAACGGAAAAATTCCTTAAAATTTTGGGGGTTAAGTTTCTGATTAGAGGGCACGAGCCAGCCGACAGAGGATATAAATTCAATCATGATGGAAAAGTCTTAACTTTGTTCTCTAGAAAAGGAACTCCATATTATAATACTTATGCGGCATATCTAATTCTAAATCTCTCAGGAAACTTCAATAATATAAGTGAGATTAAAAGGGGGATCCGAAAATTTTAGCTTTACTATTTAAGCACGATTAAAACTTACTGTTTTGGATGTGAAATAAATGAGAGATGCCTTAGGTTTTAAAGGAGTTTATACATCTACTATTGGAAGCTTCCCTTTGGAGGATTCGGAAGCAAATAGAGAGCGATGTATAAGAGACTTAATCGCCTTAAGAATAGACTTTCCAACCTATCCTCAGCTAACTGACATGGGCAAGCAGTTCTTAGACGATTTAATTAGTCAAAATTGTGGAATAATTATGGAAGATGGCAAATACAAGTTAATTGGCAAAGAAATAAAAGTAAATGTCCAACCTCCAGGACTTAAACCCTTCCTATGGGCAGTGAAATATGTTAGAGATGAAGGTTTGAAGACTAAGATTAAAGCTGCTATAACTGGCCCATTTACTCTATCATCTTACATAGGAATCGGCGCCGGATCCTCACTCTTTGATACAGCTCTATCTAATATTAAATTGGTAGAGCAGATTGCCAACATAATATCTGAAAGCTGTCATATTGCTTCTAGAGATGCTAGTATGATTTCTATAGATGAACCAATCTTAGGAGTTATCGTAGGAACAAAAATTCCCTTCAAATATACGAGAAACGATATTGCAAGAATACTCAATAACTTAAGGGAGAGCTGCGGAAACACTCCAACTGGAACGCATATCTGCGGTAGAATCTCGCCGAAATTAGCTAGCATCCTATTAAAAACCAATTTAGACTTTTTAAGTCATGAATTCCATGATTCACCTGAAAACATTAAAGTTTATAATCCAAAAGATTTGAAGAGAAGCGAAAAAATATTATCGGTGGGTTGCCTATCAAGTAGAAACCCGAGAATCGAAAGCCCTGAAGAGATTTTCGATTTAATGAGGAAGTTTAGAGATTATGGCGAATGCTTAATCTTTACACCAGACTGCGGCTTCAGAAATCTTATTATTGAAGGTTCTAGAGAGAAGGGATATGAAATCGCTATTAAAAAACTTGAGAATATGGTTAAAGCGGTAGATATGTTCAGAGAAAAATTTTCTCGTTAAATCAACCCTATTTCACGAAGTATTCTCTTAAATTCTTCTTCTTTCAGTGAGGCTCTTCTTCCAGACTCATAAAGCTCCCTGACTTTCTTAACCACCCTCATTAAAATCTCTCTTTCTGGCTCCTTGCCCGTAATCTCCATAATCTTATGCTTGATTATTGCTTTACCTGAATGTTTGCCTATTGTTAATCTACGTACGTTTCCCACAAGTTCGGGTGGATAAGGCTCGTAGGTAGCTGGATCATTGAGAACTCCATGTGTGTGGATGCCAGATTCATGTGCAAATGCGTAGGCGCCAACTATCGCCTTATTAGGTGGAATAATATAGCCTGTCGCTCGGCTTACAAGCTCCGCTAAAGCAGTTAATTTGCTTGTTTTTCCCTCAAATTTTTTAACGCCATAATGGAGGTATAGGTTCATTATGATCTTCTCTGTTTCGGCATTTCCAGCCCTCTCACCTATACCTAGAAGCGTTGTGCTAAGATATATTCTATCCCACACTCCGGAAGCCGCTCTAACAGCCGCCATCGTATTCTCTACAGCATTTCCAAAATCATCATGTGCATGAATCTCTATATCCTTTATTTTTGTCTCGTATTTGATAGCCTTGATCTTTGCTGGAATTCCATTCGGTAAGGGCGCGTCAATATCTGATAAGCCAACACCAACTGTATCACATACCCTGTAACATTCAGCCCCCGCCTCAGCAACAGCATTAATAAATTTCTTCTCAAACTCCCAATCCGCCCTAGTACTATCCTCACCATGAACGAAAACTCTTAAACCATGATCCTTCGCAGCATATTCAACAGCCTCAACAACCCTATTCAAAAGTTCCTCTGGAGACTTATCTGGCCATTTCGCTCTAAAGTGTATATAGGATACTGGATGAGAAATACCGACCTCCTCAAAACCGCAGTCAATCGCATCATCTATATCCTCTTTAACAGCTCTGCACCATCCGGCTATACGGGCGTTTAATCCTATCTTCTGGATGAGTTTTATAGCTTCCTTGTCGGGCTTCTGATAATGATGTAGCTCTATTCGCTCAACCCCGATTTCATCAAGAAGACGAGCTATTTCTGCAGCATCTTTAGGAGAAACCGCTAAGCCAGGCATTTGAATGCCGTCTCTCAATGTTGTATCATCTATTATTGGATTGGTTTTTAAAGATAGCTTAAAATATATATCGTCGAACTCAATTTTCTTCATGAGTTTCTAAATCCTCCTTTTTCATATTTTATTTTTCCCCTTATAATTCATGGAGGAGTTAATGGAGGAGGATGAAATATGGAAATCAATGTTTCAGTATGCACAACATTAGGGTGCTGCTCAACCATCTCATAGATTATTTTTCGCAGCTCCTCAAGACTATTTGCTTCTATAACAACAACAGCATCATATCTTCCAAGAACAGAATTAGCCATTTTAACACCCTTTATCCGTCTAGACCTAACTATTTCCTCTGATGTTCCAGGCTTCATTCTAACAAGTACAAATGCTCTCAGTTTTTTCCTTCGTAAATCTTTCTCAGCAGTCATCTCTCAATCCTCAAAGATTTTATTCATTTTTCAGTTAAAGTTAATGAAGTCTCCGTGTGCACAATATTTGGGTCTCTCTCAATAACCTTATATAAGATCTCATTTATACTGTCCAAATTTGGTGCCTCGATTATTATGATTGCATCGAATCTTCCATATATTGCATCTGCCTGAACAACTTCCTTAACGTTTTTCCTTATCCTCTTAACAACTTCTAAAGATGTTCCAGGTTTGGTTTCAATAAATATATATGCTCTCATTAAACACCTCCCTCCAAATTAATTTTTCCTCTAATTAAATCAACTTTAATAGTCCAAATACTTCATTATTTCCCAAGGCGTTATGTAAAGGCAGTATTGGTTCCAATCATTTGTTTTATATTCGATGAATGTGTCGAAGATGTGGCTCCCAAGAGTTCGATGGATCACTTCATCACTTTTCATTTCTTCAATAGCCTCTTTTAATGTTGTTGGTAGCTCTCCTATGCCTAAAGCTCTTCTCCTTTCTGGAGGAAGAGCATAAATATCCTCATCAACGGGATCTCCTGGATCAATCTTCTTCTTTATTCCGTCGAGCCCAGCCATTAAAAGACATGAGAATGCTAAGTATGGATTACATGAGGGATCTACGCCTCGATATTCAGCTCTCTTCTGAGAAGCGTATTTTGGTCCCCTATAATATACTGGTATCCTAACTAATGCCGATCTATTTCGGCGCGACCAAACAATGTATATTGGCGCTTCAAATCCTGGGACAAGTCTCTTATAAGAGTTTACTGTTGGACAACATATGGCTGTTAGGGCTCTTGCATGCTCGAGCAAACCTCCTATGAAGTATCTTCCAGTCTGACTTAATTCTGCGTATTCATCGTTCTCATCATACATAGCGTTTACACCATTTTTCCATAGAGAGATATGTGTATGCATCCCACTTGCGTTATCAAGATATATCGGCTTTGGCATAAAAGTTGCTATTAATCCGTATTTTTTAGCCACGTTTTTCGCCACAAACTTATAATATATTGTTCTATCAGCAGTCTCAACTAGAGGACCATACCTAAAATCTATCTCGATCTGTCCCGCCGTGGCAACTTCATGGTGATGTTTTTCAATTTTAAAACCGAAAAACTCTTCTAAAATTGAAGAAACCTCATTTCTGTATTCAACCGTTGTATCTTCTGGTGGCGGTCTAAAATAGGCTTCTTTAGGTCTAAGGACGTAGCCGCCACCTGATATTTCCGGTGATTGAGGTATCACCCTTGGAGCGCCCCAAGAGTCGCCTTTTCCTCCACTAGGGCTAGTCCAGAGATCCCAAACAAGCTTAGTGGGGTCTATTGATGAGAAGATAAAGAATTCTATTTCAGGAGCAAAATATGCAGTATAGCCCATTTCAGCTGCGACTTTAACAGCTCTCTTCGCCACATAGCTTCTAGGATCAACTTCAGAGGGCTCTCTGCTTCCATAAGCTTCGCAAACATCCCCTATGATAATCGCGCTTTTTTGCTTTTCATCAATTGTCCAGGGAAGTATCGCTAAAGTTTTCGGATCCGGCATGAGAACCATGTCCGATTCCTCGATGGATTTGAACCCCCTTATCGAGGAACCGTCAAACCCTAAACCTGAAGTAAAGGCTTCTCCCTCAATAAAGTCTCTTGCTGGTACCACCATGTCTTGCATTAACCCTCTTATATCCACGAATGAGGAGTGAACCCATCGAACTCTGTTTGCTTTTAAGATTTCAATCGCCTTTTCAATTGATTTCTTGAGGAAACTATTAGACTCCAATTCTTTAACCCCTGTCCAATTCAATAATTTGCTTTTCTATTACATGGTTACATATAAATTTTTCGTTTTAATTTAAGAAAAATTTAAATTTTTATATCTTTTATTGAATAAATGTTCAAATGGAGGTGAAAAACTTGGCTCACAAAATCGATGAACTAGATCTTCAGATAATTAAATTACTACAAGAAGATTCACGAATAAGCTTCAATAAAATAGCCAGTAAGCTTGGTATATCGGTTGGAACTGCCTATAATCGTGTTAAAAGCCTTGAGAAAAAAGGCATTTTAAAAGGCTATACTGTACTTATCGATCCCTCTGCCGTAGGTTTCGGAACCATAGCCATAATATTTATTCAGGCTGAGGGGGCTCATCTAGTGGATGTGGAGAATGAGATTGCAAAAATTGATAATGTTGTTGCAGTCTATGATATAACTGGTGACTTTGATATTGCGGTAATAGCTAGATTTAAAGATAGATACGGATTAAATTCTTTTGTTAAAAAAGTTTTATCAATGCCATACGTTAAAAGAACAGTTACAAGCGTTGTTCTAAATGTAGTCAAAGAAGACTTTAGAGTTAAAATTCCATAACCCACTTCCTAATTTACAGTTGTCTTCGAAAATTGTTTTAAACTCCTATCCTATCTAGTAATGTAGTTAATTTCAGAAAATTTACTTTAAATTATATTACTTTCAACAAGTCTGATCGAGTTATTATGCCGACTAATTCGCCTTTTTTAGTCACTAAAACCCCTGGATGGAGTTCCAATAAAGGCCTTATCGCACTTACATCGGTATCTTCGGATACTGTTGGAAGCGGGGGTTCCATAATTTTTTCAACTAGTTCATCAGCTATGTTTGGATTTAAGTTTCGCACAATACTTTCCTCGGTTATTATACCAACAACCTTATTTCCATCGAGAACTGGTAGCTGTGAGATTCCATACTTCACCATTATTTCACTAGCTCGCTTTATCTTCTCTTTTGGAGTAACCGTTATTACCTTTCGTGTCATTATTTCCTTACATTTTTTCCCGCGTTTACTAGTCAATATCTGTAAAATCCTATTTACCGTAGATAGCCGGGGATCAACTTTTCCACTTTCTATTTTTGCTATGTGAGCTTGCGAGACTCCAACCATTTTTGCAAGCTGACTTTGAGTTAATCCAGCTTCTAACCTCATTTTCTTAAGCATTGAACCAGTTATTATCAAAAATGAATAACCTCCAGTTATATCCAAGAAATACAATAGGCTGTTTATTTAAATAAATGTTTGTTTAAAGTAAGAATAAATGGAAGATTATGTTTTATAATATATTAACATAACATCTCGTTATACCGTAAATTATATATCTATTAACCTAATAGTCTTTTCGGAGTATATAAGTAAATGGCGAATGGAAGATGCGGAACATAGTTGTTACACCTTTAAAGCATATTCCGTTAGAGGAGCAGGAAATCGAGATTGTTGAGAGAAAAGGACTAGGGCACCCGGACACGATATGTGATTCAATAATGAATGAGGTTTCAGTAAATCTTTGTAAAGAATATCTCAATAAAGTTGGCACCATAATGCATCATAACATCGATAAATCTCTTCTTGTAGCTGGCGAAGTTGAAGTTAAATTTGGTGGCGGAGTAGTTAAGAAGCCCATGAAACTAATCTTCGGTGACAGAGCAACGTTCAAAGTTGACAATATCAAAATCCCCGTCACGGAAATAGCTATCCAGACTGCTAAAAACTGGTTTAAGAGAAATCTCAGATTCGTAGATCCAGACAAACATGTGAAATATCAAGTTGAAATACAACCTGGCTCGCAAGCGCTCACTGATATTTTTAAGCGTGGTGGAAAAGTTCTTGAAGCGAATGATACTTCTGCAGCTGTTGGATGGGCGCCTTTAACTAAAACTGAAAAAATGGTTCTCAATCTAGAAAAATATCTTAATTCTAAAGATTTTAAAAGAAGATTTCCAGAGACTGGTGAAGACATTAAGGTTATGGGCTTCCGCAAACGTAGAGACTTAAATCTGACAATTTCAATGGCTTTTATCGATCGCTTCATAAATGACGAAAAGCAATATTTCGATAGAAAAGCAGAGATCCTCGAGGACGTAAAAAGATTTGTTGAAAAGAAAAATGATGGATTTAAAAGCATTCAAATCGAATTGAATACCCTAGATGTGCCGGGTAGAGGTATAAATGGCGTATATTTAACCGTGCTTGGAACAAGCGCTGATGGTGCCGATTCTGGACAGGTTGGTAGAGGCAACAGAGTCAATGGACTTATATCACTTAATAGACCACAATGCTCCGAAGCTGCTGCTGGCAAGAATCCTGTTAGCCATGTTGGTAAAATATATAATTTACTAACCCATAAAATTGCCAATAAAATATATAATGAAGTTGAGGGTGTTAAGGAAGTTTACGTTTGGATGTTAAGTAAGATTGGACAGCCCATAGATCAACCAGTCATAACAGCTGTACAACTAATTGCAAGCCCTGAATCATGTTTTGCTTCAGTAAAAAGAAAAGCTAGGGAAATAGTCGAGTATGAGCTAGAGAACATAAATGAGTTTAGTATAGATTTAGCCTATGGGAAAATTCCAATATGCTGAAATTTTTCCCGTTCCATAAGCT
>CAYSKG010000015.1:0-26218 GCA_964431725.1 uncultured Candidatus Bathyarchaeia archaeon | reverse complement strand
GAAAAATGCGTAGCATGTGGAATATGCGCGACAATATGCCCAGTAAAAGCTATAACCATACCGTGATCAAACAATGATTTATGAACAAAGTTTGCTTGTAGGACATTCAAAAATTCACATAAAAAGCGATAGGGAGGAAGCTATTTCCAAAGCGATTAGAGAAATAAAATACCATATAAGGAAACTATCAACCTACGTAAGAGATAATCCAAATTTTCAGTTCTCTCTTAGACCCCTAGATATAGATCGTAGAGCACCTCTAATAGTTCAGAAAATGATTAAAGCTTCAAGAATGGCAGGCGTAGGGCCTATGGCTTCCGTTGCCGGAGCAATAGCCGATCTAGGGCTTAAAGCTCTACTTGAAATGGGCGCTCATATTGCTATTGTTGAAAATGGAGGAGAAATATCCATTTTCACTAAGAACAAGAGCATTCCTGTATCAATTTTAACAAGCGAGCCAATTCTATCGGGTAAAATAGGATTCTTAATCACTAGCAATGATTCACCATTAGGGATAGGAACAAGCACAGGAAAAACCGATCAAACTATAAGCTTTGGAGAAGCCGACTCAGTCACTGTTATTGCAAAGAACGCTACCTTAGCAGATGCGGCGGCAACAGCAATATGCAATGCTGTTATAGGCTCAAATGTTAGAAAATCTATATCTGAAGGATTAAAAAAAGCTAGGGAGATAGATGGTGTTAGAGGAGTTTTAATAGTACGTGAAGGATGCATCGGCTTGATGGGGAAATTGCCAAAAATAATTAGAATAAAATAACATAACATGAAAAGAACCAACAATAATCCTTTAGTGTAACATTAACATAAAATAATTCTTGTAGGGCCCGTAGCCTAGCTAGGATAGGGCGCAGCAAATAGAAAATGAATTGCGTAAGCCTTCGGAAATTGTGTAAGAAACCTGCTATGTTGGAGAGAGCCTGAGGTCGGGGGTTCAATTCCCCCCGGGCCCGCCAGACGGGTTTCATTAATTTCTTTAACAAACTAAAATAATGCTAAGAATTTTCTTATTGAGAATTTAAGAAAATCTTAGATTTCAAGTTCTGAGAGACTCTGTTATATGTTTAGATTCTGATTGATTAAAATTCTTAACGGAAGAGAGTTTAAGCTACTATTGGGTTGCATATCCGTTGGAAAAGATGGTTTCATTACTTCATTTTTGCTACTTGAAATGAATTTTCAATTAGCTGCGCATATTCCCTATTAAGCTTCCATCTTATCTCTTCCCATTCATCCTCAGCCTTACGTATTAGACCCTGCGTGAGCAATTTACATATATGACTTAAATTCCTTAGAAAGATCCATATGTCCCCTTTATGACAAGCTAATTCAGATTTTTCGGCAGCCTCTGAAGCCTCTTTAAACCTATTCAAGTAAATGAGTAAAAAACCAGCTCTACAGTAATTCCATGCAGCTTCGAAATACTCTTGACAGTTAAAGTATAAATCAGCCGCTTTAATATAAAGATCCGCAGCCTTATCAAGATTATTTATTCTTTGGTAGCAGATTCCAGCATCCCTGTAGAATCCTCCTGCTAGAAGCAATCTCCCACCTTTGAGGGCGCATTCAGCAATATCATGATAAATAATAGACGCCTTCTTAAAGTTACCATTCTCCATAAAATAATCACCTGCAACCTTAAACGTATGAAGAATCTTACTATCTCTTTCCACTCTATTTTCTCTGAGCATAATATAGGATTCCCATATTTTAGAACTGCAAGGGGAGATCATTTCAATGCATCCTCCTTCCCGAAAAGCCCTGGCAGCTCTAAGATATAGCGTTATCGCTTTTGCCGGATCCTTTAGCCTTTCAGCAGCTCGCATATAGCATTCGCCAGCTTTTATGGCAAACTTTCTATAGGATTCATCATTAGCCATTTTGAAGTGCACCATCAGATAGCGAAAGAAACGTGCAGCATTCTCATAATCACCTCTTTCAAGATATTTCTCAGCGAGAAACTTAAGCTCAACAGGATCATAACGGCTGGGCTTCATTAAAGACACTCCCATAAAAGGAAATATAAGCGCTCTAAAAATAAAATTTCGCATACCAAGCGTTATTAAGCTCTTGTAATATCCATCAAGTATCACTTTATCTAATAAGGCGTAAAGGGGAAACAAATATTAACTGTGGATCCAACATAGTGAATTGAGGTTTTCAAGTGTCTTGAATATACATGTCCCAGGGGGAATAGTTTCTTTCAGGTCGCTTAAACCTTTCATACTATAAGGGAGTTTGAGAAAGTGAGCGCTAAGAGGAGGAAGCTGAAGAAAGCTGAAGAGAGGTTAGAGAAGGCTAAGAGGGAGATAGATGAGGAGCTAAAAAAGATCCATGATAAACGTCTATATTCAGTTAAAGTTCACGCTTATTATGTGCAAGAAAAAAAGGGTTTTAAATGCGGCTTCGCAGAAACCGAGTATAGTTCAAAAGACTGCAGAGAGCGCGTTTACAGTTCAGTGGAGATAATTGAACACCTCAAGAGAGTTCATAGCATAGCATGTGAAGAGCAGGTAATTGAAGGCTGGAATAAATCTAAAAAGGCGAAAAAAGCTACAACAGATTATTAGACAATTGCTTATGATACAAGATGCAGTCTTCCTTCCATTTAGCTAGATTCTTTATGGTTTTACCTTTTATCCAAGATTTATGAGAGAGGTTTAATAATAGTAAATGAAAGATTTAGTTTTGGAATTTTAATGGGGGGTCTGGCGTGTGGAAGATAGATTTAGAAACGCTGCTGAGTTTTTATCCATCGCCGGAGGAGGTTGAAGCATACTGGAAAGAAGCTCTCTCAGAAATTCCTAAGTCGGTTAAACCTGAGGCTGAAATCGACCGAACTCAGCAAGTTTATCCTAATCCCTGTGACTACCACATTGGAGGGGGAATCTGGCTTAAATTTAAAGGCTTAGACGGGAAAACCTTCTGGTGTCTATGGCAGAAGTGCCCTAGACCTAACGTCCATAAAACTTTAATTCATCTGCCGGGTTATGGAACCGAAGTATCAGTTCACCCGAGTCTTGTACATAGCGGATATCACGTCTTACATATTAATCCAAGAGGCTACTGTGGACCTAGAGGCTTTGGAAATAAGGAGGGAAGGGAGCCTAATGGCATGGCTAAAGTTATCTACACCAATCTAGATGAACCGAAAAAATATGGATATCGCCTCTGGTTTCAAGATGCCCTAATAGCTTTCCGCTGGCTTCAAAGTCAACCGGATGTTAACGGAAAATTCGGCTTCTACGGGTCTAGTCAAGGAGGAGGAGCTGCACTAATATTGAGCAGTATTCTTGCGGATGAGAATGTTGTGGGAGCAGTCGCTGCGGACGTACCGTTCCTAACAAACTTCCCAAGAGAGTTTCTTAGGGAGAAGCGGTCGGAAGCATATGAAATGGTTTTCTCTCATCTTCCAAAGGATAGAGAGGGATTTAGGCGGTGTTTCCACACTTTAGGTTTCGTAGACACAATGCTTCACGCTCCCCGAATGAAATATCCAGTTCTCTTAACTGCAGGCGAATTGGACTACGTATGCCCCTATGACTCAATTCACTCACTTTATGAGCAGCTACCAAACACCAAGGCAATAATCAAGCTTCACGGTCAACCTCATGCATACACGCCGAACTTTCTTACACTAGCAAAAACATGGTTTAACCTATATCTATAACATGGTGGCAACAGCAGTCAAGAAAAACAGGAATTATTGGATCGAATAGATAATATGAACTAGCTCATAAGATTTCTAGGCGTTTTCATCGCAAGTTTTAAATATTTTAGTGGCATAAATGAGGTATAGATGCTAAAAATCATGAGCTGATAGAAAAATGCCCAAATCAATCGTTAAGAGTACGCATAGAGAAGAAGGCGTCTCTAGATATGTGAGTGTTAAAATTCCAAAGGAGCTAATGGACGAAATAGACAAAATAGTCTCAACTGGAACACTAGGCTACAGAAGCAGAATAGAATTTATCAAAGATGCAGTCCGAGACAAATTGCTAAGGCTTAAAATAGGAATGAGTAGTAAAGAAAAATGGTAAACTTCAATAAATCTAAACTTAGCTCCTAAAATTCTTTGATAGAGAAGCAAATCGCCTTTTTTGGAACAATTGTTGCAATAGCAGGTTAAACTACATAAAAAGCAAATCTGATCTTTTCCTCTAGAACCCTAATAAAATTTTAAATTTCCTTCAGAGCCTAAGCGTCATCCTGTTTGATCCAGTTATTAAAAGGTTCAACCTTCTCACTTAGATACAAGCTTCCTAAAAGTAATCGACTCTTATAATCTCCCAAATCTCTATTCCCTGCTTTTTATCACCATTATTTGACTATTAATCTTTGTTTGGAGGCCGCCGCCGGGATTTGAACCCGGCCTCCAGGCTCCACAGGCTTATACCATCCTTTTAGGATGTCTGTACGCTACCAGATTACGCGGCTTAATTTTATGCCTCTACGTTACGGCGGCCACACAATATTTTCTCTTTTTCTTAAATCTTTTAAGGATTTCTTTGGTATATAGTATTTTTATATTGTGTTGAATAGAAATTTATTTGTTTTGGCGGATTGGCGAGAAATAATGAGTGAGAATATAGATTCTCTAACTAAAATAGAATCTTATCTTAAGGGGAAGACTTTACTTGTATATTTGTTCATGCTTAAATCGCAAGGTTCACCTGTCGGCGTTAGAGAGCTCCAAAGAGCCCTAGGATTTTCAAGTCCAAGTGTTGCAGCCCATCATTTAGAAAAACTCTGTTCTCTAGGTTTAGTTAAGAAATCTCCCCGAGGTGAATATTTTCTTGCTAAGGAAGTAAAAGTTGGAGTTTTAAGATTTTTTATGAGGCTTGGCCGCTTCATGATTCCGAGGTTTCTCTTCTATTCACTATGGTTCTCAACTATGTTAATTTTTTATTTAGTGTTTTATGGGCATAGCTGGAGTCTGCATAATATTGTAGCTATAATTTTTGGTATAATAGCTTGTGGAATATTTTGGTTTGAAACTATAAAACTGTGGAGAGAAAAACCATTTTAACTAATCCAACTAAAAATTAAGATTGCGAGGGAGAAGTATATGAAGCTATCTATCCAAGAGAATATGATTCCAGGTGAAACTTTAATTGAAAAACTACGGAACATTGAAATGTACGGTTTTGAAGGTGTAGAAATTTGGGGAAATGAGTTACCACGGCGTTTTAGAGAAATTAAGGAGGCGTTAAGTACATCAAAAATTAGACTTTCAACAATTTGTAGTGGATATAATGGTGATTTACTTGGAGCCGATCGAAAATCCAGAGAAATCGCCATAAAAGATATAAAAGAAAGGCTCAAGATATGTGCTGATCTTGGAGGGATTGGAGTAATAACTGTTCCAACCTTCGGTGGCCCTAAAATTTCAGATATCTATCCATTATGTAGTGATGTTAAAGAAGTTGAAAAAAGAATCCTTATCGAGGAGTGTAAGATCTTAGGAGAATATGCTGACGATGTTGGCGCTTATATTTTGCTTGAACCGTTAAATCGCTATGAAACTCACCTCATTAACAGGCTTCAACAAGCAGTTGATGTATGTAAAGCTGTTGGAAGGGAATATATGAAAATAATGGCTGATTTCTTCCATATGAGTATTGAAGAGAATAACATATCGAGAAGTATAGAGGAAGCAAAAGATTATATATTTCATGTTCACTTGGCGGATAGCAGCCGTCTATTACCTGGATATGGACATATAGATTTTAAATCTGGTTTTAATGCATTAAAAAAGATAGGTTATAGAAATTTTATGACTCTTGAATGTAGCATACCTGGAAAACCAGAGATCGAATTACCTAAATGCGTGAAATATCTAAGGAGTCTACTAATTTAAAATGCAATTCATCAACTTGCCTATTACTTAAGCAGATAAAACAAAGAGGATGTCCAACCGTCTCACTAAAATCCAATATTCCTGCAATTTTGTTTTTAAAGTTAAATATTTTCGCATGAATAAGATAATAAGTAACTCTATATGGGGAGGAATGTTTGTTTGTCCGACTTTCTTTCCAAAGTTCCAGAGCGATTAAAATGGTGGATTGAAGCTAGATTTGGCATGTTTATTCATTGGGGACTATATGCAGTTCCGGCACGTGGAGAATGGGTAATGTTTTTTGAGCGGATACCGAAGTCTGAATATGCCAAATTAGCTAGAAAATTTAATCCTAAAAGATTCGATGCTGATAAATGGGTTGCATTAGCTAAGGAAGCTGGAATGCGCTATATGGTTTTAACAACAAGGCATCACGATGGCTTCTGTCTATGGGATAGTCAAGTTTCAGATTTTACATCGGTAAAAGCAGCGGCTGCCAAAAGAGATTTTATCGCAGAATATGTAGAAGCATGCCGTAGAGCTGGAATACGTATAGGCTTCTATTATTCACTACTAGATTGGCGTTGGCCTGAATATTGGGATGGTCCATCTAAAAATCCGGAGGGTTGGGCTAGATTCCGAGAATACGTGCATGCACAAGTACGTGAACTAATGACAAATTATGGGAAAATAGATATTCTTTGGTATGATGGTGCATGGCCATATACTGCTGAAGACTGGCAGTCTCAACGTTTAAATAGAATGGTCCGTAATCTCCAGCCGAATATAATAATGAATAATCGCTCTGGCTTACCTGAAGATTTTGAGACTCCAGAACAACATATACAGTATTTTGATAGACCTTGGGAATCATGCATGACCATAAGTGAAGCTTGGTGGGGTTACCATGCTGGTGATAAACATCTAAAAAGTCCTTTAGAGATAATTCGCTTACTAGTGCGTTGTGTTGCAGGAAATGGAAACCTACTCTTAAATGTGGGGCCAAAGGCTGACGGAAGCATACCCGAAGCTTACGCACGTAGGCTCAGAGCTGTGGGAGAATGGTTAAAACGAAATGGTGAATCGATATATGGTGCTGGAGCAGCTCCATTCAGAGCGGCCCATCTCGGGCAGATTACAGCTAAGAAAAACAAGGTCTATGTGCATGTCTTTTACTGGCCTGGTAAAGAGATGTGCGTGGCTGGGATAAAAAATAAAGTTCTTCGAACTTATATGCTGGCAACTAAAGAGGTGCTTTCATTCAAACAAAGAGGAGACCGCCTATTCATTTACGGCCTCCCCCGAAGACCTCCTGACCCAATAGACACTGTTGTAGTTATCGAGTTGGAGGGTAAACCTGAAGCAGCTCCTCCTTCATTCTGGAGGCAGTGAATAACCTCCAAGTTCGAGCATAAAAATTAATTACCATCTTCTTCCCCTCTTTTATCCTATGAAATATGTTGCTAGGGTGGAAGTTAGCTTAAAGCCGGGTCACTCTGATCCAGAAGGGGAAACAACTAGGGATGCGCTTTTAGAATTAATGTATCCGGTGGAATCTGTTAGGGTTAGTAAGGTTTATGAGATAATTCTTGAGGCATCTTCAATTGAAGATGCCGAAACCAAAGTTGAGGAGATGTGTAAAAGGTTGCTAGCGAATCCCGTTAAGGATGATTACAAATACCAAATAGAGGAAAAGCGGGATGAAAAAGCAGTTATACATTAAAAAAGATCTACCATTCGAAGTTTATGAAATTAATCTTATTGAAGCTAGTGATGAGGATCTTATCAAGATAAGCGAAGAGATGGGCTTAGCCTTAAATTTCGAAGAAATGAAGGTTATAAAAATCTATTTTTTACGAAAACGTAGGAACCCGACAGATGTTGAGCTGCAGACTCTTGGACAAACATGGAGCGAACATTGCTATCATAAAACCTTTAAAGGCACAATTACTCTACCAAGCGGGAGAAAAATTAATTCACTTTTCAAAACATTCATTGCAAAAGTTACACATGAGCTAAACACGTCATGGTGCATATCAGTCTTTGAGGATAATGCTGGTATAGTTCAGTTTGAAAATGATTACGGAATAGCCGTAAAGGTTGAAACTCACAATCATCCATCAGCCATAGAACCCTTCGGAGGAGCGGCTACTGGTGTTGGTGGAGTAATACGCGACGTGCTGGGGGTATGGGCTGATCCAATAGCCTGCACGGATGTTCTAGGGTTCGGTCCCCTTGACTATGATTTTACAAAGCTTCCGCCCGGAATAAAACATCCTAAATATATTTTTAGAGGTGTAGTTGCAGGAATCGGTAGCTATGGTAATAACATGGGAATACCGACAGTTAATGGCGCTATATACTTCGATGAGAGTTATACGGGTAATGTTGTTGTTTATTGCGGCTGCGTTGGCATTCTTCCAATAAGTAGTTATGTTAAGAAGGCTAAAGCTGGAGATCATCTTGTTTTAGCAGGTGGAAAAACTGGTCGAGATGGAATCCATGGTGTGACTTTTGCTTCATTAGAGCTAACTGAAGAATCGGAGGAAGTTTCTAGACCGGCAGTTCAAATAGCCAATCCAATTGAAGAAGAAAAGCTCAAAAGAGCTATAATTGCTATTAGAGATTTGAAATTAGCAACTTCCATAACTGATTTAGGAGGCGGCGGGCTTTCAAGCGCAGTTGGCGAGACCGCCAAAAAATTTAATTGCGGAGCCTATGTTGAACTTGATAGGGTTCCACTTAAGTACCCAAATATTGCACCATGGGAAATTTACATATCTGAATCCCAAGAAAGAATGCTTCTCACAGTTCCGGAAAGTAACCTAAGTAAGGTTTTAGAGATATTTGGAAAGGAAGAGGTTGAAGCAACATCTATAGGAAGATTAACTGATGATGGGATTCTAAGAATATTTTATAAAGGCTTTAAAGTTGCTGAGCTCGATATAGATTTCTTATTTAGCCCGCCAAAATCCGAGAAGACTGCTAAATTTAGTAGAATGAAGTTTGTTGAGCCAAACTTCATGGAGCCAGAGGACTTAACAGAAGATCTGCTGAAAATTTTATCTTCGCCCAATGTTGCAAGTAAGGAACCTGTTATCAGAACGTATGATCACGAAGTTAAGGGTAATACTGTGTTAAAGCCTTTCTGCGGAAAGAATGAAGGTCCAAGTGATGCGGCTGTTTTAAAACCATTAGATGATTCTTGGAAGGGCGTTGTGCTATCATGTGGAATGAATCCAAACTATGGTAAGATTAGTGCTTACTGGATGGCTGCTTCAGCTATAGATGAAGCAATTCGAAATAATGTGGCTGTTGGGGGGCGGAGAATAGCATTACTTGATAATTTTGTTTGGGGTAATCCTGAAAAGCCGGATAGAATGGGCTCACTTGTGAGAGCTTGTATGGCATGTTATAAGTTTGCAAAAGGTTTCAGAACGCCATTTATATCTGGAAAAGATAGCCTTTATAATGAGTCTCCGCTTGGCCCGATCACGCCAACCCTCTTAATAACGGCTATTGGAATAGCCCCGGATGTTAGAAAAATTGTTTCTATGGACCTAAAAGAAGCTGGAAACCTATTGTACATTATTGGACGAACATATCCCGAGTTGGGTGGTTCCGAATACTATAAATCGAGAGGGTTCTTGGGAAAAAGTGTTCCGAAAGTTAGGCTTAGAGAAGCTAAGCGTAATATGAAAGCCATAATCAGAGCGATTGATAAAGGATGCGTGAGGGCTTGCCATGATCTCTCAGAGGGCGGTTTAGCAGTTGCCGCTGCGGAGATGGCCTTTGCTGGAGGCTATGGTCTAGAAATTTGGTTAAAGAACGTTCCTAGAGAAAACACTGTTCAAAGAAACGATTACATATTATTCTCCGAATCTAACAGCCGCTTTCTTGTAGAGATTCCAGAAAAATCTCGAGAAAAATTTGAGGAGATAGTTAGAGGAACCCATTATGCGTTAATTGGTAGAATTAAAAGCGATAAATCTTTTATGATTTACGGGCTCGATGGAAAACCTATCATAAATACAAGTATAGATGTCTTGATGGAAGCTTGGAAAAAACCTCTTTCTGGAGGCTAATGAATCTATGAAAAGAGAAGAGATTAGAGTCTGTATAGTTAGAGTTGGTGGAACAAACTGTGATGCTGAAACGAAAAGGGCGTTTGAAGATCTTGGCGCAAAAGCTTTCATACGTCATCTAAATGAGATATTCAAAAAAAGAGATATATTGGATTACCATATACTGGTTTTCCCTGGCGGCTTCTCTTACGGTGACTATGTTAGAGCCGGAGCTATTCTTGCAAAGAAAATAATGGCTAGAATCGGGAAAGAAATAAAAATGTTTGCTGATGAAGATAAACCAATACTCGGAATATGTAATGGTTTCCAAATACTTGTAGAAGCTGGACTGTTACCGGGAATCAGTGGTATAAGCGATTTTCCAGAGGCTGCTTTAGCAACCAATTCTCCAATAGGCTATAGATGTAAGTGGACGTACTTAAGGCATGAAAATAGCGGTAAGTGCGTATTTACATGGCTTATACCTAAAGGACGAGTTCTACGCATGCCGATAGCTCATGCTGAGGGAAGATTCATTTTACCGAGAGATAGAGAGAGGAAGATGCTGAGTAAGCTCTTAGAGAACGATCAGATAGTTCTTAGATACTGTGATGAAAAAGGCGAACATGCTAATGGCCGATATCCCACTAATCCAAACGGTTCATTTTACGATATAGCAGGTATATGTAATCCTGAGGGAACAATATTTGGTTTGATGCCTCATCCGGAAAGAGCTTATTATGGTTGGCAACTGCCAGACTGGACTAGAGCTGGTAGACCGCCTAAATATGGAGATGGTAAGCTAATATTCGAGTCCATAGTGCAGTATGTTGTAAAGAAATTTTAATAAAAAATACTGGCTTAGAGGCTGCTTCCTATTGAAGAGAACACTTGTAATTGGAGATTTAAATGTTGATAAAATAATTAGTGGAATGATGAAGTTTCCAGAACTCGGTCAAGAAATTCTATGCAAAACATTATTGGGGGATCAGCGTCTATATTCGCTTGTAGACTAGCTCAACTAGGCGGAAGAGTTGATATAATTGGAAAAATCGGAATATTGACAAGAATATTAAAACGGGCGAATATAAGGGAATATGGGACGCACTAAAGCATACTGATATTTTCTTGCCAAGTGATAAAGAAGCGCTTGAAATAACTAAATTATCTAATCCTCTAAAAGCATTGAAAAACTGGGCTCAAAAGTTAAGATGGTTGCTATTATAAAATGTGGTAGCCGAGGGAGCATGGGCATCATGGAGGGAAAGATTGTGGAATCTAAGGCTTTTAAAGTAAAAGTCGTAGACACAACTGGTGCCGGAGACTCCTTTGACGCTGGTTTCACCTATTATTTTGTGCACAAAAACAGAAGTCTCCAAGAATCTATAAAATTCGCAAACGCTGTCGGTGCACTTGCATGTCCATATGTTGGTGGATCTAAAGGAAAAAATAACTGAGGAAAAAGTGTTAAAGTTTATGGAAAATAGAGAGAATCTTATAGGTAAAGGTTAGTGTGATAAAAATGGATCCCTTAACCGAGTTAACGGTTCTCTCTAAAGAAGAATTAAAAGCTAAAGGCATCGAGTATACTCCAAAAGAGATATTGCAACAACCAGATTCTTGGATGAAAAATTTTGGGATGCTAAAGAACAGATTTGATGAAATAGAAGGGTTTATCAGAAAAAACATATGGTCAAAAAATGCTAGAAAAATTATCCTATCTGGAGCTGGTTCATCACACTTCATAGGCTTATCTTCCGAGAATCTTCTAAGGGGAATGTGGCAAGTAAATGTTGAATCCAAAGCGAGCACTGATATTGTAACGGATTGGAAATCAATTTTTCTCACCCATTTAGATACAACCATGATTTATTTCTCTAGATCTGGAAATAGTCCAGAAGTTTTAGGCGCTTTTATTCTAGCTGATAAATACTGCAAAAAAGTAAACCACATAGTTGTCACATGTAACAAAAATGGAAGACTTGCTTCGCTACATAGTAAAAGTGAAGAGGAAAACCAGGAAAGTAACGTTCTCCGTATAATACTTTCAGAGGAGACGAATGATAAAGGACTTGCTATGACATCTTCATTCACAACTATGCTCATGACAGCGCAGTTCCTAGCTCACGTACATGAAATAGATAGATATGAAGAAACAATCCGTAATGCCTCAAAGATTGCCAAAAAAATATTAAAGGAAGACTCTAGCTTAATCAAAGAAATAGCTGAACTAGACTTTGAGAGAGCCTTCTTTTTAGGTTCCGGTTCTCTCTATGGGTGCGCAGCTGAGGCGCACTTAAAACTTCAGGAGTTAACAGCTGGTCATATAATATGTAAATTTGACTCGTTCCTCGGAGTCAGACACGGACCTGAGGCTGCTATAAATAATAAAACCCTAATCATTTGCTTCGTCTCTTCCAATCCATTTACAAGACGCTATGAAATTGATTTTATAAAAGACATGTATGAGAAAGCTTTAGGTTTGAAAAAAATTGCCATATGCTGTGGGCTCGATGAAGAATTAAAACGTTACGTTGATTATGTAATCGATATTAGTGATTGTGGAAATTATATGATTCAGGATTCTTGTAGGCCAATTGTTGACGTTATAGTTGGACAGCTACTAGGACTTTTTAAATCGCTTAATTTAGGGTTAAAACCCGATAATCCTAGTGAGAAAGGTGTGATAACTAGAGTAGTTAGAGGCGTAAAGATATACGACTACGAGGAGTACGAAAGATTAAAACAATTTAAGGTAATAGTCCAATAATCAAATAAATTATGGATAGATTTATTTGGCGGATGGTATATGAGCGAACAAGACTCTACGGATTCAGAGATCAGGGTTTTATTAGTAGGTTTAGGAGCAATAGGCTGTGAAATAGCTAAGCTATTGCTGAAGAAAAGAAACGTGAAAATTGTTGGTGCTGTGGATCTTGATCCAAGTAAGGTTGGCAAAGACTTAGGAAATGTCATAGGACTTAAAGAACCCTTAGGAGTAACTGTTCTCGAGAGCATAAAAGATTTTGATGCTGAGGCTGAGATTGCTGTACATGCCACAACATCTTTTCTAGATAAGGCTTATCCGCAGATATTAGAGCTAATTAAACGTGGCCTCAATGTAATATCCACGTGTGAAGAGCTATCCTATCCATATGTTGTAGACGAGGAGATCTCCCGGAGAATTGATGAAACAGCCAGAGAACATAATGTTACAGTTCTTGGAACGGGCATAAATCCAGGTTTCCTTATGGATACGCTTGTAATAACTTTGACATCTGTATGTCAAGATATTAAGCGTATATGTGTGGAAAGAGTTATAGATGCGGCGAAACGTAGGCTTCCATTTCAAAGAAAAATAGGTGCAGGATTAGACATCAGGGATTTCAAAGAAAAAATTGTTAAAGGTGAGATAACGGGTCACGTTGGACTTAAACAATCTATAGCCATGATAGCTGATGCGGTAGGTTGGAGAATTGATAGAATAATTGAAGAACCTGTAGAGCCTATAATAGCTGAAAAAGAGGTAAAAACCAACTATGTTGTTGTGAAACCTAAAATGGTCGCTGGCTTAAGCCAAAAAGCCCATGGAATAGCAAAGAACGAAAAAGTTATTTCATTAATCTTCAAAGCGTATGTTGGCGCCGTAGAAGAATATGATTCAATAACGATTGAAGGGATACCAATGATTCGAGAAAGGATATCCCCTTGCATACATGGTGATGCTGGAACAGTCGCAATAATAGTTAACTTAATACCTAAAGTCATTAATGCTCCCTCTGGCTTAAAAACCATGAAAGATCTGCAGGTTCCATCAGCGGTTTTAGATGATATGCAATTCCATCTAAAATCAAAGAAGATTTAATTATTCTTCCTAATCTTTTCAGAAGAATGCCCAGCAATGTTTGATGGATTAATGTTACGCTCTTTAGTAGGTAAAATCAGAATCGGCAACATATAAACCACAGTAGTGAAATAAAAAATATTTTTGTTGATTTATAGAAGTCTAGAATCAGCTGCGGGGCAAAAAGTTTTCATTTGCCTGACAATTTTACCTCCCTAATTTTTATCGATGGGAAGAAATGTCCTTTCCCGAACGTTCGTCCCTTTTTAGATATCAATTCAATATTTCTGAGAAGATCTAGTACGTGTCCGCCAATCATTAAATTCTTAACCGGATGTTTCTTTTCACCTTTTTCTATGAAGAAGCCTTCATCAATCGTTGTCGAAAGTTCTCCAGAAACCATATTTGGTGTGAAAGAACCGCTAATGACAAGAACCCCTCTCCTAGTTTCATTAATCATTTCATCCAGTGTGCTATCGCCAGAGCTAACCCTAACGTTGCTTGGTCCAGCACCCACATTCCCTCCATAACCTCCCCTGATAGCGTGTCCAGTTGATTCAACATTCATTATGCCCGCAGAATAGTAGTTATGGAGAAATGTTAATACAACACCTCGATCTACAACCTTTACAGGTCTTCTCGGTACGCCTTCCCCATCATATGTGCTACTTGCTATAGCTCCTGGAATTGTTCCATTATCTAATATTTCAAGGATCTCTGGTCCTACTTTCTTTCCTAACAGTTTAGATGCAAAGGTTCTTCCTTTAACTGCCGGCTCGCCGGATAAAGCCGATAATAAACTGGAGAAGAGTGATCCAGCTGATTCGGGTGATAATATTATGGGTAAAGAGTCGCTTTTAACTTTCTTTGAGCCAAATTGTTCTATTGCTTTTTCAGCTGCTTTCTTACCTATTTTTTCCGGGTCTATTTCAGCCAATGATACTCCGTAATCAAACTCATAAGAGCTTCCAACATCGTTCCCCCTCCTGTAAACGGGCTGTATATATGCTGAAGCAATGGTCTTCTCAATCTCAATAGAAACATCTGTAGAGGTCATTAAGCATGCTTTGGCATGGTTTGCATTGAATCCTCCATGATACATTCCTCCCTCTCGAACACTTTCAGCGGCATCTATCATATCTCTAGGAATTTGAATTGCATTATCCAATGTTAAACCAACTATTTCCCTATCGCATAAGTCAGGAACCTCAGGGGCCTTTGATGGACCGGGAAGACCCTTAAAATATGGATCCGGTTGCGAAGCTTTAGCGAAGCTTACCGCTCGTTTAATAGTTGCTTCTATATCTGAATTCTCTAGGCTTTGTGAGTAAGCTTTTCCCATACCCTTATTTTTAAATACTCTTACACCTATTCCGACATCTACACGTGACGCTGCTTCCTTAATGCCTCTTCCCATGATGGTAATACGGAGAGATCTAACATAAGATGCAAATACATCGTAAAAATCTACATCGAGTTTGGAAAGCCTATTTATGGCTTTCTCTACGGGCGTAAATAAATCAATTTTCTCTATCATCTCCTCCCACCAACAACTATATTTTCTATCCTGAAATGGGGGGCGCCAGCGTCAACGTACATGCTCTGACCGGATTTACCGCACATGCCTGGCATCTCTATTCTTAGATCTCTGCCAACTGCTGTCACATTTTTTAAGGCTTCAAGTGTTGAGCCGCTTATAGCTACATCCCTTAAATGTTCTGTTAACTCTCCTTTTTCTATTAGCCACCCCTCTTCAACCTTGCAGGTAAATTGACCTTTTTGAGACTCAACATAACCATATTGGGATCCTGATAAATAAACACCATAATGGATGTCTTCAAGAATTTCTTCTAACGTCATATCTCCGGGCGCTAGGTAAGTATTTGACATACGTACAATAGGTGGATGATGATGTGATTGAGCTCTAGCGCTTCCCTCCGGCTTGCCGCCAAGCTTGGCAGCTGATTCAAGTGAATGTAGAAAGCCGACTAGAATCCCATTTTTTATAATTAAATGGGATTTAGCTTTTGTCCCCTCGTGATCGTAGATGAAATGTCCATAATGCTTTTTTGTTGGATCGTCAATTATTGTCACAAGATCACTTCCTATTTTCTGTTTCATCTTATCAGATATTATGGAATGGCCGCTGAATACTAAATCTCCCTCACTATTATGTCCTATAGCCTCATGAACAAATAAGCCACCAACCTTAGGATCAACAACAATAGTATGCGTCCCCCTTGGAGGGGAATGTGCACTGAGCAAGCTAACCGCTCTCTGAGCTGCTTTCAATGTGAAATCCTCAGCTTTGATTCCCTCAATTAATTCATAACCAGCAACATTCCCAATAGACTCAAATCCCTCCTGCATGTTTGTTCCCTCCTTAGCTATAACTCTGCAGTATATCCGCGTTCTAGGCGTTATCTCTTCAACTGATGTTCCAAAAGAATTGCATACTATAACTTTGGTTATTACATCTCTGTACATCATAAAAGTATCTTTAATTCTATCGCTAAAGTTTCTTGCATCCCTCTCTAACTCGAGCATCCTCTTGACCTTTTCTTCTGGACTTACGTCTTCCGGATTTATTTTTACATCATGTATAATAGAGTCCGATGAGGGTTTAACCTCCACTATTTTTGCTTCTTCTCCAGCATATGTCATTATGGACTTCGCGCTGCTTATAGCATCTTTTAGAGTTCTTTCAATATGTTGCTTTGTAAGTATGTTTGTTGAGGCGAACCCCCATCGTTCATTAACTATGACTCTCACGCCAATTCCTCTTAAAATCCCAGCGCCTAACGCTTTTGCAATTCCATTCTCAACACTTATGCTAGTACTTCTCTCCTCAAAATATCTTGCCTCGCAGAAACTTGCTCCTCTATTAAGTCCGTCCTCAACAATAAATTCAAGGAGATCTTTCAACAAGTCACCAACCTAAACTTCATATTTTAATGAAAAATAAATTGAACAAATTAAAATATTGCGCTCTCTTTCTCTCTTCCAGTTATACTTCTCTTTCCCAACAGTATTTTTGATTTTGAGATTCAATAACTACTTTTCTTCCTTTATAATGTACTATTAGATCTGGTTTTGCCATTTCTAATCCTGTCCCGCGCCCCTTTCTAACCCATACTATATGGAATATTTTTTCCCTAGGCGCGCCCAAGTATCCTCTAACTTTTTCATCTATTACTAATTTTTGTTCATTTTCTTTCCATTCTATATGAATCAAGTTATATTCGCCCCTTTCATAGCTATACGTTTCTCCATCATCTTCATATATAGTAAATGATCCATTAGCGCCTCGATATATCCTAAGTTCTATTGGATCCATGGGTTTTTCCATAGCATACTGAAGTTGAGGTCCCATGGGCACTATTGAACCTGCCCTAACATGAATAGGCAAAATATCTAAAGGTGTAGCTCTTTCGACATATTGTCCCCCATTTATTTTTTCACCAGTCCAGAAGTCGTACCAGCCGCCAAAAGTCTTCGGTAAATAAATTTTCCTGCTCGGAATATGAGGGAGAGTTACTGGGCTTATCATTAATGCTGGGCCAAACATGTATTGATCATCTATATTAAAAACCTCTTGATCATCTCTGAAATCCATTATTAACGGTCGCATCAGAGTATAACCTTCACATGTAACCTTCCATGCCACAGAATATATGTATGGCAAAAGTCTATATCTCAACTTAATGTATCTCACAAGTATTTTTTCAGCTTCCGAACCAAACATCCAAGGCTCCTTAGCATAGTTTGTTCCGTGAACTCTAAAAATTGGACAGAACGCGCCCCACTGAAACCATCTTATAAAAATTTCTCGGTAAGATTCCGTTGCTGGATTACCGCTAAAGAAGCCACCTATATCGGTTGTCCAATAGGGTACGCCGGATATGGAAAAGTTTAAACCAGCAGGGATCTGCTCCCTGAGAGTGCCCCAATCATGAAATATGTCGCCTGACCATGTGACTGCCGAATATCGTTGTTGTCCTATAAAGGATGAACGTGTGAGTATTACTACGCGTTTATCTGATATCTTACGTTGCCCCTCATAAACAGCTCTTGTAGTCATAAGTGAGTAAGCATTAAGATAGCGGGCTCCGGAGCCCATGGCTGTTTTGGTTGAGTGGAAAGGAGTGTAAAATGATGCCCATCCATTCCCAGTTTCAGGTTCTGTTGCATCTAACCACCATCCATCAAAACCTATGTCAAAAAACGCTTTTTTAATATACTCCCAATACAGTTTTCTAGCTCCCTCATTAAACGGATCATAACATATAGTGTTTGGGCATATGTATCCCTTACTAGCCATATCTTTATAGACTTCGGTTTCTAGGCCAAAGCTAGGCCATATGGAAATTAATACGTGAGTGTTAAGTGCATGTAGATCATCAACCATTTTGGCTGGACTTGGATAGTATTCTTCATCAAACTTGAAAGCGTTCCAGCCATATTTGCCCCAATATCTCCAATCTTGAATTATAACATCTATCGGAATTTTCCTTTCCCTAAATTTTTTAACGGTTTCAACAATCTCCTTCTGAGACTTGTACCTTTCCTTGGATTGCCAATAACCATAAGCCCAAAGCGGTAGTAGGGGAACAGCTCCAGTTAGCCTTCTATAGGATGCTATAACTTCATCAATCTCCGGTCCATAAATAAAATAGTAGTCTATAACTTCGGCCACTTCAGACCACCATCTGAGCTTATCCTCCCCCCATCCCTAAAGCTAGTGATCCTTGTCATTGAATAATTGTCCCAAAGAATTCCGTAGCCTTTGCTAGATACTAAAAAGGGTATAGCCACATCCCAATTTCTCTGTATAAGGGTGATGGTATGGCCTCTATAATTGAAAATTCCAGGATGCTGACCTAAACCATAAAATCCTTCATTCTCAGAAACTGAAAATATCTGTTCTACATGATAAGTTTTCTCTCCAGCCACCTTGACTGGAATCGCTTTTCTAAAGTTTTCTTTAAGAATAAGTTTTTCTGAGGAATCCTTGAATTCTATCAGTCCTGAGTTAAAATTAACAGCGGCGATAACTCTGTCAGTTATTACGAATACTTCTTCATCTTTTTTCTCCAATCTCCAGTCTGTTGGCTTTAAATTTCTTTTGACAATTGTCAAACTTTCATCTTCCAGCGGAAACGTCTTTGGCGAATAAACCACGCGAATCACATTATCACTACATATCTGCAATTTTAGTTTCCCTGAAGGAGCAAGGTTAAATGTGATTTCCCTTAAACCTTCTACATAAGACTTGATTTTACGCATAAATTTCCTCCAAAAATATTTTTATATCTGAAATTTTACTTTTGAGGTTTATAAGTTATTTGAAAACTTAATTGGGGGAGGAATAAGTTTTCTTCTTATCGATGAAATCCTAGACCATCTAATAAATTCTGAAGGTGGCGGTTCCTCTTCATATAATCTTCTCCTCCGTGCTTCAAGAAGAAGATTTTTCCTTCCCAAAAATTCCGCGGCAGTGAAAACTTTATGATTGCAATTTAATGCTGCATCAATCACCGGTTGCATGAATGCCTTCCAATTTTCATCTCGAAGTATATGATGATCAATAATAGTTATCGGAATATGTTTAACAATAACTTTTAGATTTTTTATTGCTGAATCTATACTTTTATGATTCATTCTAAAGCCTGCAAGATACGTTGGTGGACCGCCTATAATTGCTAGTTGAGGATTTTTACTAATAATCATATTAAGCGTTTCTTGTACTATTGGACCTTGAACATCCGGTGCGAAAAGAACGCATTCATCTTTATACTTTATTTCTGTCATTATAACCCATCCCAGATCTGAACCCTCTGGACCGTGAAATACTGGCTTAGAAAATGAGACAACAGTGTTCCCGAAAATAAATTTTCTTCCATCAGCAATCTCAAGTTTCTTAGCATATTTGCCGCTTGTTTTCTCAAATATCCATCCGCGCCGTCTCTGACTAAAGTTTGCATGATCCCTATAATTTTTAATTAAGACCATTTTTCCCTCATAGATTTTGTTAGCTATTTCTGCTGAGCACCAATTGTACGCCCAATCAGTATAGGAGGGTGTATGATGATCAAAATGGTAGTGACTGATAGTTATAATTTCAGCTTTTTCAGCGAACTTAATTATAGCCTCACGTCTACTCTTAATTGCTTCATACTCTCTTGGATGAGGCGGGAAGCCGAAACGAACGGGACCAAGTGAAACACCAGCGTCTAATAAAATTCCGACATCAGGAGTTTCAACATAGGTGCACATAGATCTAACGCCTAAACTCTCAAAAGCAATGGGAAAAACCTTTATTTCTCTAGACTTGTCCATCTAAACACCATATTACGTCTCGTTAGTATAATATACGTGCATTATCGTGGATAAAAAGGCTTATCTAGGTTCTTTCTTAACTACGAAAAATATCTGAAAGAGATGTCGCCATTGTTTTAATCATCTAAGTTTATTGTAGAGAGGTGGGTTCCACACTCAAGATCTACATCACGGGTAAGGTAAAACTCAGAAGGGTCAGATCTGTCATCACCCACCCAACATTATTTTTGTGTTTACTCTAATATTTAAGCACATTCATAAGGTAACGAATTAAAGATTATATAGGGGATTTATCACCCTTATCTTAATAAGGGAGATCACTTATTAATCAAATTATCCTAATGATTAGTTAATACTTACTAGACTAGTCTGGTGTATGATAATGTCCTATTGTCCCCGTTGTGGTGCAAAAATTCCTGAGAAAGATGCTAAATTCTGTCCAAATTGTGGTGCCGTTATACTTCACCGTAAAATCAAAAGAAGAATATTCTCGATTGGTACTCTACAAGATCGGATAATAGTTTTCTTGATTGTTTTCCTGCTTTGTGTACTTGCAACTGCTATTGGTGTTTTAGTACGTGTCGAGCGATCAGAAGCGCAGAATATAGTTCAAGAGATGAATAAAATAGAAAACGCTGTGGAGGTTGTAGGTGTGCAGCTAATTTTTGGTAATAATCTTATGTACGCTCTAGCGATGTTTATTCCCATTGTTGGTCCAGGCTTCGGATTTTATGTGCTCTATAATACTGGAAGAATCTTGGCAGCTTATAGTGCAATTAGCAAAATTAACCCTCTATTCACTTTTCTATTTCTTTTTTCATTGCCATTCACATGGATGGAGTATATATCTTACACGCTTGCAATATCAGAAAGTATTTGGATGACTTATGCCATAATAAAACGGAATTTCAAGAATGAGCTAATGACCATGTCTATCATAATTGTTATCTGCAATATACTCTTATTGTTCGGAGCTCTGATAGAAGCAAGTTTGCTGTCTTTATATCCCTAACTTTAAAGTGAAAACATAAAGGATGAAGCTGCTTTTATATTGCTAATCTAAAATTTAATTAGGTGTTTGACTTGGGCTATGAGATGTGGACTGAAAAGTATAGACCACAAACCTTAGATGAAATAGTCGATCAAGATGAAATAGTCAGCCGATTAAAGAGCTTTGTTAAAGCCAAAAATGTCCCACACTGCATATTCGCCGGACCACCTGGAACAGGAAAAACTACGGCAGCTCTATGCTTAGCACATGACCTTTATGGTGAAAATTATCGCGAATATATAATGGAGCTTAATGCTAGTGATGAGCGAGGAATAAATGTAGTTAGAGAGACTGTTAAGACCTTCGCTAGAACAAGGCCGATGGGGGAAATAACGTTTAAAATACTCATTCTGGACGAGGCGGATAACATGACCGACGATGCGCAGCAAGCCTTAAGGCGTACAATGGAACGTTACACTGAAACCGCCCGCTTCATCCTCATAGCGAATTATAGTGGTAAAATAATTGAGCCCATACAATCACGTTGTGCACCCTTTAGATTCACATATTTACCGCGAGAATCTGTAATTAAAAGGATAAAATACATCTGCGAAAAAGAGAACGTTGAGATTTTAGATGACGGCATAGAAGCCATACTGGAAATTAGTGAGGGAGATCTCAGAAGAACCATAAACATTCTTCAGACGGCTGCCTCTGTTGGCAAGCCAATAAACGCTGAAATCGTTTATTCAGTCGTTGGCAGAGCCAATCCTTACGATGTTAGAAAAATGATGCTTACAGCGTTAAATGGAGATTTTCTTGCAGCAAGAGATAAGCTAAGGGAGTTGATACAAAAATACGGGCTTTCCGGAGCCGACATAATAAGACAGATCCATAATGAAATATTTCGACTAAATGTGCCGGAGATATGGAAGGTTAAGTTAGCGGACATAGCTGGTGAGATAGATTATCGATTGGTTCAAGGAGCAAATGAAGAGATTCAGTTAAGCGCTTTACTTGCTAGGCTTGTTGAAGCAGGTCACGAAATAAAGAAAGGATTATAAACCGATCACAATCCATGGTGTTCTCTATGGCATCTAGAGTTACATATATTCCGTGGATACAAAAATATAAGCCTAAATCTCTAGCGGAAGTCATAGGTAACAAAGAAGCTAAAAAGAAAATCCTTGACTGGTTGCGCTCATGGGATAGGAGAATACCAAATAGAAGGGCGATATTTATTTATGGTCCGCCAGGCGTTGGGAAGACTGCGACTGTAGAGGCTTTGGCAAATGACTTGAATATGGAGCTCATTGAGAGCGATGCAAGTAGCTATAGAACTGCAAGCGCTGTTAAACGTTTAGCTGGTAGGGCTTCTCAATATGGTTCCCTCTTTGGAAAGAGAAAACTTATTCTTTTTGATGAGCTGGACGGTGTAACTGGATCAGCGGACACCGGTGGACTTAGAGAAATAACTGAATTGATTAAAAAAAGCATGGTTCCGATAATATTAATAGCAAATAACGCTTATGATCCGAGATTTACAACTCTAAGGAAGCTCTGTCTTCTCATAGAGTTTAAGAAACCATCTAAGACTGAAATTACCAAACATTTAGCTAAGATATGCGCTAGGGAGGGGATAGACGCTGAAATCGCCGCTCTAAGGTTTATAGCTGAGAGAAGTAGAGGTGATGTTAGATCGGCAATAAATGATCTCCAAGCGTTAGCTCAGGGTAGAACTAGGTTAACATACGAGGATGTTTCTTGGCTCGCTCACCGAGATCGGAAAGAGGAGATATTCAGTGTTTTAAGAAGAATTATTTATGCAAGGGATGGTTCAGCTGCGAAAGCTGCTGTTAACATGGCGGATGTTGACTTAGATATGCTTTTTGAATGGATATACGAAAATATTCCATATCATATTAAGAATCCCTCAGAACTCGCTGTTGCAATGGATATGCTTTCAAAGGCTGATGTTTATCGAGGTAGAGTTAAGAAAACTCAGGACTGGTCATTTATTAGATACGTTATAGACTTGATGACAGCAGGCGTAGCTTCTTCATGGAGCAAAAAGAGTCCAGGATGGGTTCCTTTTAAATTTCCAGGACGCATAAAAATGGTTTCAAGTTCAAAAGAAGAAAGAAAAATGCTTGCTGAAATAGGAAAGAGGATCGGAAGGAAATGTCACGTATCATCCTCACGCGCAATAAAAGAGATTCTACCCTATATTCGTATAATATTCCAAACAAATCCAAAAATGGCTAAAGGTATAGCTAAATGGTTAAATCTAGACAATGAGATGATCGCTTACATCTCGGAAGGAAGATGAAAAATGAGCGTTTTATTCCCGTGCATGTTTTATTATATGCCCAATCTCTGGCAATATTATTTCTTTCAGCGCTAAGGATACGCTATCTGGTGAACCCGGTAGGCAGAATATAGCCTTGCCTCTCACTATTCCAGCTATTGAACGTGTTAAAATTGATGCTGAGCCTATCTTCTGGTAGCTTATCACTCTAAATATTTCTCCGAATCCCGGCAGCTCTTTCTCAAAAAGTGGTTGGATAGCCTCTATCGTCACATCTCTGGAACTTATTCCGGTCCCACCGGAAGTTATTATAACGTCCACTTTACGTGATTTCAGAATTTTCATAACAGTTTTCTGGATTTCCTCTTTGTCGTCTGTAATTATTTTTCGCATTGTTACCTTGTGCCCATTACTTTTAAGAGTTTTTACTATCAAATCACCTGTTGGATCATTTATTTTTCCAGTTTCAACGTATTCTTTATAACGTGATGTACTGCATGTAATTACTGCAAAATTTAAGGTTTTTGGTGCTTCAGCTTTATGTCTAAGCGTTGTTTTACTCATCTTTACTCTTCACCTTTTTAGTTACCCTTACATTTTGAATTAATGTGTAGGGATACTGTCCCTCAGTATCTTTCTCATAAGCCTTAACCATATCCCATATTGTTAGTAATGCTATAGTTGTTGCCACTAAAGCCTCCATTTCGACACCGGTTTGAGCTTTAGTTTTAATGGTAGATTCAACTTCTATGGTATTTTTATCTAAAATCTTTACGTCGATATTTACGCTTGTTAAAGGAATTGGATGACAAAGTGGTATAAGTATCGGCGTCTTCTTAGCAGCTAAAATCCCAGCAATTTTAGCTGTATGCAAAGGATCACCCTTTCTAATTTTTCCTTCCCTAATCAATCTTATTGTTTCCGCCTTCAGCTTTATTTGTCCCTTTGCAGTAGCCTCACGAAAAACTTCGGGTTTTAACGTTATATCAACCATCGACATGTCTATGACACCAAAATAATTATTTTCTAAGTCTTCTGTTGAGATCGCTGAAACTTTGAAATCTCCTCTTGAACTCTATCTATTTGCCTTACTAATTCCTGTATTGAATGCTCAAGATTTGATATGCGATGCTTTAAAATTTCCATGTTTTTATTAAGGAATTCAAGTCTGGCGAAGACCGCTTCTGGAATTGAAACCTTCGATATGTATTCTTTAGCCCCATAAACTTCCTTCAGCTTTAAAATTTCAAGCACATATTGAGAGGGGTTTGCAGCTACGCTTTTAGCCATCTCAACAAATTCTTGACTTTCTGTAACAGCTTTTCTCAGATGTTCTAAAGCCAGTTTTGAGCTGTTGGGAGACGCTTCAGGCGTTTTCTTAAGGATTTCTTCAAACATATTTATGGGCTGTATAAACTCCTTGAATGTTCTCTTTATTGATGGAGATCTATCAGGCTTAAGAATAAGCATGTTCTCCTTAATTTCCTCAGCCGTCTTTTTTATGGCATCTATTATCTTCTCAGAGCTAGCCCATAGATCCGCTGGTAAAGCTTTTTCATAAAGAACATTAGCCAATATTTCACTTGCTATTCTTTGAAGTAAATCTTCCAAGTAAGTTATTTTTGATTTTAAGTTTCTAATCATCAATACACATCACACGCACTAGAATTATTCTTTTTCCTAAAAATAAAAATTTGCATATCTTCTTTGTGTTTGGTTAATGCTTAACGAAAAGTATAATAAATGGTGCATATGAGTATTTTGATGCATTTAAAACATCTTTAAAAGAGGGAAATATTTATGGCAGTATCAGGTGGCATACCAGTTTTAATATTAAAGGAAGGTTCAAGAAGAACTAGAGGTAGGGAAGCTCAGCATAATAACATCATGGCTGCTAGGATTATTGCTGAATCTGTTAGAACTTCGCTTGGACCTAAGGGCATGGATAAAATGCTTGTTGACAGTCTTGGTGATGTTACAATAACCAATGACGGTAAAACCATTCTTGATGAAATGGAAATTGAGCATCCAGCGGCTAAAATGATGGTTGAAGTTGCTAAAACCCAGGATGATGAAGTTGGTGATGGAACGACAAGCGTTGTTATCGTGGCTGGAGAGCTATTAACTAAGGCTGAAGATCTTTTGAACAAGAATGTTCATCCAACAATCGTTATTGACGGCTACCGTAAGGCTGCTGATAAGGCTCTCGAAATTCTTGAGAAGATAGCCATACCAGTTAATCCAACCGATAAAGAGTTTCTGAAGAAGGTTGCCATGACTTCTATGGCGAGTAAAATCGTATCAGAAAACCGTGAACAACTGGCTGAAATAGCTGTTAATGCTGTTCTTCACATAGCCCAAAAAGTTGGTGATCAGTATAGAGTTGACCTAGATGATATACTGGTGCAGAAAAAGCCGGGCGAATCAATAACTGATACAAAACTCATTAATGGATTAATCATAGATAAAGAGGTTGTTCATCCCGGTATGCCTAAGCGTATTGAGAACGCTAGAATAGCGCTCCTAAACTGTCCGCTGGAGATTGAGAAGACTGAGTTTGATGCGAAGATTAACATCGAGTCCCCGGAGCAGATGGAAACCTTCCTACGTGAAGAGGAGAACATGCTACGCGAAATGGTTAAGAAAATTAAGGATGCTGGCGCTAACGTTGTTATCTGCCAGAAGGGTATTGATGATATGGCTCAGCACTTCCTAGCAAGAGAGGGCATACTAGCCGTTAGAAGAGCTAAGAAATCAGACATGGAGAAGCTAGCTAAGGCCACAGGAGGCAGAATAGCCACTAACCTCGAGGACT